>JALSRQ010000108.1 GCA_026984675.1 Thermaceae bacterium
CCCGCACCGCCGACCGGAAGACCCGCTCGGGGTCGCGGTCGGCGGGGATCACCGCAAACCGCTCGGGCTCGGCGGCGGCCAGGGTGAGGAAGCCCTGGCGCACCCGGCGGTGAAAGGCGAGGTCCTCGGCCTCGAGGCGGTCCCGCCCCCCCCGCACCCGGGCCAGCCCCACCTCAGGGTCGAGGTCGAGGAGGAGGGTGAGGTCGGGGGCGAGGCCCCCGGTCGCCCCCTCGGTCGCCGCCCGCATCCAGGCGAGCGGCAGCCCCCGGCCGTGGCCTTGGTAGGCGTAGGAGGAGTCGGCGTAGCGGTCGCTGATCACCACCCGACCGGCCAGCAGGGCGGGCCGGATCACCCGCCGGGTGTGCTCGGCCCGGTCGGCGAGGTAGAGGAGGAACTCGGTCTCGGCCTCCATCGGGGTCGAGAGCAGGAGCTCGCGGATCCGCCGGCCCAGGGGGGTGCCGCCGGGCTCGCGGGTGAGGACGACCTCGGCGCCCCGTTCCCGGAACCACCCGGCCAGCCGCTCGCCGAGGGTGGTCTTGCCGGCGCCCTCGGGGCCCTCGAGGGTGAGGAAGAACCCCTTCTTCATAGCCCGGTGGGGTGGTCGAGGAAGACCCAGGGCAGGCCGAACTCGGCCTCGATCCTCTCGGCCAGGGCCTTGACCCCGAAGACCTCGGTGTCGTAGTGGCCGGCGTAGAGCACGTTGATCCCCCACTCGAAGGGATCGTGGAAGGCGGCGTGCTTGGGTTCGCCGGTGATCAGGAGGTCGAGCCCCGCCCGGGCCGCCTCGGCGATCAGCGAGGCGCCCGAGCCGGTGACCACCGCCGCCCGCTGGATGAGGTCCGAGCCCCCCTGGTGCACCAGCGCCTGCATCCCGGTGATCCGGCCCATCCGGTCGGCGAGGTCGTGGAGCCGTTGGGCCGGGCTGAAACGCCCCTGGAGGCCCACCCCGCCGAAGGGGGCGAGCTCGGTGAGCCCGAGCGCCCGGGCCAGGACCGCGTTGTTGCCGACCTCGGGGTGGGCGTCGAGGGGCAGGTGGGCGGCGTAGAGGTTGACGCCCCCCTCGAAGAGGGCCGCCAGGCGGCGGCGCAGGGGCCCCACCACCGGCTCGGGCCGGCCCCAAAACAGACCGTGGTGGACGATCAGGAAGTCGACCCCCTGGGCGAGGGCGTCCTGGAAGGTCTTCAGGCTCGCGTCCACCGCCGCCCCCACCCGGGTGACCTCGGCCCGTCCCTCGACCTGCAGGCCGTTTTGGCTTACGTCGTCGAGGCCCCCGATGTCGAGGTAGGCGTCGAGCCAGCGCACCAGTTCGTCGCGGTTCATGTCGCCTCCTTCTTGCGGTAGCGGATCAGGAACACCGCCACCGCCAGCGCCAGCGTGATCGCCCCCATGTAGCCGAGCTCGGTCATCGCCCGGGAAAACAGCTCCGGGCCCTCCTCGGCGTGGGTGCTGAGGAGGGCGGCGATGACCAGGATGCGCCGCACCGCCGCGATGATCCCCACCACCAGCACCGGCTCGATCTGGATGTAGCCGGTCTCCAGGAAGTTCAGGGTGGTGTAGACCACCTGGGCCAGCATGAGGGTGAGCAGCGAGCCGTTCAAGAGCTCGATCGTCCCCTGGGTGAAGTCGCCGGCGCGGTAGGTGGCGAAGACCTCGGTCACCGTGAAGCCCAGGTAGACCACCGCCCCGAGCATGAGGAGCACCGCCACCAGCCAGTAGATCGCCCGCTCGCCGTGTTCCAGCGGGGGGATGAGGTTGGGGCGGAAGCGGCGCACGGCCTTAGTTTACGCGGCCCGGGAGCGTCGGATCAGGTAGATCGCCCAGGCAAACAGCAGCACCGCCACCGCCAGCGAGGCCAGCTCGGCCAGGAGGGCCAGGAAGCGGGGGCTTTTGAGGCTGACCTCGGCCACCCCCTCGGCGGTGAGGACCAGCAGGCGGCGCACGCTGGCGATGATCCCGATGACCAGGAAGGGCTCGGCCTCGATCGTCCCCTCGCGGGCGAACCGGACCACGGTGTAGATCACCTCGGCCAGCATCAGGGCCAGCAGAACCCGGTCGAGCAGGTGGATGACCCCCGCCGGGTAGTCCCCGGCGAAGAAGGCGGCCACCCCCTCGATCGCCGCGAAGACCAGGATCAGCCCGGCGGCCAGCGCGAGCAGGAGCCCGGCGGAGAGGTAGATCGCCGCCTCCAGCCGGTCGAGGACGCGGTAGAGGGACTCGCGCACGCCCCTAGTCTACGCCGAAGGCGGCCCGCACCCGGGCGGCCTCGTCCCAGGGGAGGACCTCGTTCGCCCGCTCCAGGGTGCGCTCGTGCCCCTTGCCGGCGAAGAGCACGGTGTCGCCGGGGCGGGCGAGGCGGGCGGCCAGGGCGATCGCCGCCTCCCGGTCGGGCTCGAGGCGCACCTCGGCCCTTCCCCCCCGGGCCCCGGCCGCGAGCTCGGCGAGGATCGCCTCGGTGGGCTCGCTCCGGCTGTCCTCCTCGGTGAAGATCGCGAGGTCGGCGAGCCGGCCGGCGACCGCACCGAGCGGCCGCCGCTTGCCCGGGTCCCGCTCGCCGGCCGCCCCCACCACCACCAGCAGCCTGCCCTCGGTGGTGGGGCGAAGGGCGTTGAGGGCGTTTTCGAGCGCCTTTGGGGTGTGGGCGAAGTCGACCACCAGCCGGATCGGCGCCGGGCTCAGGACCTGCATGCGTCCGGGCACCCCGGGGAAGGCCTCGAGGCCCCGGACGGCGGCCTCCAGCCCAAGCCCCATCGCCTTCGCCGCGGCCAGGGCGGCCAGGGCGTTTTCCACGTTGTAGGCCCCGATCATCGGCAGCCGGACGGGGATCCGCGCCGACCCGGCGACCAGGGTGAAGGCGAGGCCCCCGGCCTCCTCGCGCAGATCCCGGGAAAAGAGCGCCCCGCCCTCGCCGTAGGCCAGATGGGGGCGGTCCATGAGGCGGCGGGCGTAGGGGCACCCGGCGTTCAGCACGCTAAAGCCCGCCCGCCGCACCAGGCTGGCCTTGGCCTCGAAGTAGCCCTCCATGTCGCCGTGGAAGTCGAGGTGCTCGGGGGCCAGGTGGGTCCAGACCGCGAGGTCGTAGGCCAGGTCGGCGACCCGGTGCTGGGCGAGGGCGTGGGAGCTCGTCTCCACCACCGCGTACTCAAGCCCCGCGGCGACCATCTCGGCGAGCACCGCCTGGAGCTCGGGGGCCTCGGGGGTGGTGAAGTGGCCCTCCGGGAACCGCCAGGCGTCCTCCAGGGCGTACCCCACCGAGCTCACCAGGCCGGCCCGCTTCCCCGAGGCCCGCAGCAGGCGATGGATCAGGTGGGCGGTGGTGGTCTTTCCGTCGGTGCCGGTGACCCCCACCACGAAGAGGCGCCGGGAGGGTTCGCCGAAGAACGCCGCCGCCAGGCGCGAGAGGGCCCGGCGGGCGTCCCCGACCCGGGCGTAGGGGACCGGGAGGTCGAGGTCCGCCTCCCCCACCGCCGCCACTGCCCCCTTCTCGAGGGCCTCCCCGACGAAGGCGTGGCCGTCGTGCGTTCGGCCCCGCAAGGCGACGTAGACGAACCCCGGCCGCACCTTCCGGGAGTCGTGGGTCACCCCCGCCACCGGGAGGGGCGGGGCCGCCTGCCCGAGCTCGGCGAAGAGGGCGCGGAGGTCCATGCTAGCGGCGCACGGTGAGGGCCACCTCGACCTCGACCCGCCGGCCGTTCCGCCACAGGGTCAGGGTCACCCGGTCGCCGGGGCGGTGCCGGGCGATCGCCTGGATGACCTCGAAGCGGTTCTTGACCGGCTTGCCGTTGACCGCCAGGATCACGTCGCCGAGGCTGACCAGCTTGCCGAGCTGGTCGCGTTCGGCCCCCCGCAGGCCGGCCTGGGCGGCGGGGGAGCCGGGCTCCACCCGGTCGATCATCGCCCCCCGCTCGCCGTAGAGGCCGAGGGCCTTGAGCAGCAGGGGGTCGAGGTCGGTGAGGTCGATCAGGGTGACCCCCAGCCAGCCCCGCTGGGGCAGGCCGTACTTCTCGAGGTCCTGGATGCTCTGGCGGGCGAGCCGGGCGGGGATCGCCATCCCGATGCCGGAGAGCCCGCTTGGCCCCCCCAGCACCGCGTCGACCACCCCGATCACCTTGCCCTGGCCGTCGAGCAGGGGGCCGCCCGAGCTCCCCGGGGCCACGTGGGCGTCGGTGTAGACCACCTCGAAGATCTCGATCCCCACCTCGCTGCCGAGCTGGGCGGCGTCCTCAAAGGGGCCCACCCCCGAGACCACCCCCAGCGAGACCAGGTTGAGCCGCCCGTAGGGGCTGGAGATCAGGATCGCGGTCTGCCCCGGGCGCGGCGGGTCCTGGGCGAAGGCGAGGGTGGCCGGGGCGCTGGCCTCGGTCTCCAGGATGGCGAGGTCGAGGCCCTTGTCCACCGCGAAGACCTTGGCGGGGTACTGCTCGCCGTTTTCCAGGCTCACGGTGATCTTCTCCAGTCCGTCGATCACGTGGAAGTTGGTGAGGACCCGGTGGGGGGCGTAGAAGAACCCCGACCCCCACACGGGCTCGGCGTTCTCGCTGTAGCTGGCCTGGCCCTGGACCCGCACCACCGCCGGGGTGGCGGCGGCCACCACCCGCACCCGGGCGATCTCGGCGGGGTCGGTGAGCAGCGCGTAAGCGGGAAGGGCTAGGAGAGCGGCCAGGAGCAAGCGCTTCATCTTTCCAAAGTATACGGTCTGCCCTCGCCGCAGCGGGGCGAGTGCCCAGGCGCCGGAAAAGGGGGTCACCGGCCGGTGGACGGCGGGAAGGCCGCAAGCGGCGAGCAAAGGGGCGTCCTCGTCGGGGTCGAAGGCGGCGCCCAATGCGGCGCGGGCGGCCTCGCGCTCGACGCGGCCCGGGAACGCGAGGTCGGCGATCGCGATCCGGCCCTCGGAAGAGAGGCGTCCCCTGGCCAGACGGGCCGGGAGCCGGGCGCGGGGCTCGGGGAGAACGCACGCTGCCAGGATGCGACGGCAGCGACCCGCCGGCGCCTTCGGCCCGGGCCCGGCGAGGTCGGCGAGGGCCCGGGGGGCGCTGGGGGCCCGTTCGAGCGTCGCCGGGCGGAAGTCGAGGCCGAAGATCGCCGCGCCGGCGGGTCAGGTCGCCGGGGCCGGCCCCCCGCGCGAGCACGCGTTTTCCGGGCAGGGGGCCGGTGGCCTCCGGCACCGCCCGGTGGCCCGCAATGGTGGGCTCGGGCAATGCCAGGCCTCGAGGAGCCGCCGGCGGCCGGTCACATCACCTCCGGCGCCGGCACCCCGAGGAGCGCGAGGCCCTGCCGGAGGGTCTCCTTCACCACCCAGACCAGCCGGAGGCGGAGCTCCCTTAGGCCCTCGGGGGCGGCGAGGACCGGGGTCGCCGGCTGACCGTCCTCCTTGGCGTTGTAGTAGGCGTTCCAGGCGGCGGCGAGGTCGAGGAGGTGGGCGGCGAGGAGGTGAGGGGTGCGCTCGACGGCGCTCTTCTCCACCGCCTCGGGGAAGCCGAGGAGGACCTTGGCCAGCGCGACCTCGTAGCCGCCGGCCGTGCCGACCGCGCCTTCGGGCAGGGGGGCCTCGGGGTCGAGGCCCTTCTCCCGGGCCTTCCGAAGGATCGAGGCCGCCCGGGCGTGGGCGTACTGCAGGTAGGGGCCGGCGTCGCCCTCGAACGAAAGGGCCTGGTCCCAGCGGAAGTCGATCTGCCGCCGGGGCTCGGCCTTGACCATGGCGAAGCGGATGGCGCCGATCCCGACTTGTTCGGCGGCGAGCTCGGGGTCGGGGTGGTCGGGGTTCTTCTCGGCCACGATCGCCCGGGCCCGGGCCACCGCCTCCTGAACGAGCGCGTCGACGCTGACCACGTGGCCCTTGCGACCCGAGAGGGGGCGGCCCTCCAGCAGCACGGTCTCGTAGGCCAGGTGGTGGTGGCCGGCGGCGAGGTCGTCGCGGCCCAGGGCCCGCAGGGCGGCCTTGAGGACCTCCTGGGGGTAGCTCTGCCGCACGTCGATGACGTTGATCGTCTCGCTGGCGCCGCCGAACGGCATCGGCTCGCCCTGGGGGTGGCTGGTAAAGAGGGGGCGGCCCGAGGGCTGGGCGGTATAGGGGCGGAACTTGAGCCCGGAGAGAAGCCCCATCTTCCAAAACTGCAGGGCGATGTCCTTGGCGGTGTAGGTGGCGGTGCCGTCGGAGCGGACCAGGACCAGGTAGGGGTCCTCGAGGCCGGGGATGAACTTCGAGGTGTCGAAGACGAGGGCGCCCCGGTACTTGCCCTCTTCGGGCTCCAAGACGTAGGGCGTCGTTTTGAGGAGGGCCAGGGCCTTTTCGAGGAGGCCTTCCCGCACGATGTCGGATTCCCAGAGCAGCACGTCGTACTCGGCCCCGAGCCGCCACATGGTGGCGAGCTGGGCCGTTAGGATGCGCTCGACCTCGGCCCTCAGCTCGCCGGCCTCGAGGCGCCGCAGGACCTCGCGGATCTCGGGCTCGAGCACCTCCTTTTTTCCCTCTTCGCCAAGCTCCCGGTGCAGCCGGACGTAGAGCCGACCGGCGAAGTGGTCGTACTTCTCGCCCTCCCCGGGGGCCTCGCGGTAGCGGGCGATGGCAAAGAGGCTCTCGGCCGCCTGGCGGCCGGTGTCGTCGATGTAGTTCGCGACCTCGACGACCCGCCCGGCGTAGGCCAGGATCCGGGCCATGGCGTCCCCCAGCGCGACGTTCCTGAGATGGCCGATGTGGAGCTCCTTGTTGGGGTTGACCGAGGTGTGCTCCAGCAGCACCTTGCCCCCCGAGGGGGGGCGGGGCGCGGGGGGTTCGGTGGCCAGGCCGACCAGGTAGCCGGGTTCCAGCCGGAAGTTCAGGAAGCCCCCTACCGGCAGGGCCTCGGCCAGCCCGGGGAGCGGGGGCAGGGCCTCGGCCAGGGCCCGGGCGATCTCCGGCGGCGGCTTTTTGAGCCGGCGGGCGAGCTGAAAGGGGAGGGGGGTCCCGTAGTCGCCGGGCTTGCCCTTGGGGGCGGGCTCCACCGGGATCGTCGCCGGGGGCTCGACCCCGAGCCTCTCGAGGGCGGTCTTCAGGGCTTCGCGGAGGGGGGCCTTGACGTCCTGCATCGAGGCCCCATCCTACCCGAGCCCGATGGGGGGCAGCAGCAAGGGGGCGAGGAGGCCGGTGATCAGCCCCGAGACCGCCATCGCCAGCCCCCCGGCGGCCAGCGCCTCGGGGCCCTCCTCGGCGGCGCGGGCGGTGCCGATGCCGTGGCTGGCGGTGCCCAAGGCGGCCCCCAGGAAGAAGGGGCGGCGCACCCCCAACGCCCTCAGCACCGGGACCCCGAGGGCGGCCCCCAGGATCCCGGTGAGGATCACGAGGGGCACCGTGAGGGCGGGGTCGGCGCCGTGCAGGGGGGCGAGATCGACCGCGATCCCCGAGGTCACCGACTTGAAGGCGAGGGCCCGTTGGAGGGCCTCGGGGGCGCCGAGGGCCCGGGCGAGGAGGGGGGTGGCCACCAGGCTGGTCGCGCTCCCCAGCCCGACCCCGGCGAGGAACCGCCCGGCGTGGCGGGCCACCGTCCGGACCTCCCGGTGGAGGGCGTACCCCAGCGCCACCACCGCCGGTTTGAGCAGCCAGACCAGAACCCGGGTGCCCGCCTGGTAGTCGGCCAGGGCGTCGGTGCGCCCCACCGCCACCAGGAGGACGGCCACCGCCAGCGCCACCGGGTTGGTCCAGGGCCGGGGCCAGCGGCGGTAGACCGCCCGCGCGGTCAGGTAGGCGGCGAGGGTGAGGAGCGTCCAGCCCACTAGCCCCTCCCCACCAGCCCGGCCGCCGCCAGGGTGAGCAGGGTGCCGAGGCCGACCGCCGCCGCCACCGCCCCGGCGTGGGCGATGAGAACCGGGCCGTAGGCCAGCACCCCGACCCCCACGGGGACGAAGAAGAGCGCCATCCAGCGCAGCAGGAGCCCGGCCGCCGGGGCCACCCAGCCCTCCGGCAGGCCGAGCCGGAGGGCCAGAAACAGGAGCACCATCCCCCAAAGGCTTCCCGGCAGCAGGCCAAGGACCCGCGCGAGCCCCTCCCCCAGGAGCCAAAACCCCCCGATCGCGGCGGCGCTAAGCACCAGGCGCACGGCGCTCCTCCAGGGCCCGCTTGAGCCGCTCGGCGGCGGGGCGGTTCATGCCGGGGACCCGGGCCAGCTCCTCCAGGCTCGCCTCCCGCAGCGCCTTCAAAGTGGGGAAGGCCTCGGCCAAGGCCTGCCGCCGGCGCTCGCCGATCCCGGGTATCCCCTCGAAGAGGCTTTTCAGCACCTTTCGTCCCCGCCGCTCCCGGTTGTAGCGGACCCCAAAGCGGTGGGCCTCGTCGCGCACGTGGATCAGGAGGCGGAGGCCGGGGTGGTCGAGGGGCAGCTGGATGCGGCGGCCCTCGGGGGTCACCAGCACCTCCTCGCGTTTGGCCAGCCCCACCAGCGGCACCCGGAGCCCGCTGGCCACAAGGCCCGCCGCCGCCGCCCGTACCTGCCCCAGCCCGCCGTCGATCAGGAGGAGGTCGGGAACCGGCAGCGAGGCCAACCGGCCGGTGAAGCGGCGGCGGACCGCCTCCTCGATGGCGGCGTAGTCGTCGGCGTGGCCGGGGTTGGCGCGGATCCGCATCCGGCGGTACTCGCCCTTTTTGGGCCGCCCCCCCTCGAAGACCACCACCGCGGCCACCGTGGCCTCGCCGAAGAGGGTGGAGACGTCGACCCCCTCGATCCGCCAGGGGCGGGCCCCGAGACCCAGGACCTCGGCCAGGCTCTTGAGGGCGGGGTGGTCGCCCTTGCGCTCGAGCCGGGCCATCTCGGTCTCCAGGGCGGCCTCGGCGTTCTTCCGCGCGAGCTCGAGCAGCTTTCGCTTCTCCCCCCGCTTGGGCACCTTGAGGCGCACCCGGTGCCCCGCCCGGCGGGTCAGGGCGGCCTCGAGGGTGGCGGCGTCCGCCAGTTCCAGGGGCAGGAGGATCGTTCGGGGCAGGGGGGAGGCCTCGAGGTAGTAGTCGCGCAGGAAGGCCTCGATCAGCTCGCGGTCGCTGGCGGCGTCGACCCCCTCGACGAACCGCGCCACCCGGCCGAGGATCCGCCCGCTCCTAAGCTGAAAGAGCTGCACCGCGGCGTAGCCGCCGGCCCGGGCGAGCCCCAGGAAGTCGAGGTTCTCCCGGGGCCCCAGCACCGCCTGCTGCTCGGTGGCGAAGAAGGCCTTGAGCGAGCGGATGGTGTCCCGGATGGCGGCGGCCCGCTCGAAGTGGAGGTCGCGGGCGGCCGCCTGCATCTCGGCCGTTAGCTCCTCGATCAGGCGGTCCACCTCGCCGGAGAGGACCCGTTCCACCTGCCGGACCACCCGGGCGTAGGCCTCGGGGTCGGCGAGGCCGGCGCAAGGGGCCAGGCAGCGGCCCATCGCGTGGTTGAGGCAGGGGGTCTTCCGTTTTCGCATCGGCGAGCCCGAGTTCTTGCGCAGGGGAAAGGTGCGGTCGATGAAGGCCTTGATGCGGCGCACCGCCCCGGCGTTGGGAAAGGGGCCCCAGTACCGGGCGCCGTCGTCCTTGACCCGGCGCACCACCTGGAGCATGGGGAAGGGCTCGTGGGTGAGCTTCAGGAAGGGGTAGTGCTTGTCGTCCTTGAGCAGGATGTTGTGGAAGGGGCGGTGGGCCTTGATCAGGTTGGCCTCAAGCAGCAGCGCCTCGACCTCGTCGCGGGTGACGATGAACTCCAGCCGGTCGGCCTCGGCGGCGATCTCGGCCGGCTTGCCGACGGCGTGGAAGTAGCTGGTCACCCGCGCCCGCAGGTTCTTGGCCTTGCCGACGTAGCGGACCTCGTCCCCCCGTTTGAAGAGGTAGACCCCCGGGGCCCGCGGCAGGGGGGGCAGCTCGGCCTGGCGCATCGCCCCCAGTTTAGGGAACGGGACACCCGACCGGGTTCCCCCGGTTACCATGGGGTCATGGAAGCCCTGTACCAGGCCTGGAGCGAGCTGCTCGGGTGGATGCGGGCGTACGCCGAGGAGAAGGGCGCCCGCTTCGTCGTCGAGGCCGACTTCCCCAACCTGATCTACCGCCTCCACAAGCCCCTAAGCCTCCCCACTCCGGTGATGAGCGCCTCCCTCGCCTACCCCAACGAGGAGCGCTTCCTCCTGGCGGCGGTCTCCCCGCCCCAGGCCCGCGACACCGGGGTCGAGATCCGGCTGGTCAAGGCCCACGTCTACCTCCACCTGCACCTCGAGGACGGGTCCCTGGTCTACGAGGGGCGCCCGCTCACCAAGCGCCGGTTCTTCCAGCTGGCCGAGACCGCCCAAAAGGCCCTGGCCCCCACCGGTTAGAAGAGCGCGATCACCCGGGCCGGCACCCCCGAGGCGCCGGCCACCGGCGGCGCCCCCACGAAGGCGTAGGCCCCGGCCTCGGGGACCCGGTCCAGGTGGGCCAGGTTCTCAAGCCCGAACCGCCCCGAGGGCAGCAGCAACCGGTGGACGGGAAAGCCCTTCGAGGCCCCGGGGTCGAGGCTCAGGGTGTCGGTTCCGAGGGCCAGCGCGCCCCGCTCGGCGGCCAGGAAGTAGGCGGCCTCGGGCGCGAAACCGGGAAAGTGCATGGTGCCGCTCGGGTCCTGGTTGCGGTAGGCGTCGGGGTCGCCGACCCGGCGGGCCCACCCGCTGTCCAGGGCCACCAGCGCCCCGGCGGGCAGACGGCCGTGGCGCCGTTCCCACGCGAGCAGGGGTTCGACCCCGAGGGCGGCGTCGGGGTCGGGGTCCCGGAGCCGCACCACCGCCAGCGGGAGGACCAGCCACCCGGCCGGGATCGCCTCGGCGGTGGCCGCCCCGCCGAAGTGGGCGGGGGCGTCGAGGTGGGTCCCCAGGTGCTCGGCGTGGGCCAGCGCCCGGCTGGCGTAGCCGTCCTCCTCGAACCGGGCGAGCACGGTGGCCTCGAGGGCGTGGGCCTCCTCCCCCGGCCAGGTGGGGAAGTCCGGGGTCAGGGGGTGGGTGAGGTCGACCCGGCGCGAAAAGCCCCGCGCCGGCGGGGGCGGGGCCCCCGGCGGGGGCAGGCCGCCCCCTTCCTGGTGGGCGGCGAGGACGACCCCGGGGGCGCACACCGCCTACCTCCTGGGAAGCCGGAGCATGCTGTAGGTGATCAGCGCGAAGGCGATCAACGCCATCATCGGGATGGTGAGCCAGCCCCCCAGGTAGTGCACGTACTGGGTGTTGCAGGGGATCGGGGTGGCGGCGCAGGCGGTGGGATGGAAGGCGGGGACCTTTTGCTCCAGGTAGTGGATCAGGCTGATCGTGCCCCCGGTCAGGGTCATCGCCAGCACGTAGGGGCGGACGCCGACGTCGAGCCGGTAGACCGCGATGCCCAGGATCAGCACCAGGGGGTACATCAGGATCCGCTGGTACCAGCAAAGCTCGCAGGGCATGAAGTGGCGGATCTGGGAGAAGTAGAGGCTCCCGCTGGTGGCGACGATCGCCACCAGCCAGGCGAAGGCGAGCCAGCCGAGGGCCCTTTGCTCGCGGTTCACGCCGCCTCCCCTAAGAGCGCCTCGGCGTAGGCCCCGGCGTCGAAAGGCTGGAGGTCGTCCTCGCCCTCGCCCACCCCGATGAACTTGATCGGCACCCCCAGGGTCCGGACGATCGGGATCAGCACCCCGCCCTTGGCGGTGCCGTCGAGCTTGGTGACGATCACCCCGGTGAGGCCGACCGCCTGGTGGAACTTCTCGGCCTGCTGCAGGCCGTTTTGGCCCACCGTGGCGTCGAGCACCAGCCAGACCTCGCCGGGTTCGCCCGGGTCGGCCTTTCCGATCGCCCGTTTGACCTTCTTGAGCTCCTCCATCAGGTTGTGCTTGGTGTGGAGCCGGCCGGCGGTGTCCACGAAGAGGAGGTCGTACCCCCGCGCCTTGCGGGCCTGGGCGGCGTCGAAGGCCAGGGCGGCGGGGTCGGCCCCCTCCGGGGCGGTGATCACCGGAATGCCCAGCCGCTCGCCCCAGACCGCAAGCTGGGCCCCACCGGCGGCCCGGAAGGTGTCGCCGGCGGCGAAGAGCACCTTCTTCCCCGCTTCCCGGTAGTAGCGGCCGAGCTTGGCGATGGTGGTGGTCTTGCCCACCCCGTTGACCCCCACCATCAGGATCACGTGGCCCCGGGGCTCGACGAGCTTCTTACGGGCGTCGGGCTTGAAGCCAAGCTTTCGGAGCTTCCTCCGGCGTTCGTCGGGCTCCAGCTCGAGCATGATCGCCCGCTTCACCGCCTCCTTTAGGTTGCGTTCCCCCGAGCTCCGGACCTCCTTTAGGATCGACTCGGTGGCCTCGACCCCTACGTCGGCCGCGATCAGGGCGTACTCGAGCTCCTCCAGCACCTCCTCGGGGTCGCCGCCCCAGGGAACCGCCCGGTTGAGGTTCTCGGCGGTCTTCTTCAGGCCGGCCTTGATCCGGCTAAGCCACGACATCGCCCCTGATTCTAGCCGGTCGCCGCGGCTTCGCCCAGCCGGCGGTCCTTGAAATGTGTGTTAGAATCCCCTTGACCCCGAACGCCTTCCAAGATGTACGCCGTGCAAGGGGAATATCGGAAGAGGAGGCTTGGGTATGTGGAAACGCATGGGTATCGTCCTGCTCGCCGTCGCCCTCTTGACCGCAGGGATGGCCTCGGCCGAGCGTTTGGTGATCGAGAGCTGGCGCAACGACGACCTTAAGCTCTGGCGCGACGTGATCATTCCCGCCTTCAACAAGCACTACCCCGACATCCAGGTGGTCTTCGCTCCCACCGCGCCGGCGGAGTACAACGCGGTGCTCGATAGCAAGCTCCAGGCGGGCACCGCCGGCGACCTGATCACCTGCCGACCGTTCGGCAAGTCCTTCGAGCTCTACCAAAAGGGCTACCTGGTGCCCCTCAACGACCTGCCGGGCATGGAGCACTACACCGCCTTCGCCAAGTCGGCTTGGTCCACCGAGGACGGCCGCGTCACCTACTGCGTGCCCATGGCCTCGGTGATCCACGGTTTCCTCTATAACCGGGACCTGTTCGAGAAGTACGGCTTCGCCCCTCCGAAGACCGAGGAGGAGTTCTTCGCGCTCTTGGACGCGATGAAGAAGAAGGCCCCCCGACTGGCCCCGCTGGTGATGGGCACCAAGGACCAGTGGGAATCGGCGACGATGGGCTGGCACAACATCGGCCCCAACTACTACGGCGGCGAAGCCGGTCGGAAGGCCTTCTTGGCTGGCAAGGAGGGTTTTCACACCGACGGCTTCCTGACCACCTACCGGGTGCTGGCACGCTGGGCGCCCTATCTGCCTCGGGGGTACAAGGCGATCGCCTACCCCGACGCCCAGCAGATGTTCGTCCAGGGGCGGGGCTTCATCTACCCGGCGGGGTCCTGGGACATCGGGGTCTTCCACCAGATGAACCCCAAGCTCCGGATGGGGGCGTTCCCCCCGCCGGCCCCGGCCGGGGCTTCCAAGCGGTACATCAGCGACCATCCCGACATCGCCATGGGCTTGAACGCGGCGAGCCCCCACAAGGAGGCGGCCAAGAAGTTCCTCTCCTGGTTGACCACCAAGGAGTTCGCCGAGCTTTACGGCAACGCCCTCTCGGGCTTTTTCCCTTTGCACAACTTCCCGGTGCAGATTAAGGACCCGGTGGCCCAGACCTTCCTTTCCTGGAGGAAGACGCACGAGGGCACCTTCCGCATGACCTACTACAAGCTCTCGGATCGGAAGCCGGACGCCGAGACCGATCTCTGGACGGCGTCCTCGAGCATCCTAAACGGCACCATGAAGCCCGACGAGGCGGCCCGTTGGATGGAGTGCCGGCTCTCGTCCTGGTACGCACCCCACCGGCACTTCCACCAAGAGCTTGGCTGCGGCCAGTAGCCGAAGGGGGCCCGGGGCGCACGCCCCGGGCCCTTTTTCATGGAACACGCGATGAAGCGAAAACCCTTCCCCTGGCATCTCGTCGTCTTCCTGGCCCCGGCGGTTTTGGTCTACACCGTGTTCATGATCTACCCCATGGTGGCCTCGCTTACCTTCTCGCTG
The DNA here is from genome assembly GCA_026984675.1 of Thermaceae bacterium. Lineage (GTDB taxonomy): Bacteria > Deinococcota > Deinococci > Deinococcales > Marinithermaceae > WFXV01. The sequence continues at coordinate 13,968 of JALSRQ010000108.1, forward strand.
TTTCAGGACGCCGGAAACGGCCGTCAGGTCTTCGTGGGGCTGGGCAACTACGTGCGCCTCCTCACCGATCCCCTGTGGCGGGATCCCTTCTGGAACGCCTTCCGGAACAACCTGATCTTCTTCGCCGTGCACATGACGGTGCAGAACCCGGTGGCGCTGTTGCTGGCGGCCCTGCTCGTCACCCGGGTGCGGGGGGCTTGGATCTACCGCACCGTAATCTTTACCCCCGCGATCCTCTCCGCGGTGCTGATCGGGTTTGCCTGGAAGCTGATCCTGAGCCCCACCTGGGGGATCTGGCTGCCCCTTTTGGACCGCCTGGGTCTCGGGGACAACGAGGTGGCGGTGGCCCTTTTGGGCAACCCCTCGTCGGCCCTCCTCACCCTCTCGTTGATCTCGGTCTGGCAGAACGTGGGTATCCCCATGATGCTCTTTCTGGCCGCCCTCATTCGGGTCCCGCGTGAGCTTGTCGAGGCGGCGCAGGTGGACGGCGCCACCGGTTGGCGGGTTTTCTGGAACGTGCAGTTCCCCTTGATCCTGCCCACCGTGGGGATCGTCGCCATCCTCACCTTCATCGGCAACTTCAACGCCTTCGACCTGATTTACGCCACCCAGGGGGCGCTGGCCGGCCCCAACTTCGCCACCGATATCCTGGGCACCTTCTTCTTCCGGACCTTCTTCGGTTTCCAGCTCCGACCCGGGGACCCCCACATGGGGGCGACGGTGGCCGGGGTGATGCTGCTCATCATCCTGACCGGCGTGCTCCTTTACCTCTACGGTTGGCAGCGGCGGGTGGGGGAGGTGCAGTACTGATGCGGCCGCGCTGGCTCTCCGGCCTCGCCGCCCACGCGGTGCTGCTGGGTTACAGCCTGCTGGTCCTCTTTCCCATCGTGTTGGTGTTTCAGAACTCGTTCAAGGACCAGATGGCGATCTTCGCCGAACCCCTGCGGCCCCCGACCCCCGAGACCTTTTCCCTCGAGGGCTACCGCACCCTCTTCGAGGTGGCGAACTTCCCCCGCTACTTCCTGAACAGCCTGACGGTGACCGTGGCGTCGCTGTTTTTGATCGTCTTCCTGGGGGCGATGGCGGGGTTTGCCCTGGCCGAGTACCGCTTCCGCCTGAACACGTTTTTGAGCCTTTACCTGGCCCTCGGCATCATGGTGCCGATCCGCCTGGGGACGGTGGGGCTCCTTCGGCTCATGGCCGCCTGGCACATGGTGAACACCCTGACCGCGCTGGTGCTGGTCTACACCGCCATGGGGTTGCCGCTCTCGATCTTCGTGCTGAGCCGCTTCTTCGCCCAGCTTCCCCCCGACTTCAAGGACGCCGCCCGGGTCGACGGCGCCAGCGAGTACCGGGTCTTTTGGATGGTGTTGCCGCTGGTCCGGCCGGCGCTGGGTACGGTGGCGGCGATCAGCATGATCCCGATCTGGAACGACCTGTGGTTCCCCTTGATCCTGGCCCCTTCGGATCGGACCAAGACCATCGTGCTGGGGGCCCAGGTTTTCTTGGGGCAGTTCTTGAACGACTGGCAGGCGGTCCTCGCCGCCCTTAGCCTGGCGATGATCCCGGCCGTGCTTCTCTATCTGGTCTTTTCCAAGCAGCTGATCCGCGGGCTGACCGCGGGGGCGGTGAAGTAGGGGGTGGACGATGCGGATCGGTTTGGCGGGCGCCGGCACCATGGCGCGGGTCCACGCCGCCGCCTACCGGCGGATGGGGGCGGAGTTGGTGGCGGTCTACGCCCCTAACCGGGCGGCGAGCGCGTCGTTGGCCGAGGCCTTTGACCTGGAGCCCTTTGAGGACTACCGGAGGTTTTTGGACGCGGTCGACCTGGTCGACGTGGTGGCCCCCACCTACGTTCACGAACCGCTGGCCCGGGAGGCCTTGCAGGCCGGCAAGGACGTGATCCTGGAAAAGCCGATGGCCTTGGACGCGGCGTCGGGGCGGCGGATCCTCGAGGCCGCCCGCTCCCACCGGCGGCGGCTCTTTGTGGCCATGGTGCTCCGCTTCTTCCCCCAGTACCGGCGGGCGGCGGAGCTCGTGCGCGCGGGGGCGGTGGGGCGGCTTGGGGTGGTGCGCTTAAAGCGGGTCTCGTTTCCCCCCAGGATCGACTGGTACCGGGACCCCCGGCGCTCCGGCGGCGCGATCGTCGACCTGATGATCCACGACCTCGACTACGCCCGCTGGTTGCTCGGCGACCCCGTTCGCGTCTTCGCCCGGCGGGTGGCGGTGGGGGAGGGCGAGCACGTGCAGGCCCTCCTGCGCTTTCCCGGTGGCGCCCTGGCCTGGATCGAGGGGGGATGGGCCTACCCCGAGGGCCACTTCCGCACCGGTTTCGACTTGGCCGGCGACGCCGGGGTCCTCGAGTGGCGCTCCGACGACCCCCCGCCGGTGCGGACGGTTTTCTCCGACCGAGCGCCGCCCCCCGAGGTGGGCCTGCCGATGGCCGGTCTGGAGGAAGACCCCTACGAGCTCGAGCTCCGCCACGCGCTGTCGGCCATCGCCACCGGGGCGCCCTTCGAGGTAGCCCCTGAGGACGCTCTGGCCGCATTGGAGCTTGCCCTGGCGGTGCGCGCGAGCGCGGAGGGGGTGGCCTGATGCGGGTCGGTATTCTGAGCTTCGCCCACGTCCACGCCGAGGGCTACGCCGAGGTCCTCCGGGGGCTTCCGGGGGTCGAGCTGGTGGGTTTTTGCGACCCCGACGACGCCCGGGCGGGACGGTTTGCCCGGGTCTACGGGCTCAGGCGCTACGGCAGCGCCGAGGCGCTCTTGGCCGAGGGGTTGGACGCGGTCGCGGTCACCTCCGAGAACGCGCTTCACCGGCCGCTGGTCGAGGCGGCCGCCCGGGCCGGCACGGCGGTGCTGGTGGAAAAGCCGATCGCCACCACGGTGGAGGACGCCCTGGCCATGCGGCGGGCGGTGGAGGCCGCCGGGGTGCCCTTCATGACGGCGTTCCCGATGCGCTTTTCCCCGGCGGTGCGGGCCGCCCGGGCGATGATCCTCGAGGACCGGATCGGGCCCGTGCGCGCCTTGGTGGGCGTCAACCACAGCGAAAACCCCCGCCGCCACCGGGCCTGGTTCGCCGATCCCGAGCTTGCGGGGGGCGGGGCGGTGATGGACCACACCGTTCACCTGGCCGACCTTTACCGCTGGTTCCTGGGGGAAGAGGTTGCCGAGGTCTATGCCGAAATCTCCAACCCCTTTGATCCCGAGGTTGAGGTGGACACCGCCGGGCTCCTATCGCTGCGAATGGCGGGCGGGGCGAGCGCCAGCATCGACGCCAGCTGGAGCCGGCCGGCCCACTACCCCCGCTGGGGGCACCTGCAGATCGAGGCGGTGGGGGAGCGCGGCACGCTGGTGCTCGATGCCTTCGCCGGACACCTGCACGGCTGGACCGCCGGGGGTTACCGGTGGCTCGGTTACCACCCCGACCCCGCCCGGGCCATGTGGCAAGCCTTTCTAACGAGTGTGCGGGAGGAGCGCGAGCCTCCGGTGACCTGGCGCGACGGGTTCGAGGCGATGCGGGTGGCCCTGGCCGCCTACCGGTCGGCCCGCGAAGGGCGGCCGGTGGCGCCGGCCGAGCTCTAGCCCGGGCCCAACTGGGCGAGCGCCCGCTCGATCCGGCGGAGCACCGCGTCCTTGCCCAGGACCTCGAGCATCTCGTACATCCCCGGGGTGGCGAGCCGGCCGGTGATCGCCGCCCTCAGGGGCTGCATCACCTGGCGGAGCTTGAGGCCCCGTTCCTCGGCGAAGGCTTTGAGGGCGGGCTCGGTGGTTTCCTGGCGGAAGTCGGGAAGGGAGGAAAGGAGCGTTTTTAGCTCCTTTAAGATCTCGGCGCCCTTTTGGATCTCCTTGAGGGCTTTCTCTTCAAAGCGGTAGTCGTCGGTGAAGAAGTAGTCGGCCTTCTCGACGAACTCTTTGAGGGTCTCGAAGCGGGGGCGCATGAGCTCGAGCACCCTCCTTAGGTACGCGTCCGACTTCCAGTCAAGCCCCGCCCTTGCCAAAAAGGGCTTTGCCCGCTCGGCGAGCTCGTCAAGGGTGAGCACCTCGCGGATGTACTTGCCGTTCAGCCAGCGGAGCTTTTCGGTGTCGAAGACCGGCCCTCCAAGGTGCACCCGCTCCCAGGAGAAGGCCTCGATCAGTTCGGAAAGCGAGAAGAGCTCCCGCCCATCGGGCATGGAAAAGCCCATCAGCGCGAGGAAGTTCAAAAGGGCCTCGGGAAGGATCCCCTCCTCGCGGTAGTAGTCGACGCTGGTGTGGCCGGTGCGCTTGCTGAGCTTGGCCCCTCCGGGAGCCCGGAGCAGGGGCATGTGGTAGAACTTCGGCACCGCCCAGCCGAAGGCCCGGTAGAGAAGCACGTGGATCGGGGTCGAGACCAGCCACTCCTCGCCCCGGATCACGTCGGTGACGCCCATCAAGTGGTCGTCCACCACGTTCGCGAGGTGGTAGGTGGGGTAGCCGTCGGACTTAAGGAGCACCACGTCGGGGATCTCCTGGTTGTCGTAGACCACCGTGCCCCTTAGCTCGTCCTTGACCTCGGTGGTGCCGGGGCGGGGGACTTTCAGCCGGATCACGTGGGGCTCGCCGGCGGCCGCCCGGGCCTCGGCCTCCTCGGGGGGAATGTTGCGGGCGCGGCCGTCGTAGCCGCCCTTCTCCTTTCGGATCTGCTCCAGTTCCTCCGGGGTCTCGAAGGCGCGGTAGGCGAGGCCCCTTTGGAGGAGCTCCTCGGCGTGCCTTCGGTAGAGGGGAAGCCGCTCCGACTGGCGGTAAGGCGCGTGGGGCCCGCCCTTGTCCGGCCCCTCGTCGTAGTCGAGCCCGAGCCAGCGAAGCATCTCGAGGATCCGCTCCTCGGCCCCCGGGACGTAGCGGGCGCGGTCGGTGTCCTCGATGCGTACGATGAAGCGCCCGCCGTTCTTCCGCGCCCAGACGTGGTTGAAGAGCGCGATGTAGGCGGTGCCCACGTGGGGGTCGCCGGTGGGGGAGGGGGCGATGCGGGTCGTCACCATGGGGCCCATTCTAGCCAGGTGGGGTAGGCTTTTCCGGGAGGCCCAGGATGCATACGATTCTCGGGGCGGGCGGGCCGGTGGCCCGCGCCCTGGTAACCGAACTGAAACAACGGGGCGCCGGCCTTCGGCTGGTCCGCCGCACCCCTGCCAAACCCGCCCCGGGGGCCGAGACGGTGGCGGCCGATCTTACCGATCGCGAGGCCACCCTGCGGGCGGTGGAAGGGAGCGCGGTCTGCTACCTGGTGGTCGGGCTCCCCTACCGCGCCCGGGTGTGGCGGCGCGACTGGCCCCGGGTTATGGAGAACGTGATCGCCGCCTGTGCCCGGCACCGCGCCCGCCTGGTCTTCTTTGACAACGTCTACATGTACGACCCCGACCGCTTGGGGGGGATGACCGAGGCCACGCCGGTGCGGCCGGTCAGCCGAAAGGGGCGGGTGCGGGCCCGGGTGGCGGCGCGGCTGCAGGCGGCGATCGAGGGCGGGGAGGTGGAGGCCCTGATCGCCCGCAGCGCCGACTTCTTCAGCTACGGGCGCCCGTGGAGCGGGGTGCTCAACCGCCTCGCCTTCGAGCCCCTCGCCAGGGGCCGGCCGGCCCTGTGGTTGGGGGCCCCCGACCGGCCCCACAACTTCACCTACCTGCCCGACGCCGCCCGCGCCCTCGTCGCCCTGGCGGTCAGCGACCGGGCCTACGGGGCGACCTGGCACCTTCCAACCGGTGAGGCCCGCACCGGGCGGGCCTGGATCGAGGCGGTGGCGGCCGCCCTCGGGGTTCCCCCCAGGTTTCGGCGGGTTTCCCGAACCATGGCCCGGTTCGCGGGGCTCTTGAACCCCTTGGTGCGCGAGTCGGTGGAGATGCTCTACCAGTACGAGCGGCCCTACGTCTTCGATAGCCGCAAGATCGCCGAGCGGTTCGGGCTCCGGCCCACCCCGGTGGAGTGGGCCCTGGCCGAGGTGGCCCGCCGCGACTACCTAGGGGCGTAGCTCGAAGCGGGCGGTGCCCCGAAGCTCGCCGTTCGCGAGGACGTAGACGGTCCAGGTCCCGGCCTGGGCGCGGATCCGGGCGGGGGTGAGGTGGAGGTAGGCGAAGGTGCGGATCGTCCGCCCCACCCAGGCCGGCCGCACCTCGAGGCCGTAGGCGATCCGGACCAGCGCGCCCCGGGGCGGGATCAGATAGAGCTCGATCGGCAGGGGGCCGACGTCCTCTGCCTGGAAGCGCCAGGTGAGCACGAAGAGCACCGCGGGGTCGCCGGGGCCGAAGACCCTCTTGGCTTCCCCGATGCGGTAGGTCGCGAGGTCCTTGGGGTCGAAGCCGGGGGCGGGGGCGCCGATCTCCACCCCCACCAGCTCGGCGGCCATTGCCAGGGAGAGCGCTCCGAGCAGGAACGCGGCCAGCCAGCGGGTACCCACGTCTACCAGCTTAGCCCGGCCGGGGGCGGTGCCGCCGCGCCAGCTCGGCGGCGAGGTCGGTGGGATCGAGCCCGAGCTCGGCCAGGACGAAGAGGAGGTGGAAGTAGAGGTCGGCGGCCTCCCAGCGGAGCTCGTCCTTGTCCCGGTTCTTGGCGGCCAGGATCACCTCGCCGGCCTCCTCGGCGATCTTCTTGAGGATCCGGTCGAGCCCCTCCCGGTGGAGCCTCGCCACGTAGGAGCCCTCGGGGAGTTCGCGGAGGCGCGCCTCGATGGTGGCGAAGACCTGGGCGGTCACCGCTCCGAGCTCGGGGGACGCCTCGGACCTCGTCTTGATCGGGTTGTGGAAGCAGGAGTGCCGGCCGGTGTGGCAGGCGGGCCCGTGGGGGAGGACCCGATAGAGCACGGCGTCGCCGTCGCAGTCGAGAACGACCTCGACCACTTCCTGCAGGTTGCCGCTTTGTTCGCCCTTTTTCCAAAGCTTTTGCCGCGAGCGGGAGTAGAAGTGGGCGTAGCCGGTCTCCAGGGTCTTTTCGATCGCCTCGCGGTTGGCCCAGGCGAGGGTCAGGACCTCGCCGCTGTTGGCGTCCTGCATCACCACCGGGACCAGGCCCCGCTCGTCGAACCGCACGTCGTCAAGCCTCATGCCGCCTCCTCGGCCGGCCGCACCGGCACCCCGTGGGCGGCCAGGTAGCGCTTGAGCTCGGGGATCGGGATCTCGCCGAAGTGGAAAACGCTGGCGGCCAGGGCGGCGTCGGCCAGGCCCTCCTGGAAGGCCTCGAGGAAGTGCGCCTTGGTCCCCGCCCCCCCCGAGGCGATCACCGGGATCGAGACCGCCTTGGCGACGGCGCGGGTGAGCGCGAGGTCGTAGCCCGCCTTGGTGCCGTCCTTGTCCATGCTGGTGAGGAGGATCTCGCCGGCCCCGAGCCGCTCGCCCTCCCGGGCCCACTCGACGGCGTCGAGCCCGGTGGGCTCGCGGCCGCCCTTGACGTAGACCTCCCAGGCGTCGCCCTTGCGCTTGGCGTCGATCGCCAGCACCACCGCCTGGGAGCCGAAGTGCTCGGCGAGCTCGGTGAGGAGCGCGGGGCGCCGCACCGCCGCCGAGTTCACGCTCACCTTGTCGGCGCCGGCCAGGAGCAGGGCGCGGGCGTCCTCCAGGCTCCGCACCCCGCCTCCTACGGTGAAGGGGATGAAGACCGACTCGGCCACCTTCTTCACGATCTCGAGCAGGATCGAGCGGGCCTCGAAGGTGGCGGTGATGTCGAGGAAGACGAGCTCGTCGGCGCCGGCGGCGTCGTAGGCCCGGGCGGCCTCGACCGGGTCGCCGGCGTCCCGGAGGTTGACGAAGTTGACCCCCTTGACCACGCGGCCGGCGTGGACGTCGAGGCAGGGGACGATGCGGCGGGCCAGCACGGGGGCGATTCTACCAAAGGCGGCGCCCGACGAAAGCGTCGGGGGCGGGGCGAGCGGCCCGGAAGCGGTCCGGGCGAGCCAGGGGACGGCGGGGACGCTTGGCTACCGGGATCCCCCCTCCCTGGTTAGGAGCGAGAGCACCTCGACGTGGTGGGTGTAGGGGAAGAAGTCGTAGGGGCGGGCGAACTCGAGCCGGTAGCCCCCCGCCCGCACCAGCTCGCCGACGTCCCGGGCCCAGGTGGCGGGGTCGCAGGCGATGTAGAGGAGCTTTTCCGGACCCTCTTCCACGAGCGTTTTGCGCATCTCCCGGGAGAGCCCGGCCCGGGGCGGGTCCAGGGCCACCAGGTCGGCGGGAAGAAACCGCGTTAGGTTCTTGGCGTCGTCGCGGACGAAGGAAAGGTTCTCCACCCCCTGTTTCCGCGCGTTCTTGCTGCCGAGCTGCACCGAGCGCGCGTTGATCTCCACCGCCTGGACCTGGTGAAAACGGGGAGCGAGGTGGAGCGAGAGGACCCCCACCCCGGCGTAGAGCTCCACCGCGCGCGCGCCTTCGCCGGCGAGGATCGCGGCCTCCCGGTAGAGCGCGCCGGCGGCCGGGGGATTCACCTGGGAAAAGCTCACCGGGTCCACCGGGGCCAGGACGCCGCCGAAGTCCTCCATCAGGATCGCCTTGCCGGTGAGGTGGGCGAGCCGCCCCCGAAACCGACCGCGGGGGTCGGGGGCGGCCCACCAGATTCCGGCGAGGCCCGATTCCACCAGGGCCTGGGCGGCGCGCTTGAGCCTCCCCGGGCTGGCCCCGACCAGGGCGGCGAGGGCTCGGCCCTCCCGGAGGCTCGCCTTGATCGCCACCTCGGAGACGTCGACCAGGGGCCAGGAGGAGAGCAGCCGCCGGGCCGCCTCCACCGGCTCGGCGACCAGCGGGTCGGCCTCGAGGCCCACCGGCTCGCGGCCGCCCGGCCGCCGGTAGCCGAGGCCGCCGGTCGGCAGGTAGACGTACTGGGCGGCGGTGCGGTAGCCGAGCTCGCGGGGGGAGGGGGCGATGGGGGCGATCGGGGCGGTGAGGCCGGCGACCCGGCGGAGCGACTCCTCGACGAAGCCGGCTTTGACCTCAAGCTGGGCCGGGTAGCGGAGGGGGAGGTCGGCGGTGGGGGGCAGGGGGCGCTCGACCCGATCGGGGGAGGGCCTTAGGACCTCGACCGCCGCCCCCTCGTAGTGGTTCTTCCGCCTTCTCAGCTCGGCGACCACCTCCTCGCCCGGCAGCGCCCCCCGCACCAGGGCCACCCCCTCGCCCAAGCGAGCCAGCCCCAGGCCGCCGGGGACCAGCTTCTCGATGACCAGCGTCCGTCGCACCGCCTCAGTTTAGGCGAAAGGGCCCGTGTATAATCATGCTTCGGAGGTGCTGGTATGAGGAAAGTTCTGGCGGTATTGGCGCTCGGTTTGCTGGTTGGTTCGCTGGCCGGCGCGGCCAAGTTCCGGACCTTCGCCGAGATCAAGCAGTCGGGCAAGGTGGTGATCGGCACCGAGGGCGAGTTCCCGCCCTTCAACTACTTCGACGAGAAGAACCAGCTGGTCGGATTCGACATCGACATCGGCAACGCCCTGGCCAAGACCCTGGGCCTCAAGCCCGAGTGGAAGGCCCAGCCCTTCGACACCCTGCTGATCGCCCTCAACCAGGGGCGCTTCGACTACGTGATCGCCTCCCACACGATCACCCCCGAGCGCTCCAAGGCGGTGGACTTCACCAAGCCCTACTACTGCACCGGCAACCTGATCGTCTCCAAGCCCGGCGGCCCCAAGACCCTGGCCGACCTCAAGGGCAAGGTGGTGGGGGTCCAGGTCGGCACCACCTACTACGACTTCATCGTGCAAAACAACCCCGGGGTCAAGGACATTAAGACCTTCCCCACCAACCCGGCCGCCCTCGAGGCCCTCCTCTCGGGCCGGGTCGACGCCTGGATCACCGACCAGTTCACCGCCCTCGAGGTGCTCAAAAAGCGCGGCGTCAAGCTCCAGCTCTCCGACCTCTTGAACAAGGAGGAGATCGGCATCGCCGTGGCCAAGGGCAACCAGGGGCTCCTCACCGCCCTCAACAACGCCCTCGACACCATCCTGCAAAACGGCACCTACGAGAAGATCTCGCTGAAGTGGTTCGGCAAGGACATCCGCTGCAAGTAGCCCGCTGACCGGAGGGCCCCGGGTGCCCGGGGCCCTTCCGCCTCTAGGAGGCGTCTTGCGTCGACTTCGCTGGATCCTGGTGGCCGCCCTCCTGCTGCTGGCTGGCGTGGCCGCCTGGTTTCTTTTCTTCTGGGGGCTTTCCCTGGCGGTCGCCTGGTACTTAAACGCGGTGCAGTTCACCCCCGCCAAGGTCGCCTTCTACGCCGATTCGATCCGAAAGGGCGCCGAGGTCACCCTGAAGCTCACCGTGATCAGCTCGGCGGCCGGTCTGGTGCTCGGCCTGCTGGCCGGGGTCTCCAAGCTCTCCAAGAACCCCCTCTTTCGCCACCCCGCCACCTTCTACGTCTGGCTGGTGCGGGGGACCCCCCTCCTGGTCCAGATCCTCTTCGCCTACAACGGCCTGCCCTACCTGCTCGCGCCCCTTTGGGACCGGCTCCAGCCCCTGGGGGTGCCGCCGATCCAGGACGTGCTCACCGACTACTGGGCGGCCTTCATCGCCCTTTCCTTCAACGTCGGCGCCTACAACGCCGAGGTGATCCGGGCGGGCATCCTGGCGATTCCCAGGGGCCAGTGGGAGGCGGCCCAGTCGCTCGGGCTCTCCCAGGCCCAGGTGATGCGGCACGTGGTGATCCCCCAGGCGGTGCGGATCGTGGTGCCCCCCCTGGTCAACAACGTGGTGGCGTTGCTCAAGGACTCCTCGCTGGCCTACACGATCGGCCTCTTCGAGCTGGTGATGGCCGGCCAGCGCATCATCTCGGCGACCTTCCGCCCGGTTCCGGTCTACCTGGCGGTGGCGGCGGTCTACCTCCTCCTCACCACCGTGATGACCTTCTTCACCAACTGGCTGGAGCGGCGCTTCCAGACCCAGGGGGCCCACTAGGGGCAACCCTCCCGCGCCCCCCTCGTACACTGGGGGCGGGGAGGGGGCCCGATGGTTCCGACGCCGCACGACCTTTGGTTTAGGATCTTCTACGACCTCGGAATCCTGGCGCTGGTACTGGTGGTTGTCTGGGGGGCGTTCGTCGTTTACGACGCCCGCAAGGAGGACGCCGGGGAGGGGCGCGATGGCGAGGATTGACGAGTTTAAGGACCTCCCGGTCGAGGAGGCGCTCCGGCGCCTCGCGGTGGACCCGGAGCGCGGGCTTTCCCACGACGAGGTCGAAAAAAGGCTCGCCCAGTACGGCCGCAACGAGGTGCCCGAGAAGGAGGAGTCCTTCTGGCACCGGGTCTTCCGGCGGTTTTGGGGGCCGATCCCCTGGATGATCGAGGCCGCCGCCCTCCTCTCCGCCCTGGTCCACAAGTGGGAGGACTTCGTCATCATCCTGGTGATGCTCTTCGTCAACGCCGGGGTGGATCTCTGGCAGGAGGGGCGGGCGCTCTCGGCCCTAAAGGTGCTTAAGGAGAAGCTCGCCAAAAAGGCCCTGGTGCTCCGGGACGGAAGCTGGCAGGAGGTCGACGCCCGCGAGCTGGTTCCCGGCGACGTGGTCAAGCTCAAGATCGGCGACATCGTTCCCGCCGACGCCAAGCTGATCGGCGGCGGCGACTTCCTCCTGGTCGACCAGTCGGCCCTTACCGGCGAGAGCCTGCCGGTGCAGAAAAAGCCCGGCGACGTAATCTACGCCAACTCGGTGGTCAAGCAGGGGGAGATGCTGGCGGTGGTGGTCGCCACCGGCCTGGCGACCTACTTTGGGACCACCGTCCAGCTGGTGGCCCGGGCCGAGCGGGAGGAGCGGAGCCACTTCCAGCAGCTGGTCATCCAGGTGGGGAACTTCTTGATCGGGCTCACCCTGGTGGTGGTCGGCGTCATGATCGTCGTTGAGTTGGGCCGGGGCCGTCCCTGGGAGGACCTCCTCCGCTACGCCCTGGTGCTCACCGTGGCCGCGATCCCGGTGGCGCTGCCAGCGGTGCTCACGGTGACCATGGCGGTAGGGGCCCTCTACCTCGCCAAGCGGCAGGTGATCGTGAGCCGGCTGGCCTCGATCGAGGAGCTCGCCGGGGTCGACGTGCTCTGCTCCGACAAGACCGGGACCCTGACCCAAAACCGGATGACCGTCTCCGACCCCTACGTGGTCGAGGGCCGCACCCCCGAGGAGCTCATGTTCCTGGCCGGGCTGGCCTCGAGGGAGGAAAACCAGGACCCCATCGAGCTCCCGATCTTTCGGTGGCTCAAGGAAAAGGGCCTCTACCCGCGCCTTAAGAACTACCGCCAGCTCAAGTTCGTCCCCTTCGATCCGGTGAGGAAGCGCACCGAGGCCCTGGTCGAGGGTGAGGGCAAGCGGATGGTGGTCGCCAAGGGGGCGCCCCAGGTGATCCTGGAGCTTTCCGATCCCTCGGAGTTCGACCTGAAGGCCGCCCAGGCCCAGGTCGAGCGCTTCGCCGAGAACGGCTTCCGCACCCTGGCGGTCGCCTATCGCGACCCCGATGAGGAGAGGTTCCACTTCGTGGGGCTGATCCCCCTCTTCGACCCGCCCCGGGAGGACTCCAAGGAGGCCATCGCCGAGGCCAAGCGCTTCGGGGTCGAGGTCAAGATGATCACCGGCGATAACGTCGCCATCGCGCGGTACATCGCTCGCCTTTTGGGGATCGGCGACCGGATCCTCTCCGCCCGGGAGCTCAAAGGGGAGACCTACGAGGAGTACGCGATCCTGGCCGAGGTCCTGGCCGAGGCCTTCTACCGCGTCGAGGGGATCCCCGAGGATCAGGCGCAAAGGAAAGGGCGGGCGATCGCCGAGCTGGTGAGGAAGGAGCTGGAGAATAAGAAGCTCCCCCAGGGCTTCGTTAAGCGCCACGAGTCCGAGATCATCCGCCTCATCGAGGAGGCGAACGGTTTCGCCGAGGTCTTTCCCGAGGACAAGTACTTCATCGTCGACAAGCTTCAGCGGGCCGGCCACATTGTGGGCATGACCGGGGATGGCGTGAACGACGCCCCCGCCCTCCGCAAGGCCGATGCCGGCATTGCGGTCTCCGGGGCCACCGACGCCGCCCGGGCGGCGGCCGCGCTGGTGCTCTTGGCCCCCGGCCTCCGGGTGATCGTGCGGGCGATGGAGGTGGCCCGGCAGATCTTCGGCCGGATGGAGGCCTACACCGTCTACCGGATCGCCGAGACCGTGCGGGTGATCTTCTTCATGGCGTTTTCCATCATGCTGCTCGGGTTCTACCCGGTCACCGCCCTGATGATCATCCTGCTCGCCCTCCTCAACGACATTCCCATCCTCACCATCGCCTACGACCGGGCCAAGGTGAGTCCCAGGCCGGTGCGGTGGGACATCTACGAGCTCCTGGTCATGTCCACCGTGCTGGGGTTTGCCGGGGTGGCCTCCTCGTTCACCATCTTCTTCCTGCTCGCGGAATACTGGAGACTTCCCCACGACATGATTCAATCCATCATCTTCGCCAAGTTGGTGGTGGCCGGGCACTGGACGATCTACAACACGCGCATCAAGGATTGGTTCTGGCGGAAGCCCTATCCGTCTATGGCCCTTTTCTTAGCCACCATGGGCACCAGTTTCCTGGGTACCCTTCTGGCCGTGTACGGGTTCGGTCTGGTGACCCCGGTGGGGTGGGGATGGGGGCTTGTGATCTGGGGGTACACCTCCGTATGGTTCCTGTTTAACGACACGGTGAAGATGTGGGTGCTCCGGATGTACTGGAAAAAGCGCTTCCTCTTCGCCCCCGGTCATTTCAGCGGGCTCAAGCACCTCTTTGGGGAATAGCGATACCCGTTTGATACCCGCGTCCCGCTAGCGTTCGGGCATGGCAAACGCCGTGCCCGAGATTTGCCGTTTTTGGGAGACCGTGTACGTCTACCAGGGCCGTCGCTTCGGCGTTTGGTCCTGGAACGGCCGCGAAGTGATCTTGCTCGCGCTCGACGGGGAGCGGCCGCACTTTGTCTCCCTGGCGTTCGAGGAGTTCGACAGGCTCGCGTGCAGAGAGGAGGGAACCAATGGCGAAGCTACGTAGGCGGATCGGTGTTTTTCAGGGAGTCGGGATCGCGGTCGGGATGGTGGTGGGCTCGGGCATCTTCGGCTTGCCCGGGCTGGCGATCGAAAAAGTGGGTCCTCATCTTGCTATTTGGTCTTGGATCGCGATTTCGCTGATGGTTGCACCGATGATTTACGTCTTTATGCGCTTAGGTATGCGCTTTCCGGAGGCGGGGGGCTTGGCCCGGTATGCCGAGGCCGTGCTCGGCCGGTGGGCGGAATACGGGGTCACGGCCGCCTTACTGGGAACCTACTCGATCGGCATTCCGGCGCTCGCGATCGTGGGAGCCGCGTACTTGCAACGCCTGCTTCACCTGCCCTTCTCGCTGGACCTTCTCGCCTTCCTCGTGCTGGCCGCGGTAACCCTCTTCAACGTTGTGGGCGTACGGGTGGCCTCGACCGTGAACACCGTTTCCTTGCTGACCATTTTCGCCCTGATCGCTTTTCTAGGGATCGTACAATTTCACGCCGTTTTAGAGGGGGCACGCTTGCTTCACACCCCCCTTCTGCCCGCGGACGTGCCGCTAGGCAGGGTTTGGAAGGTCCTTGCGATCCTCTTCTGGGCCTATCTCGGGTGGGAAAACCTTTCCTTTGGCCTGGAGGAGTTCGAGCAGCCCCGGCGGACGATTCCCCGCGTTTATTGGGGAAGTTATGGGTTGGTCGTTGTCGTCTACCTGGCCCTGGCGATGTTGGCGAGCGGGGGTGCCGGCCTTGGGCTGCGCGTCGAGGGTATTAGCGGGCTTTCCGAGCTTTTGCCGGAGCGGTTCCGTGCGCTCCTTTTGCTCGCGATCGTCGCCATCGTATTGGCCAATGCCAATTCCTGGGTCTTCGGAGCGAGTCGGCTCGTGTTCGCGGCTGCCCGATCGGGCATTCTCTTTCGTGGGCTGGCCGTTCTGGATTCCCGGGGTTTGCCGGTACGGGCACTTTTGGCGATGTTGGTTTTTTACGGGCTATTTTTGTTTGCAAAAAGCGTGTTGGGATTTGGTGTTGGGGATGTGATTGCCCTGGTAAGCCAAAACTTCATCGTTCTCTACTTGATTAGTCTCTTCGCGTTTGCACGGCTTTTCGCGGGGGCTTTGGACCGCTTTGCTTTTTCCCTGAGCTTGTTCGTGATCGGGGTCATGCTAAGCGGTTTTCGATACTGGCTGGTCTACCCCTTGCTGTTGATGTTCCTCGGCTATACCGTTTGGAAGCGAGTCAACAAGGAAAAGGAAGAGGGTGCCCATGAAGGGAATGCGTAGGGGCCCATCGTTCATCGCACGGGTGGTGGGCCGTTTCTTAAACGTATACGCTTTGGTAGGAGAAGGGCGGGAGAAAGTGTGGAGAGACTACTCGATTGCGGAGCAGCTTGCGCTCCACTCGGTGGTTGCTTTTCCTCGGACCGGGTACGTTATGGAGCGGTTTCAGCCCCCGCATTGGCTTGAAAAGAAGGTCCTCTATGCTCCGAGGTTAAAGCACCACCAGGTTTCTGCTTCCGCAATCCGGAATGGGCAGGTTCCCGATTCACTCCTCCCCACGTTCGTACCCGAAGCGGTTGCCAGGTATATCTCCGAAAGGAACCCGTGGGCACAGGATAGCGGTTAATGGCTGGCGGAAAGCGAGCGGCGCAAAACCCTGACTGTTTGCAGCTTCTTGAGCGGGCGATCGATCTCGGCCGGGAACCCCTGGCTATCGCCTTATTGGCTCGGGCCCAAAGGCGCAGGGGCGACTCTCCCGACGTTTGGGCGCTTGCCGCCGCCTACGCCTACTGGAGCGGGCGCGTTGGGGAGGCAGCGGAAAAGGCCCTCAAAGCGGCACAGCTCGGGACCACCTTTCGCTCGGCGTTTTGGGCTGCGCGAACGCTGGAGTGGCGCGACCCGCTCCTTTCCGAGAAGTACTTCCGGCTTGCCGTGGAGCTGGCGGAGGAGGCGTCGGACTGGCCCAACCTGGCCAGGGCGTCGGCGGGGCTGGCCCGCAATCTGGCGCTTCAAGCGGCGTACCCGGAGGCCGCCGGATTGGCGCGCTGGGCCCTCGATCTTTGCGAGCGGCTCCCCGAGTGCCAAAAACGGGAAACGACCTACTTGGAGGTCGTGCGGGCCTACTCCGAGACGGGCCTCTTGTCGGCTAAAGACAGCGACTTGGGAGTTCTCGAAGAGCACCTTCAGCGCGCGCTTTCAAGGGCGTACAGGGTTCGCTCGGTGTACACCCGCCCCCTTTGGTTGCAACGTTTCTACCTCGCGCTATCCAGGGGGGAGGTTTCGGAGGCGGCCCAGTACCTAAAGAGGGCCACGCGGTTTTTGCGTTCGCGGGTGGCGGCGATGCTTTTCCTTATTCCCGAGGTGCGCTTGGCCCTGGAGGGTGGTGCGGGGGCGACGGAGGTCGTGCGCGCGACTCGGCCGCTCGCACAGGGTATGGACTCCGTATTCTCCCGCTACCACGTTCTGGCCGAAGGCATGGCCGCGGTGATCGAGGCCCCCGAACGCGCGGTGGCCTACCTGGAGGAGGCGCGCACGCGGTTTCAAAACCCGCTCAACGCGGTGGAACTGGCCCGCGCCACCCTCTACCTGGCCGGCGCTTATCAGCTTCTCGGCGATGCCAGGTCGGCCCGGAGGGTTTTAGCGGAGGCCGGCAAGGCGGTCGAGGGGCTCTCCGACCCGGCGGTGCGGGCGCTCGTAGGCCCCTCGGAGCTACGTCCCAGGCTAGCGAGATCGGGGGGGTTGGAGCTTTACTTCATGGGCGGGTTGAAGGCCACGCGATTTGGACAGGCGGTGCCATTGAGCCTGCGCCAGGCCGAGCTGCTGGTCGCCCTTCTCGCCGAGGGGCGGCCGCTTAGTGCCGCCGAGCTGGCCGCACGGGTTTGGGAGCGCCCGGTCTCGGACGTGGTGGTGCGAAATCAGATCGCCCGGCTACGATTGCACGTACGTCTGGACTCCAATCCCTACCGCGTTTTGGATAGGGTCTGGGCCGACTTTCTGGAGATCCCGGTGCTCTTAAGGGAAGGGCGGCTTGCGCGGGCGCTCGCGCTCTACCGCCCGCCTCTTTTGCCCACTTCCACCGCTCCTGTGGTCGAGGAATGGCGGGTTCGGCTCCGGGAAGAGGTGAAACGCGCGGTCATGGAGACCGCCGACCCCCACCTGCTTTTAAGGCTCGCCGACATCGAGGGCGACGATCCGGAGCTTTGGGAGGCGGCGGCACGGGCGTGGCCGAGGGGATCGGTTTGCCGCGGTCTGGCGGAGGGAAGGTTGCGGGCTGCGCTCGGAGACGAGGATCGATCGCCCAGCGGGTAGACTGAAGCGGTGGAGCCGATCGTCCGCCTGGAAAAGGTCAACAAGTGGTTTGGCCCCTTGCACGTTCTCCGGGACATCGACCTTGCGGTCGCGCCCGGTGAGGTGCTGGTGATCATCGGGCCCTCGGGGTCGGGGAAGAGCACCCTGATCCGCACCATCAACCGGCTGGAGCCGATTCAGAAGGGGCGGATCGTGGTCGACGGGGTCGAGCTCAACGAGGACCTGCGCAACGTCGAGGCGATCCGCCGCGAGGTGGGCATGGTCTTCCAGCAGTTCAACCTTTTTCCCCACATGACGATTCTGGAAAACGTTACCCTCGCCCCCATGAAGGTGCGCGGCCTGCGCAAGGAGGAGGCCGCGCGGAAGGCGATGGAGCTCCTCGAGCGGGTGGGAATCGCCGACCAGGCGAACAAGTACCCGGCCCAGCTCTCCGGCGGCCAGCAGCAGCGGGCGGCGATCGTGCGGGCGCTGGCGATGGAGCCCAAGATCATGCTCTTCGACGAGCCCACCAGCGCCCTCGACCCCGAGATGATCGGCGAGGTGCTCGACGTGATGCGGGAGCTCGCCCGCTCGGGAATGACGATGCTGGTGGTCACCCACGAGATGGGCTTTGCCCGCGACGTGGCCGACCGGGTGATCTTCATGGACGAGGGGCGGATCGTCGAGGAGGGCACCCCCGAGGCGATCTTCTCGAACCCCCGGCACGAGCGGACCCAGGGCTTTCTCCACCGGATCCTCCACCACTAGCGATGCGCCCGGCGGTTCGGCTTTTCCTGCTGGAGTTCCTGCTGCTGGTGGTCTTCCTGCCCCCCTTTCTCCTGCTCCCCTGGGGCCAAAGCCGCCTTCCGGCCGGGCCGGTGGTGGCGGTGCTGGCCGGGCTTGCGGTCTTAGTGAGCCTGCTCGCCCGGTTCCAGGCCGCCCGGGCCGAGGCGCCGCTGGAGTGGCGGGCGGCGGCGATGCGGCTCGCCATCGGCCCCGGCCTTTTGGTCTGGGCGGCCGGGATCGCCTGGCGCCTGGGGGACGGCGGGCTGGCCCGGGAGGCGCTGGCGGGGGCCGCTTTACTCGCGCTTTTGCTTTGGGGGTTTCCGCCACCACCCAAGGAGCCGCCGGCGGGGTAGGTCGGCGGCCAGCCGGCGGCCGGCCTCGAGGCCCCGCGCGTAGAGCTCGTCGGCGCGGTCGAAGTCGAAGGTGTCGACCGGCTCGGCTAGCGAGAGCCGGATCACCCGGTCGGCCCGGGCCAGGGCCAGCTCCTTGAGCCGCCGCCGGGAGGCGTCGCCGGCGAGCAGGGCGGCCTCGAGGCCGTTCTTCGGCGGGTTCGGCGGGGCCGGGTTGGAGACGTCGACCGCCACCACCGCTCCCCGCCCCAGGCCCTTGAGCGCGCTCACCGGCACCTTCTCGGCGACGTCGCCGTCGACCAGCAGCCGGCCGTCCCAGGGAACCGGGGGAAAGAGCCCGGGGATGCTGCCCGAGGCCTGCACCGCGTCCACCACCGGCCCTTCCCGGAGGGCCACCAGCTCACCGGTGAGCAGGTCGGCGGCGACCACCGCCAGGGGAAGGGCGGCCTCCTCCAGCCGGCGGTCGCCGAAGAGGGCGGCGAGGCCCCGGCGCACCCGCCCGCCGTCGGCCAGCGAGGGGCGGCGGAGGCTCCGGAGGAAGAGGGCCCCGGCGCGGGCGGGGCCGATCCCGCCCGGGCGGGCGAGCCGGGCGAGCTCGGGGTCGGCGAGGGCGGCCTTCACCGGCGCCGGATCCAGCGGAAGCCCCAGGGCGTAGATCGCCGCCGCCACCGCCCCCGCCGAGGAGCCGGCCACTGCGGACACCGCCACCTCGGCGTCCTGGAGGGAGCGGAGCAGGCCGAGATGGAAAAACCCCCGCACCCCGCCGCCGCCGAGCGCGAGCCTAATCATCCGCCCGCCCCCGACCCAGGAGCAGCCAGATCCCAAGCGCCAGCAGGAGGAGGGGGAAGAGCACCTTGAGGAGGGCGAGGCCCAGCGCCGCCGCCACCAGCAGGGGAACCAGCAGCACCAGGACCGCGGCGACCAAAGGGACCAGCAAGAGCGCCCCGAGGACCAGGGCGACCGCCGCCACCGCCCCCACCACCGCGGCCACCAGCGGCCCCGCCAGGGGCCAAAGCAGGAGCACGCCCAACAACACGAACAGCCAGCCCAGCGCCCGCATGCCCCCAGCCTACCGCGTGGGCTCATGCCCGGCTAAGGCGGGCGTGCTAGCCTTGCCCCGATGGCAGCCGCCGCGGGCTTGGTCGAGGAGGCCCGCCGGGTCCGCCTGCGGGCCCGGGGGCTCAAGAAGCGCTACGGGCGGAGGGAAGTGGTGCGGGGGGTGGACCTCGAGCTCGGTCGGGGCGAGATCGTCGCCCTCTTCGGTCCCAACGGGGCGGGGAAGACCACCACCTTCTACATGCTGGTGGGGTTCATCCGCCCCAACGCCGGCGAGATCGAGCTCCGGGGCCGGAACGTCACCCGGATGCCGATGTACCAGCGGGCCCGCATGGGTCTTGGCTACCTCCCCCAGGAACCCTCAGCCTTCCGCCGCATGACGGTGCTTGAGAACCTGCTGGCGATCCTCGAGCACCGCCCCCTGCCCCGTCGGCAGCGGCTGGAGATCGCCCTCGCGCTGCTGGAGGAGTTCGGCCTGACCCGCCTTAAGGACAAGTACGCCTACACCCTTTCGGGCGGCGAGCGACGGCGGCTGGAGATCGCCCGCGCCCTCACCACCGAGCCCGACTTCATCCTCCTCGACGAGCCCTTCACCGGGGTGGACCCCAAGAGCGTGCGGGAGATTCAGCGGCTCATCGAGGAGCTCCGGGCCCGCCGGGGGGTGGGGATCTTCATCACCGACCACTCGGTGCGGGAGACCCTGGCGATCACCGACCGGGTGTACCTGATGTACGACGGGCAGGTGGTCTTCCACGGCACCCCCGACGAGTTCGCCCGCGACACCGGGGCCCGCACCTACTACCTGGGGGACGAGTTCGAGCTCTGATGAGCCTGGCGGCGATCGTCCTCTTTCTCGTCCTGCTCGGCGGCCTCATCGCTTACGCCGGCGACGTGGTGGGCCGCCGGGTGGGCCGCCGCCATGTCCGGCTTTTCGGCCTGCGCCCCCGGACCACCGGGCTGTTGGTGGCGGTCTTCTCCGGGATGCTGGTGGCCCTGGTGGTCTTCGCCGCCTTCATGCTGCTGGTCCGGGGGGCCCGCGAGACGATCCTCGAGGCCCAGACCGTGCGGGCCGAGCGCGACCGGCTCCTGGCCGAGCGGGCGAAGCTTTTGGGGGAGCGGACCCACCTCGCCGAGCAGGTGGAGAACCTGAAGGCCCAGGCGGCCCAGTCGTTCGCCGAGGAGGAGCGGCTCAGGAAGCGGGAGGCGGAGCTCACCCAGCGCCTCAAGGCCAGCGAGGACCGGCTGCGACGGCTGGAGGAGGCGCGGAAGGGGCTCGAGGCCCAGCTGGCCGAGGCCCGGTCCGAGCTCGCCGCCCGGGAGGCCCGGCTCAAGACCCTGGAGGACGAGGCCCGGGTCGCCGAGGCCCAGTACGCCCGGCTCAAACGGGCCGAGGAGGCCCTGACCAAGGAGCTCCAGTCGCTCAAGGCCGCCCGCGACGAGGCCGACCGCCGGGCCAAGCAGGCGATGCAGGCCCTCGCCGACCTCAAGTCGGAGCAGGAGAAGCTTTCCGCCGAGGTCCTCACCCTGGAGGAACGGGCCCAGAAGCTCCAGGGCGACCTCGCCGAGCTGAACGCCCTCCGGCGGGAGCTGGAGAGCAAGAACGAGGCGCTGCGCCAGCAGAACCTGGCGCTCTCCCGTCTCCTGGATAAAAGCCGGCTGGAGGCCGCCCAGCTCAAGGGGCAGGTCGCCGAGCTCGCCCGTCGGGGGACCGCCCTTAAGCAGGGGTTCAGCCGGGCGATCACCGGCGAGGTCCTCGCCGAGGTCTTCCTCAGCTACGACGAGGATCCCGAGGCCGAGCTCGCCCGGGCCCTGGCCCAGGCGCGGGTGCGGGCCAAGATCATGGGGCTCCCCCCCTTGGCCCCGGTGAAGGCCGCCACCGGCGGCTGGCAGGGGCCGGGGCTGATCCTGATCGTGGCCGAAGGGGCCGACCCCGACGGGCGCATCCGGGCGGCCGCCCGCTTCGTCCCCTCGCGGACCCTCTTCGAGCCCGGCGAGGTGGTGGCCCGCGCCCGCCTGCCGGCCGACGCCGGCGAGGCCTTGAAGGCGCTGGTGGTGCTCCGGCGGAAGGCCGAGGAGCGCCTCCTGGGGCTCGGGGTCCCGGCCCACCACCTGAGCGGGGCCCGCATTCCCGACCGCGACCTGGTGGCCTTCGCCGACCGCTGGAGCGGGGAACCGGTGGAGGCGGCGGTGGTGGCCGCCGACCTGCTCACCACCACCGGGCCGATCCGACTCAAGCTGGTGCGGCTCGCCCCCTAGTGGAGGGCGGCCTGCACGAAGGGGAGGAGGGCCTCGAGGTAGGCCGCCAGGCCCTGGACGGTGGGCACCGGATCGTCCCGCTCCAGGCTGTGGTCGGCGCCCTCGAGAACCAGGACCTCGAGCCCGGGGTGCCGCACCGCCTCGATCCGCTCGATCGGGCTCAGGGGGTCCTCGCTGCCGGCGACGAGGAGCCCCTTTGGCTCGCGCTTGAGCGCCCCCATCACCCGTTCCTGCTTGAGCAGCGGGGTGAGCCAGACCCGGGCGGCGGGCACCCGCACCTCGCCGAAGCCGGCGGCCAGCACCAGGGTGCCGGCCGACTTGCCGACGAGGAGCAACCGGTCGGTTCGTTCCTGGGCCCAGGCCAGGGTGGTGCGGGCGACCTCGAGCAGGTAGGCGCCCCGTTCCCGCTGGGGCAGGGCGGTGAGCTGGTAGGGGACCTCGAGGAGGTCGTAGCCGAGGTAGCGGGCGGCCCGGCCGGAAAAGTAGAGGAACGGGAGCTCGACGCCGTAGTGCAGCCCGGGGTAGAGCACGCAAAGCCCCCGCCCCTCCCCTTGGTGGTAGCGGAGCGGAACCCGGCCGCGGTCGGTGGCGAGCTCCATTTCCGCTATCCTACCCGGGGTTCCCCCGAGAACCCCTCCAATATGACCCAAACCCGGCCGGGGCCCCGGGGGGCCGCCGGCGGTTAGTCCAGGAAGTCGCGGAGCTTGCGGGTCCTCGACTCGTGGTACTTGAGCTTCCGGAGCGCCTTGTTCTCGATCTGGCGGATCCGCTCGCGGGTCACCCCGAAGTAGGCCCCCACCTCCTCGAGGGTGTGTTCCCGGCCGTCGATCAGGCCCTTCCGGAGCTTTAGGACCATGGCCTCCCGCTCGCTTAGCTTGGAGAGGGCCTTTTCCAGCTCCTCGGAGAGGAGGCTCTGGGCGGCGGTGTCCACCGGCGTGGGCAGGTGCTCGTCGGGGATGAAGTCGCCGTAGAAGGAGTCCTTCTCGTCGCCGATCGGGGTCTCCAGGCTGACCGGCTCCTGGGCGATCTTGAAGGTCTCCTCGACCTTCTTGGCGTCCCAGCCCGGCCCCATCGCCTCGGCGATCTCGGCGTAGGTGGGCTCGCGGCCGAGCTCCTGCTGGAGCTGGCGGGCGGTGCGGGTGAGCTTGTTGATCGTCTCCACCATGTGCACCGGGATGCGGATGGTGCGGGCCTGGTCGGCGATCGCCCGGTTGATCGCCTGGCGGATCCACCAGGTGGCGTAGGTGGAGAACTTGAAGCGCCGGCGGTACTCGAACTTCTCGACCGCCCGGATCAGGCCCTGGTTCCCCTCCTGGATCAGGTCGAGGAACGAGAGCCCCCGCCCGGTGTACTTCTTGGCGATCGAGACCACCAGCCGCAGGTTGGCCTCGATCAGGTGGATGCGGGCGAGCTCGCCGTCGCGGGCGATGTGGAGGTACCGCTTTTTGTCCTTGGGGAGGGCGCGGAGCTTTTGGTCCACCTCCCGGATCAGGGCCTCGTCGACCGGCTTGTCGACCCCCGGGATGTGGGGCACCCGGCCGCCGTGGCGCACCTGGGCGCGGAGCACCTCGCGGATCACCGCCGGGTCGAGGCCGGTGAACTCGGCGAGCTTTTCGATCGCGGCCTCGCCCTCCTCGACCCGGCGGGCGAGATCGACCTCCTCCTCCAGGGTGAGGAGGGGGACCTGGCCGATCTCGTGGAGGTACTGGCGCACCGGGTCGGAGGTCGAGACCCGGGCGGGGAGGGCCTCCTCCTCTTCCTCCTCCTCGACCTCGGAGAGGGGGGCGTCGGCGTCCTCCTCGGGGACCACGTCGACCCCCTCGCCCTCGAGGTAGTCGAGCACCTCCTCGAACGATTCCTCGAAGGCCTCCTCCCCGAGGTCCGGCATCGCCTCCTCCATGGCGCTGCGGACCTCCTCCTCCGAGAGGGCGCCCTCCTTCTTGCCCTTTTTAAGGAGCTTTTGGACCGTCTGGTTTTCCAGGATGTGCACTTCCATGGTTGCCGCTTGCTTTTTGCCCATGCGTCCCCCTTAGCGCACGCTGAGCAGGACCTTGTACCGGCCGGACCGCACCGTCCGGACGTTGCCAAAGACGCCTTCCATCAGGGGTTCGTACTTGAGAAAGGGATTGGCCACCAGGTAGAACCTTCCGCCGGTTTCCAGGTGCCGGTGGGCCGCCCAGACAAAGGCCTTCGCCACGTCCAAGATAACGCTCCCCCCAACGTGAAACGGGGGGTTCGTAACCACTATAGCAAACGTTTCCCCTTCCGGCAAGGCCTCGTCGACGTCGGAGTGGCGGAAGTCGGCGGCCAGGCCGCTCGCCTCCAGGCTGGCGGCGAGCGAGCGGAGGGCGGCGAGGTCGTCCTCCAGGGCGGTCACCCGGGCCCCGCCGGCGGCGAGCGGCAGGGTGAGGGCGCCGTAGCCGGCCCCGAGGTCGAGCACCCGGGCCCCCGGGGGAAGCTCGGGGAGGGCCGTAAGCAGCATCCGGCTGGCGGGGTCGACCCGTCCCTCGGAGAAGACCCCGGGCAGGGTGCGAAAGCGGAGCCTCTTCCCGAGGAGCGTCTCCTCGAAGCCGCGCCAGAGCTCGGGGAGCCGGGGGTGCCGCTCCTTTTCCAGCACCGCCAGGCGGAGGCCCCGCCGGCGGGCGAGCACCCGGCCGTAGCCCACCGCCGCCTGGGCCTCCTTGAAGTAGCGGTCGAACCCCCTTCGCTTGTCGCCGGCGATCCAGAGCCGCCCGCCGGGCCTCAGGGCCCGGGCGGCGGCGAGCACCGCCGCCATGGTGTAGCGGCTCCCTCGTTCGGCCGGGAGCACCAGGGCGGCGGCGTCGAAGACCCCCTCGGGGGCCTCCCAGGGGAGCCCCGGCCGGGCCTCGAAGCCGGCCGCCTCGGCGTTTTGGACGAGCGCCCGGAGGGCCGCCCGGCTGGGCTCGATCGCCACCACCCGGGCCCCCTTTCGGGCGGCGCTCCAGGCCACCCACCCCACCCCGGGGTTGGCGTCGAGCAGCCGGCCCTCGGCCTCGAGGCCCTCGGCCAGGAAGGCGTAGCGGGGGTCGGCGTGGCCACGGGCCCCCGGCTTGGTGCGAAAGGGGCCCCAGGGGGTGGGCACGGTCTGGAGGCGGTGGTAGGCGGAAGGCTCCATACCGGCTCCAGGGTACCGGGTTTTCCTTAAAGCTATCTTTTGCTAAAGTAAACCTTTGGTGATCCTCCTGGGCATCGACACCTCCTGCGACGACACCGGCGTGGGCCTGGTGGCCGACGGGCGGGTGCTCGTCCACCGGGTGGCCTCCCAGACCGAGCTGCACGCTGGGTTCGGCGGGGTGGTGCCGGAGTACGCCTCCCGCGAGCACACCCGGGTCCTGGACCCGCTGGTGGCGGCGGTGCTGGAGGCGGCCGGGCTCGCCCCCGGCGACCTCGACGCGGTGGCGGCGACCTACGGCCCGGGGCTGGTGGGGCCGTTGCTGGTGGGGCTTTCCTACGCCAAGGGGCTGGCCCTGGGGCTCGGGGTCCCCTTCTACGGGGTCCACCACCTCGAGGCCCACCTGGCCGCCGCCCGCCCGGCCGACGGGGAACTCCGCCCGCCCTACCTGGCGCTGCTCGCCTCCGGCGGCCACACCCATCTCTTCGACGTCCCCGAGGAGGGCCGCTACCGGCTGCTCGGGGCCACCCGCGACGACGCCGCCGGCGAGGCCTTCGACAAGGTGGCCCGGATGCTCGGGCTCGGCTACCCCGGGGGGCCGCGGATCGCCGAGCTCGCCCGGCGGGGCGACGACCGGGCGGTGCCGTTCCCCCTGCCGCTCAAGGGGCAGGCCGGCTACGACTTCAGCTTCTCGGGCCTCAAGACCGCCGCCGCCCGCTTCCTGGAGCGGGGCTACCCTCCCGAGGACCTGGCCGCCAGCTTCGAGCGGGCGGTGGTCGAGAGCCTGGTCAGGACGGTGGTTCGGGCTGCCCGCGACCTGGGACGCGCGCGGGTGGTGGTGGCCGGGGGGGTGGCGGCCAACGCCCGGCTCCGTCGGCGTTTCGCTGAGACCGGTCTGGCCCTGTTCTTTCCGCCCCCCGACCTGGCCACCGACAACGGGGCGATGGTGGCCCTGGCCGCCTGGGAGCGGATCCGGCGGGGCCAGCCGGCGTCCCCCTGGGCGCTCGAGGCCACCCCCTACGCACCCCTCTCTCATGCCCAGGACGTAGAATAGGAGCGGCTTATGCTTGGTATCCTCAAGAAAATCTTCGACAACAACGAGCGCGAGATCCAGCGCTACTACAAGACCGTCGTCGAGCCGACCAACGCCCTCGAGGCCGAGGTCGAGAAGATCGAGGACCTGGCGGCGGAGTACCGGCGGTTGAAAAAGGAGCACCTGGAGGGGGGGCGGTCCCTCGACGAGCTCCTTCCCCGGGTCTTCGCCCTCACCCGGGAGTCGGCCAAGCGCTTTCTCGGGATGCGCCACTACGACGTTCAGCTGATCGGCGGGGCGGTGCTGCACGAGGGGCGCATCGCCGAGATGAAGACCGGCGAGGGCAAGACCCTGGTCGCCACCCTGGCGGTGGCCTTGAACGCCCTCACCGGCAAGGGCGTCCACCTGGTCACGGTGAACGACTACCTCGCCCGCCGCGACGCCGAGTGGATGGGCCCGGTGTACCGGGGGCTCGGCCTCGAGGTGGCCGCGATCCAGCACGACACCCCGCCCCCCGAGCGCCGGAAGGCCTACCTGGCCGACGTCACCTACGTCACCAACTCCGAGCTCGGGTTCGACTACCTCCGCGACAACATGGCCCTTTCCCCCGATCAGCTGGTGCTCCGGGCCGACCACCCGATGCACTACGCCATCGTCGACGAGGTGGACTCGATCCTGATCGACGAGGCCCGCACCCCGCTGATCATCTCGGGCCCGGCCGAGAAGGCCACCGACCTCTACTACAAGCTCGCCGAGATCGCCCAAAAGCTCGAGCGCGGCGAGCAGCCCGAGCCCGGCGAGCGCGATAAGGAGCCCACCGGCGACTACACCATCGACGAGAAGCAGCGCCACGTTCAGCTCACCGAGCGGGGGATCGAGAAGGCCGAGCGGATGCTGGGGGTCAAGGGGCTCTTCAGCCCGGAGAACATGGAGATCGCCCACATGCTGATCCAGGCGATCCGGGCCAAGGAGCTCTACCACCGCGACCAGGACTACATCGTCAAGGACGGCCAGGTGATCATCGTCGACGAGTTCACCGGCCGCCTGATGCCCGGCCGGCGGTTCGGCGAGGGGCTCCACCAGGCGATCGAGGCCAAGGAGGGGGTCAAGATCGAGCGGGAGAACCAGACCCTCGCCACCATCACCTACCAGAACTTCTTCCGCCTCTACGACAAGACCGCTGGCATGACCGGCACCGCCAAGACCGAGGAGAAGGAGTTCCAGGAAATCTACGGGATGGACGTGATCGTCGTCCCCACCAACCGGCCGGTCATCCGGGTCGACCACCCCGACCTCGTCTATCGCACCGAGCGGGGCAAGTTCCTGGCGGTGGTGGAGGAGATCGCCGAGAAGTACGAGCGCGGCCAGCCGGTGCTGGTGGGCACCATCTCGATCGAGAAATCCGAGCGCCTCTCGGCGATGCTCAAGGAGCCCCGCTACTACCTGCCCCGGCTGGAGCAACGGGTCGAGGCCCTCAAGAAGGAGCTCAAGAACCGGTCGGGGGGCGAGTGGGACGAGCTGAAAAAGCTCCTAAAGCGTCCCGCCAACCTCAAGGACGAGGACCTGCGGCGCTTCGATCCCCTCTTCGAGGGGGCCAAGGGGAACCTGGCCTACGCCTGGGAGAACTTCAAGATCGCGGTCCACACCCTGGGGATCATTCGCAAGGGGATCCCCCACCAGGTTCTGAACGCCAAGTACCACGAGCGCGAGGCCGAGATCGTCGCCCAGGCGGGGCGCTCGGGCACGATCACCATCGCCACCAACATGGCCGGCCGGGGGACCGACATCAAGCTGGGCGGCAACCCCGAGTACCTGGCCGCCGCCCTCTTGGAGAAGGCCGGGTTCGACCGCTACCAGTGGAAGGTCGAGCTCTTCGTCAAAAAGCTCCTCATGGGCAAGGAGGACGAGGCCCGGGCCCTGGCCGGCGAGCTCGGGATCGGCGAGGAGCTGATCGAGGAAATTAAGCGGATCAAGCGGGAGACCGAGGAGGACGAGCAGAGGGTCAAGGAGCTTGGCGGGCTCCACATCCTGGGCACCGAGCGCCACGAGGCCCGCAGGATCGACAACCAGCTCCGGGGCCGTTCGGGCCGCCAGGGCGACCCCGGTTCCAGCCGGTTCTACGTCTCCTTCGACGACGAGCTGATGCGGCTTTTCGCCTCCGACCGGGTGATCGCCATGCTCGACCGCATGGGGTTCGACGACTCCGAGCCGATCGAGCACAAGATGGTCACCAACGCCATCGAGCGGGCCCAGAAGCGGGTCGAGGACCGGAACTTCGCGATCCGCAAGCAGCTCCTCCAGTTCGACGACGTGATGGCCCGCCAGCGCGAGGTGATCTACGAGCAGCGCCGCAAGGTCCTCCTGGGCCAGGACGAGGAGGTCAAGGAGGCGGCCTTGGCCATGGTCGAGGACACCATCGCCGGCCTGGCCGAGAACTACCTGAACCCCGAGGTGCACCCCGACGATTGGGACCTCGCCGGGCTCCGCACCGCCCTTGTCGACTTCGTGCCCGCCTTCGAGGGCTTCGACTTCGAGGCCCTGCGGGGGATGAAGGCCCCCGAGGCCCAGGAGGCGGTGGTCCGGTTCGCCCTCGAGGCCTACGCCCGGCGCGAGGAGGAGCTGACCCCCCCGATCATGCGGGCGGTCGAGCGCTTCGTGATCCTCTCGATCGTCGACTCGGCCTGGAAGGAGCAGCTCCACAACCTGGACGTCCTCCGCCAGGGGATCGGGCTGCGCTCGTACGCCCAGAAGGACCCCTTCCAGGAGTACAAGTTCGAGGCGACCCGGCTCTTTAACGAGATGGTGGCCTTCATTAAGTCGGAGTCGACCAAGTTCCTCTTCCGCCTCCAGGTCGATACCGAGCCCCCGAAGCCCGAGGTTTACGTGCCGGTGCCCAAGAAGCCGGCGCCGGCGGAGGCTCAGGCCGGCCAGGGACAGGAGCCCCCCAAGCGCAAGCCGGTCAGGAAGGAAAAGAAGCTCGGTCCCAACGACCCCTGCTGGTGCGGCAGCGGGAAGAAGTACAAGCACTGCCACGGGAAGGTGACCTAGGGGGTGGGCCTTCCTACCTCCCATTTCCCACCCCTCACCCCCGGTAATCTTTAGCCATGGACCTCGACCGCCTCGTCGCCGACGCCGAGATCTGCGTGCGGTGCGGGCTCTGCACCTCGGTCTGCCCCACCTACAACCTCTTCCACGAGGAGATCCAGGGCCCCCGGGGGCGGGTGCTGCTCTACGCCGACTACGCCCAGGGGCTGGTGCCCGAGACCGAGAGGGCGCTGGTCCTCGCCGCCGCCTACGACTGCCTGGACTGCCGGGCCTGCCAGACCGTCTGCCCGAACGGGGTCAAGCCCGGCGAGGCCGCCCTCGACGCCCGGGTGGCCCTCCAGGGGGGGCGGCCCAAGGATCGGCTCACCGCCCTGGCCCTTCGGTTTTTCCACTTTCCCTTGCTCATCGACCTGGCCAACCTCGTTTTGCTCCTCTACCAGCGCACCGGGCTGCAGCGGCTGGTGCGGGGCACCCGGCTCTTGGAGAGGCTGGGCCTTGGGAGGCTCGCCTTCGCCGAGAGCCTGCTCCCCGACCGTCCGGTTCGTCCCGCCCTGCGCCTCACCGGCCCCCGGGCCCTGCGGCCGGCGGGCGAGCCCAAGGGGCGGGTGGCCTTCTTCCTCGGGTGCGTGATGAACCTGGTCTTCTCCGAGGTCAGCGAGGCGACCGTGCGGGTGATCCGGGCGGCCGGCTACGAGGTGGTGATCCCCCGCGAGACCACCTGTTGCGGCGCCCCCCACATCGAGGAGGGGGACCTGGCCGGCTTTGAGTCCCTGGCCCGGAGAAACCTCGATCTCTACGCCGACCTCGAGGCCGACTTCATCGTCACCGACTGCGCAGCTTGCGCCGCCGAGCTCAAGAAGTACGCCCGCCACTTCAGGGACGACCCCGTCTACGGCCCCAAGGCGGAACGGGTCTCGCGGCGGGTGCGGCTCTTCTCGGAGTTCCTGGACCGGGCGGGGCTG
>JALSRQ010000109.1 GCA_026984675.1 Thermaceae bacterium
GGGGGCGTTCCGGGTGCCCCCGCTGCCGGTGCCCCGGGCCCGGGTGATTCCGACCCTGGCCGGGATGCTGGGCCGGCGCCTCGGCGGCCGGCGGGCGCGGGTCCGCCTGGTGGTCGGCGACCTCCCCGAGGCCCTCAAGGAGGAGGCCAAGCGCGCCCTGGCCGGGGTCCTGGACCTGGAGCGGGCCACCCTCGCCCCCATGGACCCGCTGGCCCGGGGGCAGGTGGGGGACCACGCGATGGCGGTCTTCGCCTACCCGGTTTAGACCGAGGCCTCCCTCAGGAGGGGTTCGGCCTCCCGGGCGGTGAGCGGGGGGCCGAAGTAGTGCCCCTTAAAGAGGCCGTAGCCGAGCTGGAGGAGGGCGGCGAGCTCCTCCTCGGTCTCCACCCCCTCGGCCACCACCGCCACCCCGGCCCGCTCGCCCAACGCCCGCACCGCCTCGGCCACCGCCAGGGCCCCGGTGCTCGCCTCGAGCTCCTTGACGAAGGCCTGGGGGAGCTCGATGAAGTCGAAGGGGAGGTCCTTGATCTGGGCCAGCGAGAGGAAGCCGACCCCGAAGTCGTCGATCAGGAGCCGGACCCCCATCCTCCAGAGCCGGGCCAGGAGCTCGGCGGTGCGGGCCCGCTCGAGGGGCGCCTCGGGGAGCTCCAGGGCCAGGCTGCCGGGGGGGAGGCGGCGGGCGGCCAGGGCCTCCTCGAGGAACGGCAAGAGGCGCTCGTGGAGGAGCGAGCGGGTCGAGAGGTTGACGCTCACCAGCGGCCGGCCGTGGACCTGCCAGGCGGCCAGCTGGTCGAGCACCTGTTCCAGCACCAGGCGGTCGAGCTCCCAGGCCAGGCCGATCTCCTCGGCTAGGGGTACGAAGACCTCGGGGGGTTCCTTCCACCGGGCCAGGGCCTCGAGGAAGACCAGCTCGCCGCCGGGGTAGCGGCGGACCGGCTGGTAGACCACCCGGATCTCGCGGTTCTCGATCGCCTTTCGGAGGCTTCGCTCCAGCTGGAAGCGGCGGGCCAGGGCCTCGTCGGCCTCGGGGTTGAAGAAGGCCACCCGCTTGCCCTCCCGCTTGGCCCGGAACATCGCGGTGTCCGCCTTGCGGAGCAGCTCGGCGAGATCGTCGCCGTCGACGGGGTAGACCGCCACCCCGGTGCTGGCTCCGAGGTGGAACTTGTGCTCGCCCACCGTGAACGGCCGCCGGAGCACCCGCATCAACCGGGAGAGGAAGTTCTCCACCACGTGCATGCTGTCGAGGTCGAGGAGAGCGGCGAACTCGTCGCCCCCCAGGCGGGCCACCAGGTCCCGGGCCCGCACCGCCGAGACCAGGCGGTCGGCGACCTGCCGGAGCACCTCGTCGCCGACCGCGTGGCCGTGGGTGTCGTTGACGTCCTTGAAGCGGTTGAGGTCGAGGTAGACCACCGCCGCCTTGCGCTCGTTGCGGCGCACGTACTTAAGGAGCTTCCGCCCCCGGTCGAAGAACCCCCGGCGGTTCAGCACCCCGGTGAGGGGGTCGCTGTAGCTGAGCTCGGCGACCTCGCGCTCAAGGCGCAGGCGGTCGAGGGCCTGCCCCAGCATCCGGGCGGCCTCCTCGAGGACCCGCCGCTCCCCCTCGTCAAAGGCCGAGGGCTCGTCGGCGGCCAGCACCAAGAGCCCCCAGGTCCTCTTTTGGCGGGGGATCGGAACCGCCAGCATCGCCCGGGCCCCCAGCGCCCAGGCCAGGTTCTCGAAGGCGGCCTCCGACGCCGGGCGCCGTCGCCCCAGCGTGGTTCGGGCGGGAACCCCTTGGATCAGGGCGGGAGCGGCGAAGCCGGCCTTCAACGCCTCCTGATTCCAGGGAACCCGCACCGACCGCCGGCGGTGGCTGATCCGGGCGAGGCCCTCTTCCTCCGGCCAGAGGATGCCCCGGGCAAGGCCCACCGCCAGGGGACGGAGCTCCCCTTCCTCGGGCCCCCAGATCACCGCCAGGGGGTACCCCGCCCGCGCCGAGGCCCGCTGGGCGACCTCCTGGACCAGGCGGTCCTCCCGGTTCGTCTCGGTGGCGGCCTCGCCCACCGCTCCCAAGAGGGCCAGGCCTCGGTTTTCGTGGTCAAGGCTCTCCAGCCGGCCACGGAGGTAGCCACCGGCGGCCCCGGTCACGGCCAGGAGCACGGCGGCCAGCGGGGTCAGGGCGGGGTCCATGCCGGCCAAACCGGCGAGGACCCCGGCGGCGAGCCCGGCGAGGGCCCCGGCGGGGATCCCAAGTCCCCAGCCGAAGGAGAAGAGGGCAGGGAAGAGGGGCAGCCAGGCGAGCTCGCCGGCCCAAGGCCAGAGGGCTACGACCAGAACGAGGAACCCGCCCCCCAGCGTCAGGGAGCAGACCGTCTGCCGCCGCCCGGCGCAAAGCCCCATGCTCCTTCCATTATCGCGGCCCGCTGCCCGGCCGGGCCCCCAATTTTGGGGGTCTTAAAGACGAAAAGGCCCCTTTCGGGGCCTTATTTGGAGCGGGAGACGGGACTCGAACCCGCGACCCTCTGCATGGCAAGCAGATGCTCTACCGACTGAGCTACTCCCGCATACGGATGGGATCGTAGCTTGTGGCCTGTGGATAGAGGATTTTTTTCTTCCACGAGCTACTGGCCACCAGCCACGGGCCTTATTTAAAATCCCCCCGCACCGACCTACGCTCCCGGGCGGTCGCCCGCCCAGTACCATCGGCGCTGGCGCGTTTCACTGCCGAGTTCGGGATGGGATCGGGTGGTTCCACGCCGCTATGGGCACGGGGGGAATCTGGTTTTTTGGGCTTGTAGCTTGTGGGTCGTGGCTTGTGGGTCGAGGGGATCCTTTTCCCACAAGCTACCGGCCACAGGCCGCTCGCTCCCTTTTCAAAATCCCCGCGCCACCCCGGGGCGGGGGACCCTGGGGCCGGTGGTAAGGCGTCGAGCCTATGAGGGCAGAGGTCAAGGCCTCGGACGGTTAGGACCGGTCGGCTCAACGGGTCGCCCCGCTTACACCCCCGGCCTATCGACCCGGTACTCTTCCGGGGTCCTTACCAGGTTAACCCTGTGGGAGGCCTCATCTTGGGGCGGGCTTCCCGCTTAGATGCTTTCAGCGGTTATCCCTCCCGCACATGGCTACCCTGCTTATGCCCCGGGTGGGACAGCAGGGAAACCAGCGGTGCGTCCACTCCGGTCCTCTCGTACTAGGAGCAGACCCCCTCAAGCCTCCTGCGCCCGTGGCGGATAGAGACCGAACTGTCTCACGACGTTCTGAACCCAGCTCGCGTGCCGCTTTAATGGGCGAACAGCCCAACCCTTGGGACCTTCTTCAGCCCCAGGATGCGACGAGCCGACATCGAGGTGCCAAACCTCCCCGCCGCTGTGGACGCTCGGGGGAGATCAGCCTGTTATCCCCGGGGTAACTTTTATCCGTTGATCGATGGCCCTTCCACACGGGACCACCGGTTCACTAGGCCCGGCTTTCGCCCCAGCTCGGCTTGCCGGCCTCGCTGTCAGGCTCCCTTCTACCCTTACGCTCTCCGGCGGATTTCCGTCCCGCCTGAGGGAACCTTTGGGCGCCTCCGTTACGCTTTAGGAGGCGACCGCCCCAGTCAAACTGCCCACCAAGCGCGGTCCCCCCGAAGGGGTTAGGCCTCCAGACACGCCAGGGTGGTATTTCACCGGCGGCTCCCCACCCCCTGGCGAGGGTGGTTCAAAGCCTCCCACCTATCCTACACAGGCGTGCCCAAAGACCAACGCCAGGCTGCAGTAAAGCTCCACGGGGTCTTTTCGTCCTGCCACGGGTAGGCCGCATCTATACGGCCAGTTCAATTTCACCGGGTCCCTCGCCGAGACAGCGCTCCGGTCGTTACGCTTTTCGTGCAGGTCGGAACTTACCCGACAAGGAATTTCGCTACCTTAGGACCGTTATAGTTACGGCCGCCGTTCACCGGGGCTTCGGTTCGGGGCCCAGACCCCTCCCCTTGACCTTCCGGCACCGGGCAAGCGTCGCTCCCTATACGTCCTCTTACGAGTTCGCAGAGAGCTGTGTTTTTGGTAAACAGTCGCCAGAGCCTGTTCACTGCGGCTGCCTCGGGCTCATCACCCTACGCGCAGCACCCCTTCTCCCGAAGTTACGGGGCCAACTTGCAGAGTTCCTTGGCGAGGGTTCTCCCGCGCGCCTTGGTGCTCTCACACCCGCCCACCTGTGTCGGTTTCCGGTACGGGCACTCCCCCTTCCACGCTTAGAGGCTTTTCTCGGCCCCCTGGCTTCGGCGGCTTGTCACCCCTAAAGGGGCTTCCCGACCAGCGGCGAGTACCCGCGGGGCGGATTTGCCTACCCCGCACCCCCCGCTGGCCAACGGGCCTGGCCATAGCTCCGCTCCGCCTAGCCTAGGGCGTCCCCCCATCGCTCCAGGGGAGTGGGGCCGGAATGTTGACCGGCTGCCCATCGGCTTCCCCTCTCGGGTACGCCTTAGGTCCCGCCTGACCCTACGCCGACGAACGTTGCGTAGGAACCCTTGGGCTTACGGCGGTGGGGATTCTCACCCCACTTATCGTTACTCATGCCGGCATTCGCACTTCCCTTGCCTCCAGCGGCCCTCGCGGTCCGCCTTCACCGGCCTCGGGAACGCTCCCCTACCGCTCCGGCCAAAGGGCCGGAACCCGCAGCTTCGGCGCTGGACTTAAGCCCCGTTCATTTTCGGCGCGGGGTCACTCGACCAGTGAGCTATTACGCACTCTTTGAATGATGGCTGCTTCTAAGCCAACATCCTGGCTGTCTCAGCGACCCCACATCCTTTCCCACTTAGCCCAGCCTTGGGGACCTTAGCTGGCGGTCTCGGTTGTTCCCGTCTCGGACACGGACGTTATCGCTCGCGCCCTCACTCCCAGGCCTTCCCTCGTACCCTTCAGAGTTTGCCAGGGGTTGGTAGGCTGGTGGGCCCCCTAGCCCTAGCAGTGCTTTACAGGCACGAGGTGCCACCTGAGGCTGACCCTAAAGTCATTTCGGGGAGAACCAGCTATCTCCAGGCTCGGTTAGCTTTTCACTCCTAACCCCAGCTCATCCGAAGGGTTTTCATCCCCCACCGGTTCGGCCCTCCACTGGGTTTCACCCCAGCTTCAGCCTGGCCAGGGCTAGCTCGCCTGGTTTCGGGTCTGCGGCCACCGACTCGTCGCCCTGTTCGGACTCGGTTTCCCTCCGGCTTCGCCTCCCGGCTTAACCTCGCCGGTGACCGCAAGTCGCCGGCTCATGCTTCAATAGGCACGCCGCAACCCCTGCCCTAGCCGAAACTAGAGCGTAGGGCCGCGACTGCTTGTAAGCGCACGGTTTCAGGTTCTGTTTCACTCCCCTCCCGGGGTTCTTTTCACCTTTCCCTCACGGTACTGGTTCGCTATCGGTCACCCGGAGTACTTAGCCTTGGGCGGTGGTCCGCCCGGATTCCCCCATGGCTCCACGAACCACAGGGTACTCGGGTGCGCGACCCAGGGAGTCCCTCGCCTTTCGCCTACGGGGCTGTCACCCTCTCCGGCTCCCCTTTCCAGCAGGACTCGGCTAGACAAGGGATTGGTAACTCCCCGGGACCAAGCCCCGGTCGCGCCCCACAACCCCGGGGTGCAAGCACCCCGGTTTGGGCTCTTCCCCTTTCGCTCGCCGCTACTCAGGGAGTCGCGTTCGCTTTCCTCTCCTCTGGGTACTGAGATGTTTCAGTTCCCCAGGTTCCCCCCGCCGCAACCGCGGCGGTGACCGGTGTTCCCACCGGCCGGGTTCCCCCATTCGGAGATCCAGGGATCAACGCCCGCTACCGGCTCCCCCTGGCTTATCGCAGGTAGCCACGTCCTTCATCGGCTCGGGTGCCGAGGCATCCACCGTGCGCCCTTCCTACCTTGACCTCGAAGAGGCACACCAAGACGCTCGACGCGTCCTACTCGCTTACCACCGGCCTGTCATGGTCCCCCGCCACCATCGTGGCGCAAAAGCTAAGATACCAAAGGGGGCCGCCCGCGTCAAGCTTTACAAGCGGCCGGCGCCGGCCCTAAACTAGGGCACGCTGCGGGGAGTAGCGCAGCCTGGTAGCGCACCTCGTTCGGGACGAGGGGGTCGGAGGTTCGAATCCTCTCTCCCCGACCAGCAAGGGGGGCCCGGAAGGGCCCCTTGGCTTTTCGGTATGCTGCGTAGGGTATGGCGGGCGTGCGGATCCTCGGGGGCCGGGCCAAGGGCCGGCGGCTTTTGGTGCCGGCCTCGGCGCGGCCGAGCCCGGTGCGGCTCCGCAAGGCCCTCTTCGACTTCCTGCGGAGCCGCTACCCGGTGCCCGGGCGGTTTTTAGACCTCTACGCCGGCAGCGGGGCGGTGGGGCTGGAGGCCGCCAGCGAGGGCTGGGACGCGACCCTGGTCGAGCGGGACCCCCAGGCGGTGCGCCTGCTCAAGGCCAACGTCCAGGCCACCCGGCTCCCCGCCCGGGTGGCGCCGGTGCCGGTGGAACGGTTCCTGGCCGAGGCGGCGGCCGGCGGCGAGCGCTGGGACGTGGCCTTCATGGCCCCGCCCTACCCCATCGACCTGCTGGAGGCCTTCGGGCGGCTCCTTGGGGCCGGGGTGGTCCGCCCCGGGGGGCTTGCGATCCTCCAGCACCCCGCCGAGCTGCGCCTGCCCCTGGGGGAGCGGCGGGTCTACGGAAAGAACGCGTTCACCGCGGTGGAAGTGGAGGAAGAAGCGTGATGCACGTCGTCTACCCCGGCAGCTTCGACCCCTTCACCAACGGCCACCTCGACGTCGCCGAACGGGCCAGCCGGCTTTTTGACCGGGTGACGGTGGCGGTCCTCGAGAACCCCGCCAAGCGCGACCGCTACCTCTTCTCGATCGAGGAGCGGCTTTCGATCATCCGGGCCTCGACCAAGCACCTGCCGAACGTCGAGGTCGAGGCCTTCCACGGCCTCCTGGCCGAGTACATGCGGGAAAAGGGGCTTAGGGTCATCGTGAAGGGGCTCCGGGCCGTCTCCGACTACGAGTACGAGCTCCAGATGGCCCACCTGAACCGGCAGCTCAACCCCGAGGTCGAGACCCTCTTCGTCCTCGCCGCCACCCGCTGGGCCTTCGTCTCCTCCACCATGGTCAAGGAGATCGCCCGCTACGGCGGCGAGGTGGGCCGGTTCGTACCCCCACCGGCGGCCCGGGCGCTAAGGGCCAAGTTCGCGGGGAAGGGGGCGGGCTAGTGGGGCGCCTCGTCCGGGGGCTCGCCGGCGGGGGGGCCTTCCGGGTGATCGCCGCCGATACCACCGACGTCGTCGAGGAGGCCCGGAGGCGGCACCGCCTCTCCCCCACCGCCACCGCCGCCCTGGGCCGGGCGCTCACCGGCGCCGCCCTGCTCGCCTTCCTGCTCTCCAAGACGCCCCGCGAACGGGTGACCCTGAAGATCGAGGGCGACGGGCCGCTCGGCCACCTGGTCGCCGAGGCCGGGGTCGACGGGCGGGTGCGGGGCTACGTGGGCCGCCCC
Organism: Thermaceae bacterium; assembly: GCA_026984675.1. GTDB lineage: Bacteria > Deinococcota > Deinococci > Deinococcales > Marinithermaceae > WFXV01. Next base: position 7,457 of record JALSRQ010000109.1, read on the forward strand.
GAGGCCGACCTGCCCCCAAACGAGCGGGGCAAGCTCGACGTGGGCGGCCTGATCGGCAAGGGCGAGCTAAGGGTCATGCGCTCGCTGCCCAACGGGGAGATCTACGACTCCAGCGTGCCCCTGGTCTCCGGCGAGGTGGCCGAGGACCTCGCCCACTACCTCCTTAAGTCCGAGCAGATCCCCTCGGCGGTGTTGCTGGGGGTGCGGGTCGCCCCCGAGGGCGAGGTCGAGGCCGCCGGCGGCCTGGTGGTGCAGGTGATGCCCGGGGCCCCGGAGGAGGCCGTCGACCGGCTGGAGGAAAACCTTAGGGCGGTGCCCGGCTTTTCCGGGCTGCTTAAGGAACGGGGGCTTTTGGGCGCGGTGGGGGCGGTCCTGGCGGGCCTCGGATTCGAAAAGCTCGGGGCCGAGTCGGGGCTTCCACCCGAGCTGCCCCTCGCCTTTCGCTGCCGCTGCGACCGGGAGAAGGCCCGCCAGGCGCTCCGGTTCTTCCCGCCCGAGGAACTCCGGAAGATGGCCGAGGAGGGGGGCACCGAGGTGGTCTGCCGCTGGTGCGGCGAGGTCTACCGCTTCGGCCCCGAGGAGCTCAGGTCCCTCGGCGGCGAGCCCGCAGGCTGACCGGTCCGGCGATCGCAAAGTAAAGGAGCACCGCCAGCGCGTTCCCGAGCCCGGCGCCGGGCCGGAGGGCCAGGGCCCCGGCGAGGTCGGCGTAGATCCGAACCAGCAGCGAAAGGTGCAGGAGCAGAAGGGGCAGGTGGTAGAGCGGGTGGAAGCGGATGGAAAGCCGGAGCACGGCGGGGAAGATCACCGGGGCGTGGCCGAAGACCATGGGAAAGACGAAGCCCAGGAAGACGCCGTGGAGCACCGCGTCGTAGACCGGCCCGGCGGGGGGCAGCCCAAGGACGATCAGGAGCAACCCGCCGGCGAGGAGCCAGAAGTAGCCCGAGAGGAGGCTCGCCCCCATGAACCGGTGGACCCCCTCGCGGCGCAGGTTGACCCAGGCGACGTCGTGCCGGAGGAGCCAGACCGCCAGCAGCGAGAACCCGAGCCCGGCCACCCGCGAAAGCGCCGGGGCCAGGGGGTAGGCGAGGAGGCCGAGGAGGGCGATCCCCTCGGAGACCGCGAAGACCGCCCCGGCCCGCTTGGGCCTGGGCAAAAAGCGCGAGAGCTCCAGCCGCTCGCCGGTGACCACCAGCACCAGGTAACCGGCCCATAGGAGGGCGGCCCAGGCGGGGCGGGCCGCCAGCCAGGCCAGGTCCCCCAGGAAGAGGAGCCCGGCCCCGAGGCCCATGGTCAGGGTGAAGTCGGCGGGCTGCAGGCGGTAGATGTACCCGGCCACCGCGAGGTAGAAAAGGGCCCCGACCAGGAGCACCAAAAGGCCGAACCCGACCCCGGCCGCCGCCAGGAGCCCGCCGAGCACCATCAAGAGGGGGGCAAGGAAGGTCCAGGCCTCGCCCAGGCCCACCGCCCGTTCCAGCGCGATCAGCGCCCCGAAGAAGGCGGCCACCATCAGGGGGCCGTGGAGCCCGGCCAGGTGGGGCGGGGGAAGGGCCAGGCCGATCCGCTCCAGGCCCGCCCAGAGGGCGAGCAGCAACAGGAGCACGGAACCGGCGAGGAGGCCTACCCGGGCGGCCACGCTAGGAGCTTTGCACGGCGCCGCCGGCGGGTTCAACCTCGGGGGCCTCGAGGGCGGCCCGCAGGAAGGCCCAGAAGATCCCCAAGAAGAGCCCCAGCACCAGCGCCAGGGCGGTGTTCAAAAGCACCCGGGGCGCGACCGGACGTTCCGGCAGGCCGGGCTCCGCGACCCGTCGCACCCCCAGGCTCCCGGCCGCCAGGGTGGAAAGCGCTTGCTCGTCGCCGAGCAGGTAGGCGAGCTCCTTCTGGCGGGCCTGTTTGGCCGCAAGCTCGGCCCGGGCCTTGGCCAGCTCCAATCGAAGGTAGGTTCGGGCGGGGTCGGCGCTTTCGGCCACCAGGGGGTCCACCCCGGCGGACTGAAGCGCTGCGGACGGGGCCGAGGCCCGACCGGGGGGGAGCGCGTTCAGGCTGGCCTCGAGCTGGCGGATCTGCTCCTTTAAGGCCCGGACGTCGCCCTCCGTTTGGGCGGCCTCCTTGGCCAGGCTGGTGCGCACGGCCGCCACCGCCGCCGCGGTGAAGCGCCTCTCGGCCGCCTCGACCAGCCGCCGGGCCCGGTCGCGGGCCGCGGCCGGGGTGGGGCCGGTGGCCTGCAAGCGGATGTACCCGCGTTTGGCGTCGTAGCTCACCTTGGCCCAGGTCACCGAACGCTCCTCGCCCAGCGAGGCGGCGAACGCCCGGGTTTCCAGGGCCGACTTGAACCCCTCAACCAGGGCCGCGGTTGAAAAGCGAACGGACTGTTCCTGAGCCCCCTTGGGAAGCTCGGTCACCCCAAGCACCGCCGTGCTCTGGTACTTCTTGGGCATCCCGAGGCTGACCGCGAACGCGAGCAGCCCGAGGCCCAGGGTAAAAACCAGGATCCCGCGCGCGTGGCGCCTGAGGATCAGGTAGAGGTCCCTTAGCGTCAGCTCGTCTTCCGGGCAGGGGGTGTCTCCCATCTCGGGCCCACTCTACCTCGTACCGGGTGAGAGGGCCATGACCAAGGGACCGGGCGCTCAGTAAGCCCCCTTGCCAAAGAGCACCACCCAAACCGTGCGGGCGAGGATGTAGAGGTCGAGCCA
>JALSRQ010000110.1 GCA_026984675.1 Thermaceae bacterium
CCCCCTTCCTGAGATGGAAGACGTAGGTCTTGCCGCCGTCCTTGATCTCGTAGGAGGTCGCGAGCAGCGGCTCGTACTCCTTCACCGAGTCCTTCTTGTAGGTGTAGAGGGTCTCGTAGACGTTCTCGATGATCCCCAGCGAGGCGGTGTCGTAGGCCTGGGCGGGGTCGAGGGTGTCGACCTTCCCGAAGGTCATGTAGACGTAGGTGTCCTTGGGGACCGCCGCCAGGGCCAGTCCGGAGAGCACCGCCAGGGTTGCCAGAATGCCAATGATTCGCTTCATACCCACCTCCGTTGGTGCCGTAGACGCGCCCACTATACCAGGAACGCAACCGCCAGCGGGGGCTTAGCTCCTGGGGTCCAGGGCGTCGCGCACCGCGTCGCCCAGCAGGTTCCACCCCAGCACGAACAGGGCGATCGCCAGCCCGGGCCAGACCCAGGTGTACCAGAACTTCAGGGGCTCGCCGGGCGGGCCCACGATCCAGCCGCGGGCGAAGTTCACCATCTGGCCCCAGTCGGCGAAGCCCACCTCGGGGCCCAGGCCGAGGAAGCTGAGGGCGGCCACCGAGAGCACGATCGAGCCGATGTCCAGGCTGGCCAGGATGATGAGGGGCCCGATCGAGTTGGGCAGCACGTGCCGGAGGAAGATCCGCAGCGGGCTCGCCCCCAGCGCCCGGGCGGCGTCGACGAAGTCCTGGGCCTTGGTCTTCAGGATGTTCCCCCGCAGCATCCGGGCGTAGGTGGGCCAGGCGACCACCGCGATCGCCAGCATGATGGTGGTGAGCGTCCGGGAGAAGATGGTCACCACCACCATCACCAGCACCAGCCCGGGAAAGGCGTACATCACGTCGGTGACCCGCATCAGGAGGTTGTCGATCCAGCCGCCTAAGAACCCCGCCGCCCCGCCGATCACGATCCCGATTAGAAGCGCGATCCCCACCACCAGGATGCCGACGTAGAAGGCGGTGCGGGTGCCCCAGACCAGGCCGTAGTAGATGTCGTAGCCGCCCCCCGCCAGGCCCAGGGGGTAGCGCCTCGAGGGCGCCTTGGGGATCGGCGAGTAGCCCTTGCGGGGGATCTTGTAGCAGGTCTTGGGGGGGCGGAGGGTGGCCCGCCAGAACTTCCCGCTGAGCGGGTTCCTGAGCACCTTCACCGCCTGGCTGCGGCGAAGCCCCAGGTCTCGGAGGCAGTTCCGCCCCATGCGGTCGGCGGTGAGGGCGGGGGCGAAGACCGCCACCAGGACGAAGAAGACCACGATCACCGCTCCGGCGATGGCCAGCGGGTTGCGGCGGAACCGGCGCCAGGCCCGGGAGCGCCAGAAGGACTCGCGTTTGGGCTTGCTCAGGATCGCTTCGGCCATGGCTTCCTCACTCGTAGCGGATCCGGGGGTCGACCAGGGCGTAGAGCAGGTCGACCACGATGTTGGCGGTGGTCACGATGAAGGCGGTCAGGAGGGCGAACCCGAGGATCGCCGGCTGGTCGAGCTGAATCGCGGCGTTGGCTGCCCACTGACCGAGGCCGGGGATGTTGAAGATCGTCTCGGTGATCACCACCCCGTTCAACAGGAAGGCGAACATCACCCCGGCCAGGGTGATGATCGGGATCAGGGCGTTGCGGCGGGCGTGCTTGTAGTAGACCACCTTCTCGGGCAGCCCCTTGGCCCGGGCGGTGCGGACGTAGTCCTTGCCCAGCTCGTCGAGCATCGAGGAGCGCATCACCCGCACCAGCTGGGCCCCCTGCACCAGCACCAGGGTGGTGACCGGCAGCACCAGGTGCTTGAGGGCGGCCCAGGCCACGTCCCAGCGGCCGTTCAAGGGGCCGTCGACGGTCAGGAGCCCGGTGTAGGGGTGGTAGCGGTGCTGGGCGATCTGGTTGGCGAGGTCGATGATCAGGTTGGGGGGCAGCCGGCCGATCCCGAAGAGCTTCAGGTAGCCGTAGACCACCGCCACCAGGGCGATGCCGAGGACGAAGGTGGGGATCGACCAGAAGATCACCGAGAGCACCCGCACCGTCTGGTCGAGCAGGCGGTCGCGGTGGATCGCCGCCAGCACCCCCAGCCAGATGCTCACCAGCAGGGTGGGGAAGAAGGCGTAGAGGGCGAGCTCGGCGGAGACCGGCAGGCGCTTTTTGAACGCGTCCCAGACCGGTGCCTTCTCCACCCGCGAAAACCCCAGGTTCCCGTGCAGGGCGTTTTTCAGCCAGGTCCAGTACTGCACCGGGAAGGGGGCGTCGAGGTGGTACTGCTGGATGATCTCGTCGAGGTGGGCGAGCTGCTGCTCGCTCTGCACGAAGGCGGCGGCCCGGGCCGAGGGGGGGAGGAACTGCATCAGCCCCACGATCACCAGCGAGACCACGAAGAGCACCAGGGGGAGTTGCAAGAGCCTGCGCACCGTGAACTCGAACACGCTCGCCTCCAGGGGCCCCGAAAGGGCACAGAGCGAGTTTACTAAAAAGGGAGGGGGCGTCCGGCCCCCTCCCCCGGGTCTGCCCGGGCTACTTCTTGCGGATGTCCTTCCAGAGGAAGGCGCCCGAGAGCATGGGGTTGTAGTAGACGCCCTCGAGGTTATCCCGGGTCACCATGAAGACCTGCTGCAGCGGGTAGGGGACGAAGGGGGCGAGCTCGTAGCCGCGGCGGCCGATCTTGTGGTAGAGCTCGGCGCGCTTCTTGGGGTTGACGATGCTCCGGGCCTCCTCGACCCAGCGGTCGATCTGGGCGTCCTTGAACCCGATCTTGTTGGCGTAGTAGCCGCGGGAGTGGTAGTAGACGTAGATGAAGTTGTCGGGGTCGGCGTAGTCGGCGCCCCAGCCCAGCACGAAGACCGGCAGCTGGCGGCGGGAGACGGCGCCGATGAAGTCGGGCCACTGCACGCCCTTGACGTCGATCTTGAACCTGGGGTTCAGGTCCTCGATGTTGGCCTTGAGGATCTCGGCGATCGTCTTGCGGACGGTGTTCCCCTCGTTGTAGAGGATGGTGAGCTCGAAGCCCTTCTTCCAGAGCTCGCCGCCGAAGGCCTTCTTGAAGTACATCTCGGCCTTGTCGGGGTCGTAGTTGTAGATCGGGATGTTGGGGTCGTAGCCCAGGAACGAAGGCGGCAGGGCCATGGTCAGCTTGACCCCGTGGCCGAGGTAGAGGTCCTCGACGATCGCGTTCTGGTCAAAGGAGTAGGCGAAGGCCTTGCGGACGTTCGGGTCCTGGAAGAAGTCGGGGGGCACGCCCTTGCCGTCGAGCTTGCCCGAGCCCAGGTAGGGGTTGTCCTTGGCCGCCGGCTTCTCGTTGAAGAAGATCGCGCTGGCCACCGCCGGGGCCCACTTGGGGTCGGTCCAGACCTTGACCCCGGGGAGGCCCTTGATCTGGGACTCGACCGTGGCCCAGCTGTTCACCGTGATGCGGTCGGCGTCGCCCCGCTTTAGGGCCTCGATCCGGGTGGCCTGCTCGTTGACCACCTGGACCAGGACCTTCTTGATGGCGGGCTTTTTCCCCCAGTAGCCGTCGAAGGCCTCGGCCACCACGTCGTTGCCGTCCCACTTAACGAGCTTGTAGGGGCCGGTGCCGGACATGTGGTTGTGGAGGTAGCCCTGGCGGAGGTCCTTGCCGGCCCAGTCGAGCCAGTCCTTCTTGGTGCCGGACCACTCGCCGTGGGCAATGGCCCACTTGGAGTCGACGACGGCGGCGCCGGCGTAGAGGAGCTTGGCGAAGAAGGTGGGGTCGGGCTTGACCAGGTGGAAGACCAGGGTGTAGAGGCCGTCGCACTCGACGCTCTGGTCGATCTTCTTCCAGTAGGCGTCGTAGAAGGCCTTTAGCTTCTTGGGATCGGGGTTCTTACCGAGCTCGTCGGCGGCCGCCGCCTTGGCGTTGACGTCGTAGCCGATCAGGCTCTCGGCCAGGAACCAGCCCCAGCTATCCCCGGGGTTGGTGACCAGCACCCGCTCGAAGGAGTACTCGGCGTCGGCGCAGGTCATGGGGTTGCCGGAGTGGAACTTGACGCCCTTCCTGAGGTGGAAGACGTAGGTCTTGCCGCCGTCCTTGATCTCGTAGCTGGTGGCGAGGCGCGGCTCGTACGCGGTGACCGAGTCCTTCTTGTAGCCGTAGAGGGTCTCGTAGATGTTCTCGATGATGTAGTTCGAGGCGGTGTCGTAGGCCTGGGCGGGGTCGAGGGTGTCGACCTTCCCGAAGACCATGTGGACGAAGGTGTCCTTGGGCACCGCCGCCAGGGCCAGGCCGGTGGCCAGGGCCGCTGCCAGGATTGCTGCTTGCCATCGTTTCATACCGCTCTCCTCCTTCGATCGGTCCTGCCTTATGCCAAACCGCATTATAGCGCCGGGCAGGGGGTTTTTCCCTCGCCGGCTAGAGGCGGCTCCGGGGGTCGAGGGCGTCGCGCAGTCCGTCCCCCACGTAGTTGAAGGCGAGCACCGTGATCAGGATCAGGAGCCCGGGGAAGATCGCCAGGTGGGGGGCGTAGAAGATGAAGTCCTGGGCCCCGGTGAGCATGTTCCCCCAGGTGGGGACCGGGGGCTGGATGCCGAACCCCAGGAACGAGAGCGCCGCCTCCACCAGGATCGCGGTGCCCACCGCCAGGGTGGCGTCGACGATGATCGGGGCCAGGGCGTTGGGGACCAGGTGGCGGAACATGATGCGGGGTTCGCTGGCCCCCAGGGCGTAGGCCGCCATGGTGAACTCCTGCTCCCTTAGCGAGAGCACCTGCCCCCGCACCAGCCGGGCCGAGGTGATCCAGCCGAAGATCACCAGGATCGCGATGATGATGAAGACCGAGGCGGCGTCGCCGAAGGCGGCGTGGGCCACCTTGCCGAGGGGGCTGCGGCTGTCGTTTAAAAAGGCCGAGAGGACCAACAACAGCGGCAGGGTGGGGATCGAGAGCATGAAGTCGATCAGCCGGCTGATCACGATGTCGAGGTCGAGCCGGAGCCGGCCAACGACCCCCCAAAGGACCAGGGCGAGGTCGGCGAGCACCGCCACCGCCAGCCCGATCGCCGAGAGGGTGCCGTTGAGCCCGCCCTCGGCGATCGCCGGCAGGGCCAGGGTGCGGGCGATGTCCCAGACCAGCCAGGCCAGGCCGGCGAGCAGCCCCCAGCTCAGCGAGGTCCAGGCCAGCCGGCTGGCCAGCGCCCCCTTGGGTCCCAGCAGCTGGACGAAGAGCAGGGCCAGGAGGACCCCTAAAAGCGCGAGCAGAAAGGTGCCGGCGGGGGCGGAAACCAGCAGGCCGCCGAGCAGGAGGTCGGCGAGGAGGCCGGCGGCCAGGGCCAGCCCCGAGGCCAGGGCGCCGGTTTCGCCGATCTGGCGCCGCAGCTCGGGGGAGAGGGGGCCGGTGTAGAAGTTGAAGGGCCGGCCGGAGAAGAACCCCGCCAGCGCCCCCACCGCGGTCCCGATGATCACCGAGAGGATCGCCACCGAAAACCCCACCAGAAGGGAGATCCGCCCCCCGAAGAGCAGCCGCGAGAGCACGTCGCGGCCCAGCTCGTCGGTCCCCAGGGGGTGGCCGGGGGCGCCGGGGGGAAGGAAGTAGAACGACTTTAGGTTGGCTCCGGAGGGCTGGGCGTCGGGGTCGGCGACCCAGCCCCAGGCCACCATCAGGGGGGCCAGGATCGCCAGGGCCACCAGGATCAGGATGATCACCAGCGAGGCCTGGGCCATGCGGTGCTTTTTGAACCGGCGCCAGGCCAGCGCCCAGGTGGATTGTCCTTTGGGGGCCTTCTTCGCGAGCGTCGCCATACGGTTCTCCCTAGGAGTAGCGGATGCGGGGGTCGACCACCGCGTAGGCCAGGTCGGCGAGGAGGTTGAAGAGGGCGGTGAGGAAGGCGAGGAAGACCAGCGCCGCCATCGCCACGTTGTAGTCCTTCTCCAGGAGGGCGTCGAAGAGGGCCCGGCCCATCCCCGGCCAGGAGAAGATCGTCTCGGTGATCACCGCCCCGGAGAAGAGGCCGGGGATCGCCAGCCCCACCAGGGTGACGATGGGGATGAGGGCGTTCCTGAGGGCGTGCTTGTAGATCACCACCCGCTCGGCCAGGCCCTTGGCCCGGGCGGTGCGGATGTAGTCCTGGGAGAGGACCTCGAGGACCGACGACCGGGTGAACCGGGTCCAGCTGGCCATCGAGAGCACCGAGAGGGTGAAGACCGGCAGCACCAGGTGCCAGATCCGGTCCTTGAGGTAGGCGGCCCAGCCCACCGACTGGGGGTCGACCCCGGGGCTCGCGAAGCCCCCCACCGGGAAGATCGGGTGGTCGAGCCCCAATCGGTCGGGGAGCCAGACCGCAAAGAGCAGCATCAGCATGATCCCGAGCCAGAAGACCGGGGTCGAGTAGCCGACGAAGGAGAGAAAGGTCACCACGTAGTCGGGCAGCGAGTACTGCCGCACCGCCGAGAAGACCCCCACCGGGATCGCCACCAAGAGCGCCAGGAGGAAGGAGAGCCCGGTGAGCAGCAGGGTGTTTTGCATCCGGTGGTAGATGAACTCGGCGGCCGGCTGGGCGTAGGTGCGGGAGACCCCGAGGTCGCCCTGCAGCGCCCGGCCCAGCCACTTGAAGTAGCGGATGTGGATCGGCTGGTCGAGGCCGTAGGCGTGCTTGAGCTCGGCGATGTCCTCCTGGGTGAGGTGGGGGTTCTGGAAGATCAGGCCCTCGAGGGGATCCCCCGGTTGCAGGGCCACCAGGGTGTAGATCGCCAGCGAGACGAAGAAGAGAAGGGGGATCATCTGCAGGAGCCGGCGCAGGGTGTAGGCGAGCATCCCGCCCACTTTATACGAAATTGAAAATGAGGCGGGCCAAAGGGCCCGCCTCGCTGGGTTCGGCGTCGGTTACTTCTGCTCGAGGACGTTGATACCGTACTTGGCCTGGTCGTAGACCGGCTTCGCCCCCCGGCTCTTCCACCCGATCAGCCAGGCGGTGGTGGTGGGGTAGCCGAAGCTGCCGAAGTAGGTGCTGGAGACGAAGTTCACCAGGCCGTTCTTGACCACGATCGGGTTCGAGCGCCAGTAGTAGGGCAGGGCGGGGACCTCCTCGGCCCAGATCGCCTGCATCTTCTGCCAGTACTCCCGGCGCTTGTTGGCGTCGAACTCGATCATCGCCTTGGCCCGGAGGCGGTCGAACTCCTCGTTGCACCAGTTGAAGTTGACCCCGGAGTAGTTGTTCTTCGGGGTGGGGACGTAGGTCTCGCCGGTCAGGTAGTCGTGGCAGGTGAAGACGCCGGCGTCGTCGACGATCCCGAACAGCCAGGCGAACTCAAACAGCCCCTTCCAGCTGCCGTCGTAGGCCTTGGAGAAGAAGTCGTTGGAGAAGACCACCGAGGCCGGGGCGTTGTTGATCTTGACCTTGATCCCGACCTTCTTCAGGTCGTTCTGGAAGAAGACCTCGGTCCGCTCGCGGATCCGGTTGCCGGCGGTGGTCACGTACTCCAGCACGAACTTGACCTTCCGCCCGTCCTTGGTGGTCCGCTCGAGGATCCCGTCGGGGCCCATCTTCCAGCCCAGGCTGGCGAGGATCTTCTTGGCCTTCTCGGGGTCGTAGGGGTACTTCTTGACGTTCTTGTTGAAGTTGGGGTCCTGGAAGTGGACCCAGGTGTCGGCCACCGGCTGCAGCCCGTCGAAGAAGGCGTCGACCAGCCCCTGGCGGTTCATGGCGTAGAGCAGGGCCTGGCGGGTCTCCTTCTTGTCCAGCATGAGGTCCTTGACCTCCTGGACGTTGGCGAACTTGTTGACCTCGGCGTGCTCCCAGATCACCCCGGGCACCGCCCAGATCTGGTAGCGGCCCTTGGCCCGCCGCACCAGCTGGGGCGCCCGCGCCTGGTCGAAGGTGAGGGCGACCGAGGAGGTGGCGTCGACGCCGCCGCCGAGGATCGCCACCAGCAGCGCGTTGGTGTCGGTGATGAAGCGGTAGGTCACCCGCTGGACGTACTTGTCGGCCCCGCCCGGGGGGGTGATGAAGAACCGCTTGTTGCGGACGAGCTCCATGCTCGAGCCCGGCACCCACTTTTTAAGGGTGAAGGGCCCGGAGAACACCAGCTTGCCCTGGTTGAGGGCCTGGGGGGTGGCGAACTTGGCGACGAAGCCCTGGAAGAGCTCGGTGATCTTGGCGGCGTCCTTCTTGGGGTCGAGCTTCTTGATCTCGGCCTTGGTCTTCTCCCACTCCGCGCGCATCACGTGCTCGGGGGCCAGGCCGATCGCCGAACCCACCAGGTCGTAGAAGTAGGCGGGCTCGAAGCTGACCACGAAGTTCTTGTCGTCGAGCACCTTCAGCGAGATCCGCTTCCAGTACGAGGGGTCCTGGACCGGGGCCCCGGGGTACTTGCCGACCTCGTAGTAGAAGGCCACGTCCTTGGTGGTGATCGGCGTGCCGTCGGACCAGTAGATGTCGTCGCGGAGGGTGTACTTGATGTCGATCCGCTTCTTGCCCTTGCCGATGTCGGTGACCTTGACCCGGCCGTTCTCCACGGTGGGGACCTCGGTCGCCAGGTAGGCGTGGTCCTTGCCGTTGATGTCGATGTACTCAAGCCCCGCCCAGAGGAAGTTCTCGATCTCGCTGGCGATCGCCGCGCTGCTCACGAAGGACCAGAAGTCGCCGATGACCCGGGGTTCCTGCGACGCCCCCACGACGAGGCTGTTGTTGCCGGGGCCGGCGAAGGCCAGCCCGGCGGCGAGGAGAAGCCCGGTGATCCATGCCCAACTTTTCTTCTTCATAGACACCCCTTTCCCTAGTGGTCTACTCCGGCATTATACCCGGCCCGGGAGCTCGACGCGGTCGAGCGCGAACCCGGCCAGGGCGTCGCGGTTCAGGGTGACCCCGATCCCCGGGCCCTCGGGGACGGGCATCCACCCGTTCTTGGCCTCGAGGGGCTGGTTCACCACGTCCACCTCCCAGTAGCGGCTCGCCGAGCTGGTGTCGCCGGGGAGGGTGTAGTTCGGGAGGGTGGCGGCCTGGATCGCGTGGGCCCGGCCGACCCCGGTCTCGAGCATCCCGCCCATCCAGACGGGAATCCCGTAGGCCCAGGCGAGATCGTGGACCCTTCGCGCCTCGGCGTGGCCCCCCACCCGGGCGACCTTGACGTTGATCACCCGGGCGGCGTCGGCCTCGAGGGCGGCTCGGGCGGTCTCCTTGGAGGTGATCGACTCGTCGAGGCAAAGGGGTGTCTGGATGCGGGCCTGGAGCCTCGCGTGGTCGGCGAGGTCCTCGTAGTGGAGGGGTTGCTCGATGTACTCGAGGGAAAAGGCGTCGAGCGCCTGGAAGACGCGGTAGTCGGAGAGGCGGTAGGCGGAGTTCGCGTCCACCGAGAGGGGGGCGTCGGGGAAGGCCTGGCGCACCGCCTCCACCAGGCGCACGTCCCAGCCCGGCTTGATCTTGAGCTTGATGCGGCGGTAGCCGGCCTCGAGGTGGCGGCCGACGAGCTCGATCGTCCTCTCGATGCTCTCCTGGATCCCGAGCGAGACTCCAACCGGGACTTCTTTTCGTACCCCGCCGAGGAGCCGGTAGAGGGGGAGGCCCGCCGCCCGGGCGAAGAGGTCCCAGGCCGCCATCTCCACCATGGCCTTGGCCATGCGGTTGCCGCGGAGGGCTTCAAGAGTGAGCCGCAAATCCTCCGGGCTCAAAAAGCGCTTGCCCAGGACGCGGGGAAGGAGCGCGCCCTCGAGCAGTTCCTTGGCCCCCGCCAGGGTCTCCTCGCGGAAAAGCGGCAGGGGGGTCATCACCCCCTCGCCGTAGCCCTCGACGCCCTCTCCTTTGAGGACGAGGAGCAGGAGCGTCCGCTCGGTCTGGACTCCGAAGGAGGTCTCGAAGCGAAACTTAAGGGGCATCCGCAGGGTGAAAAGTTCGGCGGCTTCGATGCGCATGCCCCCAGCTTAGCGGCCGGGGGCAAAGTGCGCGGAGGGGGGACGGGCCCCCCTCCGCTGCGCACCCCCTTTCCCTAGTCGTCCTGGCCCTCTCCGTGGTCGTCGCCGCCCTGGTCGCCGGAATCGTGGTCCTGGCTACCCGAATGATCGACGCGGCCGTGGTCCTGCGAGCCGTCCTGGCTGCCGGAGTCGTCGACGCTAGCCTTGTCGTCGGAGCCCTGATTCTGGTCGCCCGAGGGGTCGACGCGGCCCCGGTCCTGGGAGCCGCCCTT
>JALSRQ010000111.1 GCA_026984675.1 Thermaceae bacterium
CCACCCTGACGATCACCGCCACCGTCAACGCGTCCGGCGACCACACCAACACCGCCGAGGTCACCGCGTCGGACGCCGCCGACCCCGACAGCACGCCGGGCGACGGCCAGGGCGACGACCACGACACGGCCGCCATCACCTACCAGCCGGAGGCCGACCTCTCGCTGACCAAGACGGTGAGCCCGACGAGCGCCGGCCCCGGCGATACCGTGACCTTCACCATCACGGTGGCCAACGATGGTCCCGATGCAGCAACCGGGGTCGAGGTCACCGACCAACTGCCGAGCGGCTACACCTACGTCTCCAGCAACCCCAGCCAGGGCAGCTACGACAGCAGCACCGGTAAGTGGTTGGTGGGCACCCTGGCCAACGGCAACAGCGCCACCCTGACGATCACCGCCACCGTCAACGCGTCCGGCGACCACACCAACGTCGCCGAGGTCACCGCGTCGGACGCCGCCGACCCCGACAGCACCCCGGGGGATGGTCAGGGCGACGACTACGACACGGCCGTCGTTACGGTACGCTACGCGCTCCTCTTGCAAAAGACGGTGGACCCGCTGGTGGCTCGGATCGGGGATGCCGTGGCCTACACCCTCACGGTCGCCAACCCCTACGAAGTTCCCGTGACCTTTGACCTGGTGGACCGACCGGCCGAAGGACTTCGGTACATCCCGCACTCGGCGAGCCCGTCGGAACCCCAGCGCATCGGGCGCGAGCTGGTCTGGCGTAGCCTCACGGTGGCGCCGAAGGCAGAGCTAAGGATTCGCTACCGGATGCGTGTCTTGCCGGGTGCGACCGACGTTCTCGATAACGTGGCCGAGGCCCGCAGCGCCCAGGGCACCGGTTACGCCATCGCCCGTGCCCAGGGACGGGCCCGGTTGATGGTGAGGGACCCGGTATTCGTGGAACGTAAAGGAACCTTGCTCGGGCGGGTGTTCTTTGACCTTGACCAAAACGGCGTTTTTGACCGGGAGGACATCGCCTTGCCAGGGGCCCGGGTGGTCCTCTCCGATGGCCGCCAGACGACCACCGACGCCGAGGGGCGCTACGCCTTCCGCGATTTGGCGCCCGGCGTGTGGCTGGTTTCGGTGGATCCGTCCACCGTCCCCGCCACCTTCCTGCCCCATCCCCAGGAGGTGGGCAAGGGGAACCTCCACCGCGTTCGGGTCTACGGGCTGGCCGTGAGCGACTTCCCGCTCGCCCTGCCCAAGGGATCGATCCGCGCGGTGCGGACGACTCGGGTGCGCATGGGTCCGGTGACCCTTGAGAAGCGCCTGGTCCCCTTGGGGGCCGGGAAGTTCCGGGTGGTCCTTCGCCTGAAGGCGAGCCGACCGGTTGAGGGGCTTTGGGTCAGGGATCCCCTTCCGAAGGGGGGTATCCGAACGTTCCACCTGGGCCGGCTCCAAGGAGAAAGAACCCTTACCTACGACCTTGAAGGAAGACCGATCCTAACCGATCCCGAGCTTGAGTGGAGGTACCCCTAATGCGCGCGGCGTTGGTGACCCTATTCTTGGCCTCGATGGCCTTGGCCCAGGGGCTGATGGGGCAGGCCGTGACCAAGGCCGGCATCCCCCTGATCGTGCCCGGTAGCGAGCTGGGCTGGCGGGATGCCGAGCTGCGGCTGGTGGTTCAGGTAGAGGAGCCCGGCGAGGTCTGGCTCCAGATGTACTCCCCGGGCTTCGACCCCAAGGACTACCGCTCGCCCCACGAGCTCGGCGACGAGCGTTACGACGGCGGTAAGGGCGATCTGCTCGCGGTCTACGAGTTTTGGCAGGGTGAACGTTTGGTCGTCCGTAAGACCTTCGGCGAGGAGCCCCACCGCTGGGCCACCCTCTTCCGGGGTCGCCTCGAGCCCGGCGAGTACCGGGTTACCGCGCGGTTTTTCGGCAACGGCAAGAACGCGGTGATCTTCCACCTGAAGGCCCTTTCCGGCCGCGCCCGGCTCCTTCTGGCCCCGGACAGCATGCAGACCTACAACGTGGTGCGGGGAGGGTGGCAGACGCCCTTCACCCTGGGGGTTCCCCGGCCCTCGCCCGGGCTGAAGGTGGGCGTTTACGACGGGGACGGCCCTCGCGAGCTCGAGATGGCGGTGCGTACGCCCACCGGGGAGCTCCGGCCCGAGGTTTCCGGAAACCTCGCGTGGACCTATGTCAAAACCGAGGCGCCGGGCCGGTACGCCTTCCGCTTCCGGATCCCGAAGACGGCCAAGCAGCACACCAACACCGTGGGCTTCAAGGTGTTTCTCGGCCCGATCCGGGTCGCGATCGTAGACCCCGAGGGTCGCCCCGTCCCCGGGGCCTCCTACCGCCTCGAGGGCGCCTACACCCGGCGGGTGGTCCTCGAGCGGCCCGAGGGGTGGAGGTTGGTCCGCACCGAGGTCAAGAACGGCGAGGTTGAGGCGCCGGGCCTGGCCGTGTTTGGGATGGGGGCCGGCTCGGTGCGGTTCGTCCTTAAGCGTATGGCTCCCCTCGCCCGCTTGCGGGTCGAGGCGGTGGCCGCCTGCGGGGATTGGCGTGCGCCCTACCCCTTGAAGCTTCGGGTCGGCGAACGTCGCTTGCAGCTTTCTGAGGAAGGGAAGGCCGAGCTCAGCCTGCCCGCCGGGGTCTACCCCTTGACGCCCGAACCGGTTCCCGGCGCCCGGCTGGAGGGCGACGCCCGGGTAAGCCTTACCGCCGGAGGGACGGCGACGGCCCGCTGGTTCGTGCACCCCGAGGTCAAGCTCGCGATCCGCGTGGAGGGCGAGGGCCCCACCCGGCGGGTGGTGGTCGAGGCCGGCACCGCGTTTCCCCTGGCGGTGCCCGCTCGGCTCCGCGTCGAGCTCCCCGAGGGCCTCGAGGCCCAGGGCCCTGTGGAGGCGCGGGGCGCGATCGGGTCGGGGCGGACGTTGCGGCTGGTGGTGCCGGTTCGGGTCCAACGGCCCGGCGACTACCAGGTGCGCGCCCGGCTCCTGCCCTGCGGCGTGACCGCCGCGGCGCCCCTTTCCGCCGCGGCTCCCGCCCGCTTCTCCCTGGAAAAGCGCGCCCTCACCCCCGAGGTCGCGGTGGGGGAGGAGGCGGCCTTCGAGATCGTGGTCAAGAACAAGGGCGGAAAGCCCGGGCGGGTGCGGCTTTTGGACCCGGCCCCCAAGGGGTTTGAGGGGCCGAGCCTGGATGAGGAGCTAAGGCTGGCCCCCGGCGCGGCGGTGCGGCGGGTGGTGCGGGGTCGCGTCGCGGCCGGCCCCGAGATCCGCAACCGGGTCACCCTGGTGGCCGGGGGGCGGACCCTGGCCGAGGCCGAGGCCACCGTGCGGGTTAGGACGCCCTCGGCCCGGCTCACCCGGAGCCTCGACAAGCCGGTGGCGCTGCCCGGCGAGCGCGTGCGGGTCTGCCTCCGGGTGGAAAATCCCGGCGCCGCTTTGCTTCGCTACCGCCTCGAGGACCGCCCGCCCGCGTGGGCCGAGCCCGAGGAGGCCCCCGTCTTTACCGGTGCGCTTCCCCCCGGCGATGCCGCGAACCACTGCTACCTGGCGCGGGTCGCCCCGGGGCCCGCGGCCGAAGGGGTCTTCCACGCCCGTCTTACCGGCAACGCCGGCACCCTGACCGCCGACGACCGCCTGCGGCGGGTCCAGGCCGGGCTGGAGAAGGTGGCCGAGCCCTCCAAGGTCCTCCTCGGGCGCGAGGTGCACTTTGGGATTCGGGTCAAAAACCCCCTCGACCGACCGGTGGTCCTGAAGTTGGTCGACGAGCCCGACCCGGGGCTCGGCCTCGAGGGCTTTTCCCGCACGCTCGACCTCGGTCCGGGGGAGACCAAGACCCTTACCGAGAAGGCGGTCCCCACCCGGGTGGGCCGCTGGGTCAACCGCGCCCGCCTGACCCTGGGCTCCGTCCCGGTGGCGCCGCCGGTGGAGGCCGGCGTCGAGGTGGTGCCCCCCCTGGTCCCGGAACGCGAGTCCACCGTGGAGCTCCGCTTCGCGGTGGAGGGCACCGGCGACGCCCTGCTCCTGCGCCACGCCCCACCCCAGGGGGCCCGCTACCTCGCCGGCTCCAGCCGGCTCGACGGTCGTCCCATCCCCGACCCCAGGGTCGACGATCAAGGACGGCTCTACTGGCGGCTGCCGTTTGCCAAGCAGGGCCGGCTTACCTACCGCCTGGCCCACACGGGTCCGCTCCCGCCGCTTCCCGATCCCGAGCTCACCCTCCTCCGGGGCGGGACGGCCCTGCCCCTTCAGGGCAAGCTGAAGCCGGAGGACTACCGCCGTGCCCGCCCGATCGCCCAGGAGCCTCGCCGGGGCCTCATCCAGGAACCCGCCCCGGGGACCGTCTTCGCCGCCGAGGACCGGGCCCGGGTGGTGGTCGAGGCTCCAGAAGGGGCGCCGGTCGCGCTCCTCGTAAACGGCCGGCCGCTGCCCGAGGGGCTCGCTCCCAAGGTCCAGGCCGGCAGCAAGCCGGGGCTTGAGCGCCGGATCTACGACGGGGTGCCGCTGGCGGTGGGGCGGAACCTCATCGAGGCCCGCGCCGGGGATCGCACCGACCGGGTCGAGGTGTTCCGAAGCGGCCCGCCGGTGCGCGCCCAGCTGGTGCCCGTGCACGCGGTCGCCGACGGCCGCAGCCCGCTCCGGTTCGAGCTTCGCTTCCTCGACGCGCAGGGTCTCCCCGCCGGCGAGGGCCTCGCCACCGTCGCGACCGACCCCGAGCCCCTGACCCCCGACGCCGACCTGGGGACGAGCGGTCACCAGGTCTGGGTGAAGGGCGGCGTCGCCGAGCTCGCCCTGCGGCCCACGGTGGTGGCCGGGGAGGTCAAGGTGCGCGCGCGTTTTGCCGGCCTCGAGGCCGAGCTCGCCCACTTCGTACCCGGTCCCGCCCGGTCCTTCTACCTTGCCCAGGGCAGCGTGACCGTGCGCTACCACGCGGGGGCGTGGGAGGTCGGCGGGCTGGCCCGGGGGTACCTCGAGGCCCCGCTGGCCGACGGCAGGCTCCAGGCCGCCTTGGGCCAGACCTTCGCCCAGGGCCGCCGCTACCCCGGCCTTGACCGTCCGGAGAACCCCACCGGCCGCTTCCCCCTCACCGGAGCCGGGGAGGAGGCCCGGCTGCCCTTGGTCTCCGAGGACGGGATCGCCTTCCGCTACGACCGGGGCGACTTCTCGGTGGGCTACGGCCGCGGGGTGTTGGCGCCGCCCGCGCTGGTGCTCCCCAAGGCCAGCGCCCTGGCCGCCGAGTACCGCGGCCCGGTGCGCCTCGGTGCCTTCGTGGCCCTGCTCGCCCGGCAGGCGGTGACCGTGCGCCTGACCCCCGACGGCACCCGCGTCTACGACCTCGGGCAGGCGGTGCGGGTAGGCAGCGAGGAGGTCTGGCTGGTGCGCGGCGGCGAGCGGGAGAAGCTGGTGCCCCTGCGCGATTACGTGCTCGACTACCCCACCGGAACCCTCTACTTCTCGCACCCGATCTGGCCCACCGACGCCAACCTGGTGCCCCAGACCCTGGTGGTGTCCTTCGCCCCCGAAACCGCCCCCCGCGACCGGGTGGCCTTTGGGGCCAGCGCCGAGCTCAAGGCGGGCCGGTTTGGGTTGCGGGCGGCGGTGGCCACGCTGGACGGCGGGGCGCAGTACCGCTTCGGCCTCGAGGCCCGCTACCAGGTCGAACACCTCCGCGTCGTCGCCGGCTACCGCTACGCCGAGGGGGCGGGCGAGGCCACCCTGGCGGCCGAGGGCGAGGCCGGCCCGGTGAGGGCCGAGGCCAACCTCCGCTACCGCGACCGCCTGACCGGCCGGGCCCGGGTCGCCGCCGAGCTCGGGGGCGGCAACCGGGTGGCCCTGGAGCACGAGGGCCGGGCCGGGCAGAACGAGACCGGGCTCTACCTCGAGCACCGCTTCACCCAGAACCTCTTCGCCGGCGTCGGCGCCGGTTACCGCTGGGAGGAGGGGGCGCTGGCCCTCCTGGGCCGGGCCGGCTACCAGAAGAAGGACTTCTCGGTCCGCCTCACCCACAGCCAGGCGTTCGCCGCCGACCCCGAGACCCGGCTCGCCCTCCGCTACGCTTTGGACGCCAACCTCACGCTTAAGAGCGACCTCGCTTACCGCTGGGGGCTGGGGCTTATTGGGGTGGTGGGCCTCGACCAGAAGCTGGGCCCCGCCAACCTCGCCCTCAGCTACCGCCTGCCCGGCGCCAGCGGCGAGGGCAACCGGGCCCGCTTCGGGGTGCGGGCTCCCTTACCCCTGGACGAACGGTGGAGCCTCGACCTTTCGGCGGGGGTTGAACGAGATTTCACTACCAGCGCCACCCTTTACGGTGCCGGGGTGGGGGTCCGTTACCGCACCGAGGGCTTCTCCGCCAGCTTTGGCGTGGAAGGGGCCACCGGCTCCGCCGGCGACAAGGTCACCCTGCGGGCCGGCGCCGCCGGGCAGATCGACCGCCGGCAGGTGCTCAGCGTGGACGCCAACTACGTCCTCCTGCCCGAGGCCCGCGGCAAGTTCACCCTGGCCTACGCCTACCGCGGCCGGGTGCTCCAGGCGTTGACCTACCACCGGTTGGTGACCGGTGCGGATTCGGGCCTCGAGGGCGAGCTCGCCGCCGCCTGGCACCCCGGCCTCGCCTTCCAGCTCCGGCCCAGCGTCGCCTACCGCCTGCGGTTCGCCGATCCCGGGGCGAACCTGTACCAGGGGGGCCTGGGCTTCAACTACTACCCCACCCGCGTCCTGGGAGTGGGGGCCGGGGGCTACTACCTCTACCAACCGGCCACCGACACCGGCCACCTCGCCTTCTCGGTGGAGGGGAGCCTGCGGGTGCTCGAGCCGGTGTGGCTGAACCTGGGCTACACCTTCGGGGGCTTCGCCGGCCTCACCCCCGAGGCCCGGCCGGGTCTCTACCTCCGGCTCGACTTCCTGACCGGAACCGACCCCTAGCCCGTTCGCGGAAGAGGGCGCGCCGAGGCCAGCGGCCTCGGCGCGCCCTCGCTTCGGGCTAGCCGATCAGCTCTTCCTCTTTGAAAAAGAGGGCGATCTCCCGGGCGGCGTCCTCGGCCGAGGCCGAGCCGTGGATGACGTTCTCGTCAATCGAGGTGGCGAAGTCGCCGCGAATCGTGCCGGGGAGGGCGTCTTTCGGGTCGGTGGCCCCCATCATCTTGCGGAGCTCCTTGATCACCCCGTCGCCCTCGAGCACCATCGCCACCACCGGCCCCGAGGTGATGTACTCGACCAGGGGCTTAAAGAAGGGCTTTTCCCGGTGCTCGGCGTAGTGCTCCTCGGCGAGGTCGAAGGAGACCCGGCAGAGCTTCAGGGCCACCAGCTTGAAGCCCTTCCTCTCGAGGCGGGCGAGGATCTCGCCCACCAGGCCGCGGCGGACGCCGTCGGGCTTGATCATGCAGAAGGTGCGCTCCATAACGGGTTTATTCTACGCCGCCCGGCGGAACC
Source organism: Thermaceae bacterium (assembly GCA_026984675.1). Lineage (GTDB taxonomy): Bacteria > Deinococcota > Deinococci > Deinococcales > Marinithermaceae > WFXV01. Next base: position 7,388 of record JALSRQ010000111.1, read on the forward strand.
GGATAGGGGAGGGCGGCGCCCTAAGGCGCCGGGGGAGGCCAGGGCGGCCGGGGCCCGCTTCGGCGGCAGAGCGCCCACCGGGTGGCCCGGGCGACCTTCATTCAGGGAAGCTCCCAGCCCTCGCGGCGGCGGCGGGCGGCGTCGAGCCGGAAGACCGCGTTTAGGAGGCCAAGGTGGGAAAACCCCTGGGGGAAGTTCCCCAAGAGCTCGAGGCTCTCCGGGTGCACCTCCTCGGAGAAGAGCCGCAGGGGGCTCGCCACCTGGAGCAACGCTTCCAGCGCCGCCCGGGCCTCCTTGAGCCGGCCGGCGTAGGTGAGGGCGTCGACCAGCCAGAACGACACCAGCAGGAAGGCCCCTTCGGGTTCGCCGATCCCGTCGGCGGCCTCCTCGGGGCGGTAGCGGTAGAGGAGGGGGTAGCGCCCGGCGGTGAGGCGCTCCAGGACACGCTGCCGGGTTTTCTCGAACCGCGGGTCCTGGGCCGGCAGGAAGCCGACGTCGGGCATGATCAGCACGCTGGCGTCGAGGGCCTTTCGGTCGTAGGCCTGGACGAAGCTCTCGAGCTCGGGGTCCCAGGCCTTCTTGAGCACCTCGGCGTGGATCTTGGCGGCCTCCTGGGCCCACTTCTGGAGGGGGACGTCGAGGCCCAGCTTCAGGGCCAGCTGGGCGGCGCGGTCGAGGGCGACCCAGGCCCAGACCTTGGAGTAGGTGTAGTGGTGGGGGCCGTCGCGCCCCTCCCAGATCCCGAAGTCGGGCTCCCGCCAGCGTTTCTCCACCACCTCGACCAGCTCGGCGAGCTTCTCCCACTCGGTGACGGTGAGCACCCCGCCGTAGCGGTCGTAGCGGACGGCGGCGTCGAGCAGGCTGCCGTAGATGTCGAGCTGGAACTGGCGGGTGGCGGCGTTGCCGATCCGCACCGGGGCGGAATCGCGGTAGCCCCGCAGGGGGAGCTCCCGCTCGGGCAGGTCGCGCTCGCCGTGGATGCCGTAGAGGACCTGGAGCTCGCCGCCGTGCTCCAGCACCTGCTGCAGCAGCCAGTCGAAGTAGGCGGTCCCCTCCTCGGTGTACCCGGCCTGGAAGAAGGCCTGGAGGACGAAGGCGGAGTCGCGCACCCAGGTGTAGCGGTAGTCCCAGTTGCGGCTGCCCCCCGGCCACTCCGGCAGGCTGGCGGTGGGAGCGGCCACGATCGCCCCGGTGGGCTCGTAGATCAGGAGCTTGAGGGTGAGCAGGCTCCGCTCCACCCACTCGCGGTAGCGCCCCTGGTAGGTCAGCTTGTCCACCCAGCCCCGCCAGAACTCGCGGGTGAGCCAGAGCTGGCGCGAGGGCTGGTAGGAGCGCACCGGGTGCACCTGGCCGGCCCCCCAGTCGGCGACCAGCCAGGCCTCGTCGCCGGCGTCGAGGCGAAACCGCCCGGTGGCGCGGTAGCCCTCGATGGCGAGGGGGATCTCGGTCGAGAGGGCGAGGCTGCCGCCCCGGGGGTTGCTGGCGTGGATCCCGTAGTCGGAGGCGGCGAGCACCGCGGCGTAGAGGCCGTAGCCAAAGCGCGGCTCGAAGCGGACCTCGAGCTCGACGCTTCCCGAGACCCCCTCCACCAGCCGGTGGATCTCGGCGGTGGGGACCTTGCGGCCGGGGACGTAGGGCATGAAGTCGCGGACCCGGGCGACCCCGGAGGCGGTGACGAACTCGGTGACCAGGATGTTGGTCCCCCGCTCGTAGTACTGGCGCGAGCGGAACGCGCTCACCGGGCGCACCGCGAAGGTGCCGGCGGCGGGGTCGAGGAGGGCGGCGAAGACCGCCTCGGAGTCGAAGTCGGGCAGGCAGGCCCAGTCGATTGCGCCGTCGGCCCCGACCAGCACCGCGGTGCGGTTGTCGCCGATCAGACCGTAGGCGGCCAGGGGCTTGTACTCCGGGGGGTGCCGGGGGTCGAACCGGAAGGGGTGGTTCTCGTAGCCACCGGGGACGCGGGTGGGCCCTGGGGTCATGGCAGCCTCCATCGGTCGCCGGGGGCCACCCGGTGGCGCCGGAACCAGCCCTGGTTGACCTCCAGCGCCTGTCGGTAGGCCACCCCGGGGTAGTAGCTGGGGCAGGGGTCGCGGCGGCAGGGCTCCATGTCGAGGATCCGCAGAATCACCCCGTTCTTGTCGGCGAAGGCGATCGAGAGCGGGATCAGGGTGTTCTTCATCCAGAAGGGCTCACCGGTGGCCTGGGGGAAGACGAACAGCATGCCCCGGTCCTCGGGGAGCGAGCGGCGGAACATCAGGCCGCGCTGCCAGTGCTCGGGGTCGGTGGCCAGCTCGACGGTGAGCTCAAGCCGCCGCCCGTCCCGGGTCTCGATGCGGAGCTTGGCGGTGGGGGCGGCCTGGGGGAGGGGGGTGCTGCGGTGGGCCCAGAAGAGCTGCCCCAAAACCGCCAGGGCCAGCAGCAACCCGAGGAGGAAACCGCTCAACCGGGCCATCGTCGCTCCACCGCCCGCACCGCCGACCGGAAGACCCGCTCGGGATCGCGGTCGGCGGGGATCACCGCAAACCGCTCGGGCTCGGCGGCGGCCAGGGTGAGGAAGCCCTGGCGCACCCGGCGGTGAAAGGCGAGGTCCTCGGCCTCGAGGCGGTCCCGCCCCCCCCGCACCCGGGCCAGCCCCACCTCGGGGTCGAGGTCGAGGAGGAGGGTGAGGTCAGGGGCGAGGCCCCCGGTCGCCCCCTCGGTCGCTGCCCGCATCCAGG
>JALSRQ010000112.1 GCA_026984675.1 Thermaceae bacterium
TCGCCCTCGAGCCCGGCCGCTTCCGGGCCAAGGGCGAGGTGATCGAGGTCTGGCCGGCCTACGACACCGAACCCCTCCGGGTCGAGCTATGGGGCGACGAGGTCGAGCGGATCAGCGTGATCCACCCGGTCACCGGGGAGCGCCTCCGGGACCTGCCCGGCTTCGTGCTCTACCCCGCCACCCACTACGCTACCCCGGAGGAGCGGCTCGGGCCGGCCATCGAGGCGATCCGGAAGGAGCTTAAAGAGCGCCTTTTGGAGCTGGAGTCGGCGGGCAAGTTGCTCGAGGCCCAACGGCTCAAGGAGCGGACCCTCTACGACCTGGAGATGCTCCGCCTCACCGGCACCTGCAAGGGGATCGAGAACTACGCCCGCCACCTCTCGGGCCGCGCCCCGGGCGAGCCCCCGGACACCCTGCTCGACTACTTCCCCGAGGATTTCCTCACCTTCATCGACGAGTCCCACGTGGCGGTGCCCCAGCTTGAGGGCATGTACGCCGGCGACCGCTCGCGAAAGGAGACCCTGGTCGAGTACGGCTTTCGGCTGCCCTCGGCCCTCGATAACCGCCCCCTTAAATTCGAGGAGTTCCTGGAGAAGACGGGGCAGATCGTCTTCGTCTCGGCGACCCCAGGGCCCTTTGAGCTCAAAGTTTCCGACCGGGTGGTGGAGCAGATCATCCGGCCGACCGGGCTCCTCGACCCCAAGGTCACGGTGAAGCCCACCGAGGGGCAGATCGACGACCTGATGGGCGCGATCAAGGAGCGGGCGGCGCGGGGGGAGCGGGTGCTGGTCACCGTGCTCACCAAGAAGATGGCCGAGGACCTCACCGACTACCTCCTCGCCCAGGGGGTCCGGGCCCGCTACCTGCACCACGAGCAGGACGCCTTCGAGCGCCAGGCCTTGATCCGCGACCTCCGGCTCGGGCACTTCGACGTGCTGGTGGGGATCAACCTCCTAAGGGAGGGGCTCGACCTGCCCGAGGTCAGCCTGGTGGCGATCCTCGAGGCCGACAAGACCGGCTTCCTCCGGAGCGAGCGGGCGCTCATCCAGACCATCGGCCGGGCCGCCCGGAACGCCGGCGGCGAGGTCTACCTCTACGCCGACCAGGTGAGCGAGGCGATGCGGCGGGCGATCGACGAGACCAACCGGCGCCGGCGGATCCAGGAGGCCTACAACCGGGAGCACGGCATCACCCCCAAGACCATCGAGAAGTCGGTCCGGCCCCTGGTCAAGCCCGAGGACTACGGGGAGGAGGTGCTCGCCGCCGAGGTTCCCGAGGACCCCGAGGCGGTGCGGGCCGAGATCGCCGAGCTCGCCCTGGCCATGTGGGAGGCCAGCGAGGCCCTCGACTTCGAGCGGGCGGCCGAGCTCCGCGACCGGATCCGGGCCCTCGAGGCCCGCCTCAAGGGCCTCGCCCTGCCCCAGGCGGTGGGGGCGGGGGGCAAGAAGCGGCGCCGGAAGCGGCGCTAACCGAAGAGCAAGAGCCGGATCGGCTTCTCCAGGTAGTGGGCCACCCGCTCGAGGAACTTCGCCTCGGCGGTCGGCAGCTCGCCGGCCAGGATCAAAAGCCCCTGCCCCTCGGGGAGGCCCTGGGTGGCCAGGGCGAGGGCGGGGGCGACCAGGGCCAGGGGGGGCTCGGCCTCGGTCACCCAGAGCCCCTCGCCGGGCTCCTCGGCCGTCTCCCAGGCGGCCAGGAAGCCGGCCAGGTTCTCGCTGGGCGGCACCTTGCGCCCCTCCTTGAGGGGCCGCAAGGGGACCTCGAGGTCGGCCAGCGCCCGCTTGACCGCCAGGTAGAGGAGGGCGGCCCGGGGCAGCGCCCGGCCCAGCTCGGTCCCGAACTCGGCGAGCAGCGCGTCGAGGGGGCCGAGGTCCACCGGCCGGTACCAGATCGGAACCGGCGCCGGCGGGGCCGCCTCGGCCGCCCGCTCCTCGGTGTAGACCGGCGGCTCGGGGGCGGCCTCGGCCGCCGGGGGCGTGGCGGCCGCTGGCTCCTCGAAGACCGGGAGTTCGGCGGTGGGTTCCCTGGCGGGGGGTTCGGGGGCCGGGGGAGGTTCCGCCGGCGCTTCCTCCTCGAAGACCGGCAGCTCGGCGGTGATGTCGGTGCTCGGCTCGGGCTCGGGGGCGGCCGGCTCCTCGAAGACCGGGAG
>JALSRQ010000113.1 GCA_026984675.1 Thermaceae bacterium
CGGGGGCGGCGGTCTGGGTGGTGAGCGACGCCGCCCCGCCCCCGGGGGTGGGCTACAAGAACGTCGCCGACGACGCCCCGAACCTCGGGATCGTGGGCCTCCGCCCGGGGTTTTTGGCGGTGGGGAACGCCGGGCCGGGGGCTAAGACGGCCACCCTCCGGGTCAACGGCCGCCTCCGGCGGCTGCGGGTCCCCGAGCGGGGGTTCGCCGGGTTGGAGCTTTCCCAGGAGGCCCCGATCCACGCCGAGCTGGTGGGCGGCGACGCCCTGGGGCTCGACGACCGCGACGACCTGGTGCGGCGCGCGCCCCGGGTCTGGGCTCCCCCCAAGGACCCCGGGCTCGCCCGGATGCTTCAGCTCCTCGGGGTGCGGCCGGCGGGGGAGGAATCGGCCGAGGCGGCGATCCTCGAGGCCGTCCCCCAGGCCCCCCCGGCCCGGCCCACCCTCTTCTTCGCCCCCCGGGCCCAGGGGCGGGCGACGGTCGCCGACCGCGACCCCGCCGACCCCCTCCTCCGGGGGAGCGGCCTCTTGGGGGAGGAGCTTCCGGTCCCGCCCCCGCCGGGGCCGGGCTTTCGCGCGGTGGCCAGCGGCCCCGCCGGCGAGGGGCTGGTGTGGCGGGCGGGGGGCTCGTACTACCTGCCGCCGATCGCCGATCTCGAGAACCGCCCCTACTTCCCCCTTTTCGTCGCCCGGTTCCTGGCCCCCTTCCGCTACCCCAAGCGGCGGTTGGGGACCGACGGGGTCTGGACCCCGGGGGTCCGGGCGGGGGTCGCCTACGCCCTCGAGGCCCCCTACGAGACCCTCCTCCCCCGCCCCCGGCCCGACCGCCCCGCCCCCGCCGCCGGCCGCCGGCCCCTGGCGGGGCCCTTCTTCCTGGCGACGGCGCTTTTGCTCCTCGCCGAGAGCCGGCTTCCCGGTAGACTCGGGGGGTGATCGTTCGTCCCCTCACCCAGGAAGACGGGCCGGCGCTCGCCGACTTCGAGGCCCGCCGGCTCCCCGAGGGCCGCACCGGCCGCACCGGTCCGGCCGCCCTCGGCTTCTTCGCCCGCAGCGGGCACAGCTTCGTCGCCGAGGAGGACGGCCTCCGCGGCTTCGTGCTGGCCCAGCCCCTCTGGCAGGGCGACCGCGCCACCGTGCTGGCCACCCGCCTGCTGGCCGACGGCCCCGAGACCGCCCGGGCCCTGCTGGCGGCCCTGACCAAGTCGGCCCACGACGCCGCCGCCTACGAGGTCGCCCTCCTGGCCGATCCCGAAAGCCCCCTGGCCGAGGCGGCCCGGGCCCAGGGCTTCGTCGCCGGCCCCCGGCTCTACGCGCGGGTGCTGGGGCGCCGCCGGGACCCCCGGGGGGTCCTAGAATAGGACCATGAACCGCGTCTTGCTGGGGATCCGGGGGGCCGAGACCGAGGACCAGATGCGGACCGTGCTGTCGGCCCTAAAAAACCTCGAGGGGGTGGTCCGGGCCGAGGCCGAGCAACCCGGCCAGGTGGTCGTCGAGTACGACCCCCACCGCCTCACGGTCATGGACCTGATCCGGGCGGTCCGCGAGCGGGGCTTTCTGGCCGGGATGCTCTGAACCCGCCGGGCGTGGTATCCTAGGGGGGAACCGGTCGGGGCGCCCCCCGCCGGTAGAATCCCATCCCCCCAAACGAACTCGGTGCGTTCCCCGTGTAGCCGGGGAGAAAGGAGCGGCATGAAGAAAAACCCCTTTGGCACCCTTAAGACGCTGGAGACCCCCGCCGGCCCGGTGCGCTACTACGACGTGATGGAGCTGGAGCGGCAGGGGATCGCCCCGGTCTCGAGGCTCCCCTTCTCGATCCGGATCATGCTGGAGAGCCTCCTCCGCAACCTCGACGGCTTCGCGGTCCGGGAGGAGGACGTGGTCGCCCTGGCCGGATGGAAGCCCGACCCCGGCGAGATCAACGTGCCCCTGAAGCTCGCCCGGGTGGTGCTGCAGGACTTCACCGGGGTCCCGGCGGTGGTCGACCTGGCCGCGATGCGGAGCGCGATGGCCCGCTTCGGCAAGGACCCCAAGGCGATCAACCCCCACGTCCCCTCCGACCTGGTGATCGACCACTCGGTCCAGGTCGACTTCTTCGGCACCGTCTACGCCTTCGCCAAGAACGTCGAGCTGGAGTACCGCCGCAACCGCGAACGCTACCAGCTCCTCAAGTGGGGGCAGAACGCGCTCGACTCCTTCCGGGTCGTCCCCCCCGGCCAGGGGATCATCCACCAGGTCAACCTGGAAAAACTCGCCCAGGTGGTGATGACCGCCCGGGTCGACGGCGAGACCGTGGCCTTCCCCGACAGCCTGGTGGGCACCGACAGCCACACGGTGATGATCAACGGCCTGGGGGTGCTCGGCTGGGGGGTCGGCGGCATCGAGGCCGAGGCGGTGATGCTGGGGCAGCCCTACTACATGCTGGCCCCGCGGGTGGTCGGCTTCAAGCTCACCGGCGAGCTCCCCGAGGGGGCCACCGCCACCGACCTGGTCCTCACCGTCACCGAGATGCTCAGGAAGCACGGGGTGGTGGGCAAGTTCGTCGAGTTCTACGGCCCCGGGGTGGCCAAGCTGGCCCTCGCCGACCGCGCCACCATCGCCAACATGGCCCCCGAGTACGGCGCCACCATGGGCTTTTTCCCGGTCGACGAGGAGACCCTCCACTACCTGCGGCAGACCGCCCGCCCCCCCGAGCTCGTCGAGCTGGTCGAGCGCTACACCCGGGCCACCGGGCTCTTCCGCACCGGCGACGAGGCCACCCTCTACTCCGAGCACCTCGAGCTCGACATGGGCACGGTCGAGCCCAGCCTGGCCGGCCCCAAGCGGCCCCAGGACCGGGTCCGCCTGGCCGGGATCAAGGCGAGCTTCGCCGAGCACCTTACCAAGCCGGTCACCGAGCGGGGCTTCGGGCTCAAGGAGGACGAGCTCGACCGCAAGGTCCTGGTCCGCCGCGGGGAGGAGGAGTTCGAGCTCAAGCACGGCTCGGTGGTGATCGCGGCCATCACCTCCTGCACCAACACCTCGAACCCCTCGGTGATGATCGGTGCCGGGCTGCTCGCCAAGAAGGCGGTGGAGGCCGGGCTCGACGTCCAGCCCTGGGTCAAGACCAGCCTGGCCCCGGGCTCGCGGGTGGTCACCGACTACCTCGAGCGGGCCGGGCTGATGCCGTTCCTCGAGGCCCTCCGCTTCCACCTGGTGGGCTACGGCTGCACCACCTGCATCGGCAACTCCGGCCCCCTCCCCGACGACATCCGGGAGGCCATCGAGCGGGGCGACCTGGTGGCCGCCGCGGTGCTCTCCGGCAACCGCAACTTCGAGGGCCGGGTCAACCCCCACGTCAAGGCCAACTACCTGGCGAGCCCGATGCTGGTGGTCGCCTTCGCCCTCGCCGGCCGGATCGACATCGACCTCACCCGCGAGCCGATCGGTCGCGACCCCAACGGCGAGCCCGTCTACCTGAAGGACATCTGGCCGAGCCAGGCGGAGATCCAGGAGGCGATCCGTCGGGCCCTCTCCCCCGAGGAGTTCGCCAAGGAGTACGCGGCGGTCTTCGAGGGGGACGAGCGGTGGAAGTCGCTTTCCGCCCCCGCCGGCGAGCTCTTTGAGTGGGACCCGAACTCGACCTACATCCAGGAACCCCCCTTCTTTAAGGACATGCCGCTGGAGCCCGAGCCGCCCAGGGACATCCGGGGGGCCCGGGTCCTCGCCCTTTTCGGCGACTCGATCACCACCGACCACATCTCCCCCGCCGGGGCGATTCCCCCTGACTCGCCGGCGGGCCGCTACCTGCTGGAGCGGGGGGTCCCGGTCGCCGAGTTCAACACCTACGGCTCCCGCCGCGGCAACCACGAGGTGATGATGCGGGGGACCTTCGCCAACATCCGCATCAAGAACTTGCTCCTCGGCGGCAAGGAGGGCGGTTACACGATCAAGTTCCCCGAGGGCGAGGAGATGTGGATCTTCGACGCGGCGATGCGCTACCGGGACGAGGGCACCCCCCTCATCGTCCTCGCCGGCAAGGAGTACGGCACCGGCTCCTCCCGCGACTGGGCGGCCAAGGGACCGGCGCTGCTGGGGGTTCGGGCAGTGATCGCCGAGAGCTTCGAGCGGATCCACCGCTCGAACCTGATCGGCATGGGAGTGCTGCCGCTGGAGTTCAAGCCCGGCGACTCCTGGCGGTCGTTGGGGCTCACCGGCCGCGAGGTCTACGACCTCACCGGGATCGAGGCCGGGCTCAAGCCCCACCAGACCCTCACCGTCACCGCCACCCGCGAGGACGGCTCCAAGGTGACCTTCGAGGTCACCGCCCGGCTCGACACCCCGGTGGAGGTCGAGTACTACCGAAACGGCGGCATCCTCCAAACGGTGCTCCGCAAGCTCATCCGCGGTTAGCGACCCTCACCTCCCCTACACCCGGGGCCGGCCCCGGGTGTAGGCTTTTCCCGTGCCCGCCTACGTCGGGGTCTACACCGCCCGGCTGGAGATGCCCTGGGTGCAGAGCCTCAAGGAAAAACGCGCCCTGGTGCGGCCGGTGATCGAGCGGATCCGGGCCCGCTTCCCGGTCTCGGCGGCCCGGCTGGAGGGCCTGAACGACCACAAGTGGGAGGCGGTCGGCTTCGTGGTCATCGGCTCCGACCCCGCCTGGGTCGAGGCCACCCTGCAGTCGGTGGCGGCCTTCCTAAGGCGGCACGGCGCGTTCGCGGTGCGCGAGGTCGGGTTCGAGGTGGTGCGCTGGGACCTCGAGGCCCCCGCCTTGCCCGAGGTCCTTTAGCCGGGCAAAATAACCGGTATGGACCCGAAGCTCCGCAAGGAAGTCCTGAGAAAACTCCACTACGGGGTCTACGTGGCCACCGCCAAGGAGGGCGACGAGCACGCCGCCGCCCTGGTGACCTGGGTCAGCCAGGCCTCGCTCACCCCGCCGTTGGTGATGATGGCGCTCCGCAAGGACTCGGGGATCCACGCCCTGCTCCGGAGGACCGGGCGGGGGGTGGTGCACATCCTGGCCGAGGGCCAAAAGGACCTGGCCAGCGACTTCTTCAAGCCCACCCGGGTCGAGGGCGACCGGCTGAACGGCCACCCCTTCCGCCTCGAGGCCGGCCTCCCGGTGCTCACCGAGATCCCCTGGTATTTCCAGGTCGAGGTGCGGGAGTGGGCCGAGGGCGGCGACCACGCGGTGGCGGTCGCCGAGGTGGTGGCGGTGGGGAAGAACGCCGAGGCCGAGGAGAGCCTCTGCCTCCGCACCACCGGCTGGAGCTACGGCGGCTAGGCGAGGCGCTCGATCGCCATCGCGGTGGCCCCGCCGGTGCCGTGGCAGATCGCCGCCAGCCCCAGGGCGCGGTCCCGGGTCTCCAGGGCGTTCAACAGGGTCACCAGGATGCGGGCTCCGGAGGCCCCGATGGGGTGACCGAGGGCGATCGCCCCCCCGAAGACGTTGAGGCGCTCGGGGTCGACCCCGAGCAGGCGCTCGAAGAGCACGTTGTTGAGGGCGAAGGCCTCGTTGTTCTCGAAGAGGTCGAAGTCGCCGATCGCCATGCCCAGCCGGTCGAGGAGCTTCTTCACCGCCGGGATCGGGGCCTCGGGGAAGCGCCAGGTCTCCCCCGCGCTCCAGGCGCCGCCGAGCAGGCGGGCCCGGGGTTGCAGGCCGAAACGCTCGACCGCCTCCCGGCTGGCGAGGAGCAGGGCGGCGGCCCCGTCGGAGATCTGGCTGGAGTTGCCGGCGGTCAACCGGCCGTCCTTCCTAAACGCCGGCCGAAGCCCGGCCAGGGCCTCGAGGGTGGTGTCGGGACGGATTCCCTCGTCGCGGTCGACCGACCGGGGCCCCTTGCGGGTCGGCACCTCGATCGGGGCGATCTCCCGGGCGAAGTCGCCCCGCTCGGTGGCCTCGGCCGCCCGCTTCTGGGAGCGGTAGGCGACCCGGTCGAGCTCCTCGCGGGTCACCCCGAACTCCTCGGCCAGCCGCTCGGTCTGGAGCCCCATCGCCTCGCCGGTGGTGGGGTCGGTGAGGCCGTCGTAGAGGAGGAGGTCCCGAAGCTCCTCGGGGGAGCCGAGCAGGAACTTGTAGCCCCAGCGGGCCCGGGAGGAGAGGTAGAACCCCGCCTGGCTCATCGACTCCACCCCGCCCGCCAGCACCAGCTCGGCGTCGCCCGAGCGGATCGCGTTGGCCGCGGTCTGAACCGCCATCATCCCCGAGGAGCAGACCATGTCGACGGCGAAGCCGTCCTTCTCCTTGGGAATGCCGGCCTTGAGGGCGGCCTGGCGGGGAATGAGCTGCCCGTGGCCGCCCCGCAGGACGTTGCCGAAGACGTAGAGGTCGAGGGCCTCGCCCCCGACCCCGGCCCGATCCAACGCCGCCCGCATCGCGTGGGCGGCGAGATCGGCGGGGGCCAAATCCTTGAAGCTCCCCCCGAACCGGCCGATCGGCGTGCGGGCGGTGGCCACGATGAACACCTCGCGCATGCTTACCTCCGTCCCCATCGTACCTTGCGCCGGCAGGAAGGGGGTGCTATGCTGGAGTTGACAGAGCTAGTGTGAGATTTTTTGAAAGGAGGTGGCGGCATGCGGAAGTACGTGCGCCGGGTTCTGGCCACCGCCAACGTCGGCGGCGACGCCGAGGCGATCGAGCGGCTGGCCGGAGTGGTGGGCGAGGCCGAGGTCGACGCGATCGCGGTGGTCGGCGACCTGGCCGGCCAGGGCAAGAAGGTGGAGGACTACCGGAGGGTCTTCAAGGCGCTGGGGCGGCTGAACCTCCCGAGCTTCTTCGTCCCCGGACCCCACGACGCCCCGGTGCACGAGTACCTCCGCGAGGCCTACAACATCGAGGTGGTCTTCCCCTTCCTCCACGGGGTGCACGGAACCTTCGCCTTTAGCCCCGGCTACGTGGTCTTCGCCGGGATGGGCGGCGCGATCGAGGACGACCCCGACTTCGTCCGCGAGGAGGGCCGGGAGCTCCGCTACCCCGGCTGGGAGGCGGAGTACCGGCTCAAGGTCCTGAGGGAGCTCAAGGACTACCAGAAGGTCTTCCTCTTCGCCACCCCGCCGGCCCACAAGGGGCTGGGGGAGGCGGGCAGCGAGGAGGTCGCCGAGCTGATCAAGACCTACCGCCCCAGGGTCGCCATCGTCGCCGGGCCCAACCTGCCCGGGGCCGACCTCAAGCACGAGACCTTGGGCGCGACCCTGGTGGTGATGCCGGGTTCGCTGGCCGAGGGCGACTTCTCGATCGTCGACCTCCACGACCTCAAGATCGAGACCGGCAACGTGCGCTAGGCCCAGGCGGCGGGCTGGAAGCCCGCCCGGATCAGGGCCTCGGCGAGCCGACGTTTGAGCTCGCCGAGGCCCTCGCCGCGGACGGCCGAGACCGGCAGCCCGCCCAGCCGCTCGCGGGCGAGCTCGAGATCGTAGGGGTCGGCGCGGTCGGCCTTGTTGAGAACCAGGACGGTGGGGGCCTGGAAGCCCAGCTCGGCGAGGAGATCCTCGACCACCTGCTTGCGCTCGAGGTAGCCGGCCTCGGAAACGTCCAGGACGTGCAGCAGCAGGTCGGCGTCGGCCACCTCCTCGAGGGTGGCCCGAAAGGCGGTGACCAGCTCCTCGGGCATATTGCGGATGAACCCCACGGTGTCGGTGAAGACCGCCTCGCCCAGACCGGGGAGGAAACCCCTCCGGGCCAGCGGCTTCAAGGTGGCGAAGAGCTTGTCCTCGCCGGCGGCCCCCTTCTTGGCCAGGGCGCGGGCCAGCGTGGTCTTGCCAGCGTTGGTGTAGCCGACCACCGCCACCACCGGAACCCCCCGGCGCTTGCGCTGCTTGCGGGCCTCGCGACGGCGGCGGGCGATCCGGCCGATCTCGCGGGAGAGCTCCTGGATCCGCGCGGAGAGCCGCCGGCGGTCGACCTCGAGCTTGGTCTCCCCCGGTCCCCGGGTGCCGATCCCGCCGCCCAGCCGGCTCATCGCCTGCCCCCGGCCGACCAGGCGGGGCAGCAGGTACCTGAGCTGGGCCAGCTCGACCTGGGCCTTGGCCTCGGGGGTGCGGGCGTGCTGGGCGAAGAGGTCGAGGATCAGCTGGGTGCGGTCGAGGACCTTGAGCTGGGTGACCCGCTCGATCTCGCGGGCCTGGGCGGGGGTGAGCTCGAGGCCGAAGATCAGGGTGCCGGCGTCGTTGTGGTAGGCCGCCGAGAGGAGCTCGTCGAGCTTCCCCCGCCCCACCAGGTAGCGGGGGTCGGGGCTCGGCCGGTAGACGAGCTCCCGGTGGACCACCACCCCGCCGGCGCTCCGGGCGAGCTCGGCGAGCTCGTCGAGAAGGGCCTCGGCCTCGGGGCCCTCGCCGCGGTCAAGGCCCACCAGCACCACCCGCTCCCCGGAGCCGTCGGCCAGCTCGCGGAGCCGGGCCTGGCGGCCGAACTCCTCCTCCAGGGCCCGGACCTCGGCCCCCAGGTCGAAGCCCAGCCAGGCGGTGTAGGGCCGCTCGGGGTAGACCCGCCAGTCCTCCTCGGCCGCCGAGGGCGGCACCAGGTGGGCGAGCTGGGCGGCCCGGGGCCGGCCCTCCTCCACCGTGAGCACCGCGATCGCGTCGAGGCGGTTTAGGAACATGACCGAGAGGTCGGGACGGGAGAGCCCGCCGGGGGCCAGATGGGTGTGGAGCAGGTGGTAGCCGGCGAGCCGGGTGGCCACCAGCGGCCGCTCGGGAATCGGAAGCTCGCGGGCGTCCCCCACCGCCACCCGAAGCACGCGGCCCTTACGGTCGACGAGCAGGCTCAGCGGCCGGCCGGCCTCCTGGGTCAGCTCGGCCAGCCGGTGGGCGAGCGCCCCGTCGAAAAGCCGCCCGGCCGGGAAACGGCGGCGGTAGAGGCGGGCGATCTGCTTTTGGGTGCTGGGTTTGAGCCCCTGGGTGCGTCCGTAGACCTTCTGTATGAATCCTCACCTCCGGCAGGTGCCCGGAGCATCCTTCCGGCTTCTATAGTATAGCACGGCTGTGGGCTCTAGCTGCGTCCGCTCGGGGTCTTCTCAGCCTTTTCCAGGCTGGCCAGGTAGCCCTCCAAGAGCCCCCGGAACTGCTCCTTGAAGAGCTCGCGCTCCTTCTTAAGCCGCTCGAGGTCCCGCTGGATCTTGCGGAGGTGGTCCATCGCCTCCCGCAGGGTGCGCTCCTTGGCGGCCTCGGCCTCGGCCCGGATCAGCTCGGCCTCGCGCTCGGCCTGGGCCCGGACCTCGCGGGCGATGCGCTCGGCCGCCACCACCGCCCGCTTGAGCTCGGCCTCGCCCTCCCGGGCCTCGTCGAGGGCGGCGGAGAGCTCCTCGATCCGCCGCCGGGCCTCGGCCAGCTGCTCCTCCAGGCCGGAGACGTAGTCGGCGACCTGACCGAGGTAGGCCCGCACCTCCTCGGGGTCGTAGCCGCGGAGCTTTTTCTTGAACTCCTGGTAACGAATGTCCAGCGGGTTAAAGCTCATCGAAGATCGCCCTTCCGATCCGCACCAGGGTGGCGCCCTCGGCCACCGCCAGTTCGAAGTCCTCGCTCATCCCCATCGAGCGCTCGGGTAGATTATACCGGTCGGCGAGGCGGCTGAGCTCGGCGAACACGGCCCGCAGCCGGGCCGGCTCGGCGCCCCTCGAGGCCACGGTCATCAGGCCGCGGACCCGAAGGGGCAGCGCCCCCAAGCGGGCCAGGAAGTCGGGGAGCGCCTCGGGCAGCACCCCGTGCTTTTGGGGCTCCCGACCGACGTTGACCTCGACCAGCACCGCCACCGACCGCGCCGAGCGGCGGGCGATCGCCTCGGCCACCGCCAGGCGGTCGAGGGAGTGGACCAGCGCGAAGCGGTCCATGAACCGGGCCTTGTTGCGCTGGAGCGGCCCGATGAAGTGGAAGCGGGCGTCGGGCAGGGCGGCGAGCTTGGGAAGGGCCTCCTGCACCCGCGACTCCCCCAGGGGGAAGTCGCCGTAGGCGAGCACCTTCCGGCGGATCGCCTTTGGGTCCTGCCCCTTGGTCACCGCCACCAGCCCCACCTCCGCCGGATCCCGCCCGGCCGCCCGGGCGGCGGCGGCGATGCGGTCGAGGACCTCGGGAAGCCCCATCTAGAGCCGGGCGATGAAGGCCTTGACCAGCCGGCGGAAGACCGCCCCGGTGCGCTCGGCGACCGCCAGCACCTCCTCCTCGGTGGCGTGGTGGTCGCGGTCGGGCAGGGCCATATCGGTGATCGTCGAGATCGCCACCACCCGCGCCCCCAGGTGGCGCAGGGCGATGACCTCGGGAACCGTGCTCATCCCGATGGCGTCGGCCCCAAAGCCCCGCAGCATGCGGAGCTCGGCCCGGGAGGCGAAGTTGGGGCCGGCGATCGCCACGTAGACCCCCTCGCGCAGGGGGATCCCCTCGGCGAGCGCCGCCGCCCGCACCGCCGCCCGGAGCTCTCGGTCGTAGGCGTCGAACATCACCGGGAAGCGGGGTCCGAGCCGCTCGTCGTTGGGGCCCCGGAGGGGGGTGTCGCCGATCATGTTGATGTAGTCGGCGTGGAGCATCAGCTCCCCGGCGGAGAAGAGCGGGTTCAACCCCCCAGCCGCCGAGGTCAGGAGGAAGCGGCGGACGCCGAAGGCGAACCCCGCCCGAACCGGGAAGACCACCCGGTCCATCGGGTAGCCCTCGTAGTAGTGGACCCGCCCCTTGTAGGCCAGCACCCGCTTGCCGGCCAGGCGGCCCACCACCAGCTTGCCCTCGTGACCGGGGGCGGTGGAGATCGGGAAGTGGGGGAGCTCGCGGTAGGGGATCACCGCCTCGGCCTCGATCTCGCCGGCCAGGGGGCCGAGCCCGGAGCCCAAAACGATGGCCAGGTCGGGGGGGTCGCCGAGACGTTCGCGGAGGACCGCGGCGGTCTCCTCGAGGCGCTCGTAAAGCCCTTCCATGCCATGATTTTACTCTCACGACCGGTTCACTCCCGGCCGGTAGCTTGGCGCCATGCAGAGGTTGCTCCTCGCGCTGGTCCTGGCCTGGCTGCCGGTCCTCGCCGCCTCCATCCAGCGGATCGAGGTGGTCGGGGCCGACCCGGTGCTCACCACCCTGGCCGAGATCGCCCTGCCGGTCCGCGAGGGGGACCCGGTGGAAAAGGTCGACCCGGAAGCGATCCGCCGGGCGGTGCTGGCGACCGGCTACTTCCAAGACGCCAAGGTCGAACTTAAGGACGGCACCCTGCGGGTCGCGGTGGTGCCCAACCCGCCGGTCGCCGAGGTGGAGGTCGAGGCCCGGGCCTTCCCGCCCGAGAAGCTCGCCGCCACCCTGGCCCGGGAGCTCGCCCTCGAGGCCGGCACCACCTACAACCCCCAGAAAGCCGAGGAGGGCCGCAAGCGTCTAGAGGAGCTCTACCGCCAGCAGGGCTTTCCGTTTGCCCCCAAGGTCGAGCTCGCGGTCGAGAAGAAGGAGGACGGCGTCCACCTCCGCTACCGGGTCGAGGAGACCGCCCCCGTTCGGAAGGTCGAGGTCCGCGGCGCCACCCTGGTGGACCCCGCCGCGGTGCGAAAGGCCTTTGCGCCGCTGGTCGAGAAGAAGACCTTCGACTGGTCGCTCTACCTCGCCGGGGTGCGAAGGGTCGCCGAGCTCTACCAGGACAAGGGGTACCGCGGCAGCGGGGTCGACCCCGCCCGCACCCAGCTGGCCGACGGGGTGCTCACCGTCCGCCTGCGCGAGCTCAAGGTGGCCTCGGTCGAACCCGACGGCCTGCCCGAGGCGCCGCTCAAGGTCGGCGAGCCCTTCAACTACGACCGGCTGGTCGACCGGGTGGCCGAGCTCACCCGCGAGCTCGGCCGGGTGGTGCGGTTTCGGGTCTACCCCGAGGGGTCCGACGGGGTGCGGGTGGTCTTCGCCCTCGGCGAGCGGCGGTACGGCCCCATCAAGGCGATCCGCATCGAGGGGGCCACCGCCTTCCCCCCCGAGCAGCTGGCCGGCCTCCTGGTCCAGCGGCCCGGCGACCCCTTCTCCCCCCAGCTGGTCCAGGCCGACTTCGAGCGGATCCTCGCCCATTACCAAAAGGCCGGCTACCTCCTGCTGCAAAAGCTCGACTACGCCTTTGAGCAGGGGGTTTACACCCTCCGCCTCCACGAGGTCCGGATCGCCGGCTACCGCCTCCGCTGGCAGGGGGGCCACCGCACCCAGGACTTCGTCGTCCTGCGGGAGCTGCCCGCCCCCGGCAGCCTCTTCTCAATCCCCGCCCTGCGCGAAGGGATCGGCAAACTCCTCAGGCTTGGGATCTTGGCCGAACCCCCGGGGGTGAACCCCCGCCCCACCGAGGCCCCCGACCGGGTCCTCGTCGAGCTCGACCTCAAGGAGGCCAAGACGGTGGTCATCGCGCCGGCGGTGGCCTGGTCGAGCCAGAGCGGCTGGAGCGGCCAGGTGACCCTCTCGGACAAGAACCTCTGGGGACGGGCCCACGACGCCGGGCTCAACCTCGCCTTCGTGGAGAACGACGCCGGCGACAACCTCTCGTTCTCGCTCCACTACAACGTGCCCTGGCTCTACCTCGACTTCGCCGACCTGAAAAAGACCCCGACCTCGGTGGGGCTCGCGTTCTCCTCGATCCCCTACGGGAACTTCAAGCTCCGGGATGGAAACGGTCAGGAGACCGGCTGGGAGTACACCGAACGCCGCACCGGCCTCAGCCTCACCGCCGGCCGGCCCCTGGGGGAGCGCTGGCGGATCGACGCCGGGCTCGAGGCCCAGTGGGTGGGCACCCTGCTCGAGACCAAGAACCCCCCTGCCCACCCCACCGTACCCGAACCGGTGGCCCGCACCCTGCTTCCCTCCCCCTACGCCAACGGCCTCCTGGCGGGAACGCTCACCTACCGCGACGCCGACGACCCCGCCTTCCCCACCACCGGGCGGGTGGCCGCCCTCCACCTGGGCTACGGCCTGGTCTTCCCCACCGGTTCCCCGGCCGCCGGCTTCGCCCCCACCTGGGCGAGCTACAAAACCTACGCCGCCGAGGACCCCGTGGGCCGTTCGGTCTTCGCCCTCCGGGTGGCCGCCGGAGCGATCTGGGGGGCGCCCCCCGAGAGCCGCTACTTCACCCTGGGGGGGTCGGAGCCCGAGCTCGCCACCCTCCGGGGTTACAACCCCCGGGAGTTTAGCGGCACCCGCCTCTTGGCCGGGTCGCTGGAATACCGCTACGACTTCCGCCTCTCCACCGCGGTGACCCGCACGATCATCGGCATCGCCTTCGTTGACTTCGGTTCGGTCTGGAACCCCGGCGACGACCCCAACTTCCACGCCGGCTGGGGCCTCGGGGTGCAGCTGAACCTCGGCTACGGCGCGGTGCAGTTCCCCGCCCTGCGCTTCGACTACGGCTTCAGCGCCCAGCACCCCGGCGGGGTGCTCCACTTCCGGATCGGCCCGGTGTTTTAAACTGGGGCATGCCGCTGGAGGAGAGCCCGGAGACCTTCTACCAGGCCCACCCGGGGTGCCGGATCGAGCTCAGGGCGCTGCCGGTGCCCGCCGGCTACCCCCTGCTCGAGCTCGAGACCCCGGCGGGGCTCCTCCGAGCCATGGACCGGGGCGTCCCGCCCGCCCCCCGGGGGCCGATCGAGGTGCTCTTGCACGCCGTCGTCCACCGCTTCGGCCCCGGCCGGGGGGTCCCCGAGCTCGTCCCCCTGCCCGGGGGGCGTTACCGCATCGGCGGGGAGGTCCGCCGGGTTCTCGGCGAGGGCCGCTACTGCTTTCTCGGCCCGGTCCCGCTCCTGCTCCTTAGCGAGGCGCCCCTGCCCCAGGGCAGCCCGCTTTGGATCGAGAGCGAACCCCCGCTCCTTGCCTTCCGACCATGAGGTGCCCCAACTGCCGCCGCAAGAACCCCGAGGGTTACTTCTACTGCGTCTACTGCGGGCAACTGCTCCGGCCCCCCCCGGGGGAGAAGCGGTTCGCCACCGTGCTCTTCTTCGACCTTTCCGGCTTCACCCACTTCACCCACGGCCACGGCCCGGAGCGGGCCTGGGAGGAGGTCGAGCGGGCCAACGCCACCGCCCGCCGGGCGATCGCCCGCCACGGCGGTCGGGTGCACGCCACCTTCGGCGACGGGCTGATGGCCCTCTTCGGCCTCGAGCGTAGCCGCGGCAAGCGCGAGGTCTGGCACGCCCTCTCGGCCGCCCTGGAGACGGTGAGCGAGGTCGAGGCCCAGGTGGACTCGGGCGAGCTCGGGCTCAAGGGCCGGGCGGTGGTTACCAGCGGTTTCGTCTTCGTGGTGCCCAAGGAAAAGGGGCCGGACCTCCTCGGCGACCCGGTGAACCGGGCCCACCGCCTGATCGCCGCCGCCCCGCCGGGGGCGGTCTACCTCGACCAAACCACCCTGGCGCTCGCCCCCGAGGCCCACGTGGAGCCCCTGGATCCGATCCGGGCCAAGGGCTTCCCCGAGCCCCTCAAGGCCTACCGGCTGGTCGGGTTCCGGCCGCCGGGAAGGGAGCCGCTGGTGGAACGGCCGCTCGCCGAGCTCCTGAGGCGCTGGGAAGCGGCCCAGGCCGGGCGTCCCCGGGTGGCGGTGCTGACCGGCCCTCCGGGGGTGGGCAAGCACCTCGTCCTCGAGGCCCTCCGGCGAAGCCTCCCCGAGGTCCGGGTCCTGGAACCCCCGCCCTTTACCCCGGGGATGACGCTGCGGGAGTGGCTCCAGGCCCACCTGCGGGGAAACCCCGGATTCCGCCAGGAGCTCTTCTCGCACGCCCGGGACACGGGCACCCTCGAGGTCCTCGCCGCCGCCCTCGGCGAGGGGCCCGAACGCGTTCCCGGCGACCGGCTGGGGCCGGCGGTGCTGGCGCTCCTCGAGGCCCTCTCCGCCGTGCCCTTCCTGCTCGTGCTTCCAAACCTGCACCACGCCCCCCGGGCGCTGGTCGCCTTTCTCCGCGAGGTCGAGCGGCGGGGGCGGGGACGGTACCTGGTGGTGGCCACCGCTCGGACCGGCCGCTACCCCGGCCGGATCCCCCTGAGGCCGCTGGATCGGGCCGAGGGGCTCGCCGCCCTGGCCCGGCTCTGGCCCGAGTGGCCGCTCTACCGGAGGGAGGAACTCCTGGCCCGCTCGGGAGGGCTCGCCGGGTTGCTCGCCGCCCTGGTCCGGGTGCCCGGGGACGAGGGGCTGGCCGCCGCCTTCCAACCGCTCTTCGACGCCCTTCCCGCCCGGGCGCGCGAGGTCCTCTCGCTGGCGGCGGCGCTCGAGGCCCCGCCGGACCCCGAAACCCTGGCCGCCCTGGTGGGCCCCGCCGCCGAGGAGGCGGTCGGCCGGCTGCTAACCGACGGCTTCCTGGTCAAGGAGCCCGGGGGCGCGCTGGCCTTCGCCCACCCGGTCTACCGCCGGGCGGTGCGGGCGCTGGTCCCGGAGAAACGGCTCCGCATCTGGCACCGGGCGGTCGCCGAGGTCCGGCTGCGGCAGGGGCGGGCCCTCGAGGCCGCCCGCCACTTTCAGCTCGCCGGCAACCCCGGGGCGGCGATCCGGGTGCTGCGGGCCCTGGCCCGCTCGGCCGACGACGAAGGGGCCCTCCGGCTCCTGCGGCAGGCCAAGGCCCTGGCCCGCACCCGGGCGCAGGAACGCCCGGTCCGGCTGGAGCTCGCCGAGCGGCTGGTCGAGCGCGACCCCGCCGCCGCCCTGGCCGAGCTCAAGGACCTCCCCGGCCCCCGGGCCGCCTACCTCCGGGCCCGGGCCGAGGCCGCCCTGGGGCACGAAGAGACCGCCCGAAGCCTCTTCCGGGCCTACCTCGAGGCGCGCCCCGACGACCGCGAGGCCTGGCGGCGCTTCCTGCCGCTGGCGGGGCGGGACGACCTCGAGGCGGCCCGGGGCCGCCTGCCCCCCGACCCCGAACTGGAGGCCCGGGCGGGGGGCCGCCTGGCCGCGCTGGGGGACCTCGAGGCCGCCGCCGGCTGGCTGGAGCGGGCCGCCGAGCGGCTCTGGTCCTCCCACCCGGAGCGGGCCGCCCGGCTCGCCCTGGAGCTCGCCGGGCTGGGCTGGCGCCGCTTTCTTCCCAAGGCCGCGCGGCGCTGGGCCGAGCGGGCCTACCGGGCCGCCGGCGAGCCGGCCACCCGGACCCTGGCCGAGGCGGTGCTGGGCTCGCTGGCGCTCGACCTCGGCGACCTCGAGACCGCCACCCGGCGGATCCGGGCCGCCGCCGAGCGGCTGGCCGAACTCCCCCCCGGCGAGGCCCACGCCCGGGTCGCCGGCATCCGCCTCCGTCTCTTGATCGAGACCGGCCGGGTGGCGGAGGCGGCGGCCGAGGGGAGCCGTTACCTCGACCGGAACGACCACCCCTGGCTCGGCGCCATGGCCGCCCTGGCCGCCGCCCTGGACGGCCAGGCCGAGGCGGCCCTCAAGGCCAGCACCGAGCGCTGGGAACGGGCCGACACCGACCACAGCCGGGCCTTCCTGGCGCTGGCCCGGGCGTTCGCCCTCACCAAACTCCGGCTGGACCCCAAGGCCGCCTTCCTCCAGGCCTTCCGGCTGGCCCGCTCGGCCCAGAACCCCTACGGCCTCTACCTCTCGCTCGCCGCCTTGGCCGTCTACCACCGCGAGGCCAACCCAAGCCGGACCGACGCCCTGGCCACCTACCTCCTGAAACGCACCTGGCGGCAGGGCTTCCTCCCCTTCCACCACCTGGCCCGGCTGCTCAAGGCCGAGGCCAGCCTTCGGGCGGGGCACCCGGTCCTCCACCTGCTCCGGTTCGAAAGCCCCTTCGGGGTGCTCGAGTTCTGGCGGCGCAGCCTGGTGCGGGCGGCCGGGGGCGAGGCCCCCGCCTTCCCCCGGGAGGCGCTCTTTGGCTACGGCATCCTGGGACGGTACGCCTGGCACGTCTGGGAGAGGGTATGGACCCCCGAGAGGAAATCCGGTCCCGCGTCAGCCTGAGGGAGTTGGTCGGCCGCTACGTCGAGCTCAAGCCGGCGGGGCGCGGTCGCTACAAGGGGCTCTGCCCCTTCCACCAGGAGAAGACCCCCTCCTTCTACGTCGACGAGGAGAAGGGGCTCTTCTACTGCTTCGGCTGCAAGGCCGGGGGCGACGCCTTTAGCTTTCTGGAGCGGATCGAGGGGCTTTCCTTCGCCGAGGCCTTGGAGCGGCTGGCGGCCGAGACCGGGGTCGAGCTCCCCCGCCGCCCCCAGGAGAAAAGGCCCCCCGACCTCTACCAGATCAACGCCCTGGCCCTGCGGTTCTTCCGCAGCCAGATGGGGGAAAAGGCCCGCGCCTACCTCGAGGCCCGGGGGATCCCCGCCCACTACGCCGAGGCCTTCCAGCTCGGCTACGCCCCCCCGGGGTGGGACCGGCTCACCCAGCACCTGGCCCGCGAGGGGGTGGAGCTCGGGCGGGCGGTGGCCGCCGGGGTCCTGGCCGAGAAGGACGGCCGGGTCTACGACCGCTTCCGCGACCGGCTGATCGTCCCGATCCTCGACCCCAGCGGGCGGGTGGTGGCCTTCTCGGGCCGGACCCTCGACCCCGAGGGTCGGCCCAAGTACCTGAACAGCCCGGAGTCCCCGATCTTCAGAAAGCGCGAGCTCCTCTTCGGCCTGCCACAAGCCCGGGAGGCGATCCGGGAACGCAAGCGGGCGATCGTGGTCGAGGGGCTCTTCGACGTGATCGCCCTCCACCTCCTGGGCTGGAAGGAGACGGTGGCGGTGCTGGGCTCGGCCTTCACCCCCGAGCAGGCGCTGCTCTTGAAGCGGCTCGGGGTGGTCGACCTCTACCTCGCCTTCGACGCTGACGAGGCCGGCCGGAAGGCGACCCTGGCCGGGCTCGACCTCGCGATCGTCCGCGCCTTCCGGGTCTACGCCGCCCGGCTCCCCGAGGGCACCGACCCCGGCGACCTGGTTCACCTCGAGGACGGCCGCGAGGTCTTCGCCCGGGCGCTGGAGACCGCCCTGCCCGAGGTCCTGTTCCGCTTCGAGGAGGCCGCCCGGGGCCAGGACACCGACCGGCCGGAGGGCAAGCGGGCGGTGCTGGAGGCCCTGTTGCCCCGCCTGGTCGAGGCCGAGCCCTTCGACCCGGTGGCCGAGAGCCTGAAGGCGCTGATCCTCGACCGGCTGGGGCTCAGACCGGAGGCCCTCGAGGAGCTGATCCAGCGGCGGAGGAAGAAGCGCCGCCGGCCCCTGACCACCGCCGAGGTCGCCGGGGCCGGCCGCGCCCCCGACCGGGTGCTCCTTTTAGAGCTCGACATCGTGGCCCTCCTGCTCGCGCTGCCGGTCGAGCAACTCCGCCGCTGGGCCGGCCACGTCGAGGACCACACCTGGCCCCCGGAAGGAGCGTTTTTGGCTGAGTTCTTCCGGATCGCCCGGGAGGAGGGCTACGACCCCCGGCGAATCCAGCGCCGCCTCACCGAGCGCGAGGAGGGGGCGGTGCTCTTCGAGCGGTTGATGCTGGCCAGCCCCCCGCCCCCGGCCGAGCTCGAGCGCACCCTGGCCATGGCGATGGCCCGGCTCCGCGAGGGCTACTACCGGCGCCGGCTGGAAAAGCTCAAGGCCGAGCTGGAAAAGGGGGCCGACCCCGAGCTCCTGAAGGAGATCCAGGCCCTGCAGGAGGCGATCGAGGCCGAGCGGCGGCTCTACCGCAGCCAGCTCTAGTCGATCCACATCGCGTCGCCGAGCGAGTAGAAGCGGTAGCCGCTGGCCAGGGCCCGGCGGTAGGCGTCCATGGTGCGGCGGTACCCGGCGAAGGCGGCCACCAAAAGGAGCAGGGTCGAGCGGGGCAGGTGGAAGTTGGTGAGGAGCGCCCCCACCACCCGAAAGCGGTAACCCGGCCGGATGAAGAGCCGGGTCGCCCCGGGTCCGGCCGCCACCGCGCCGCCCCGGTAGGCCGACTCCAGGGCCCGGACCACCGTGGTCCCCACCGCCACCACCCGACGCCCCTCGGCGAGGGCGGCGCTCACCGCCTCGGCGGTGGCCTCGGGGATGCAAAAGACCTCCTCGTGCATCCGGTGGGTCTCGATCGGACCCCGGATCGGGCGGAAGGTGCCCGGCCCCACGTGGAGCGAGAGGAACCGCACCGCCGCCCCCGCCGCCTCCACCCGCTCAAGGAGCTCCGGGGTGAAGTGGAGGCCGGCGGTGGGCGCCGCCACCGAGCCGGGGACCTTCGCGAAGATCGTCTGGTAGCGCTCAAAGGGCACCTGGGAGCGGATATAGGGCGGGAGCGGCGCCCTCCCCGCGCGCGCCATCAACCGCCAGGGATCGGCAAAAAACCGCAGGCGGCGGAGCCCCTCCTCGGCGAGCCCCACGACCTCGGCCTCCCCCTCGGAGAAGACCAGCCGGGTTCCCGGCGGCGCCTTCCGGGCCGGGCGCAGGAGCGCGAGCCAGACCGAGGGCGCCTCCTCCCGCACCAGAAGCACCTCGATCCGCGCCCCGGTGGCCTTTCGGGCGAGGAGCCGCGCCGGAATGACCCGGCTTCGGTTCAAGACCAGCACGTCCCCCGGCCGCAGGTAGTCGGGCAGGTCGCGCACCCGGCGGTGCTCGGGAGGGCGGCCGTCGCGGTGGACCGCCAGCATCCGGGCGGCGTCGCGGGGCTCGACCCCCTCCTGGGCGATCCGGTCCTCGGGAAGGGGGTAGTCGAAGTCCTCCAGGCGGTCGCCGGCCACGCCGCCATTGTAGGGGGCCCGGGGAAAGCCGCGGCGGTCCGGCCGGGCCCGCGCCGGGGATCCCGATGGGGGTCCATGGGGTCGGGGACAAAAAACAGGCGGGGAGAAACCCCCGTCCTGGTGGCGCGCCCGGGAGGATTCGAACCCCCGACCTACCGCTTAGAAGGCGGCTGCTCTATCCGCTGAGCTACGGGCGCACGGCTGGAGCGGGAGACGGGACTCGAACCCGCGACCCTCGGCTTGGAAGGCCGATGCTCTACCAACTGAGCTACTCCCGCGTGGTCGGGGCGGCAGGATTTGAACCTGCGACATCCTGCCCCCAAAGCAGGCGCGCTGCCGGACTGCGCTACGCCCCGATGGGGCGGGAAGCCGGGGCTCCCCAGGCCCAAGGTAGCACGGGGCGAAAACCCGGTCAACGCGCTACATGAAGCGCTTGCGGCGGCGGTAGGCCTTGACCTCGCGGAACGACTTGCGCCCCCCGCCCTTGGCCACCCCGAGGTAGAACTCGCTGACGTCGGGGTTTTGGGCCAGGTAGTCGGCGCTGCCCTCCAGCACGATCCGGCCCTGCTCCATGATGTAGCCGTAGTGGGCGGCCTCGAGGGCCACCGCGGCGTTCTGCTCGACGACCAGCACGCTGACCCCCTCCTCGGCGTTGATGCGCTCGACGATGGCGAAGATCTCCCGCACCAAGAGGGGGGCAAGGCCCAGCGAGGGCTCGTCGAGCAGCAACAGGCGGGGCCGGGCCATCAGGGCCCGCCCGATCGCCAGCATCTGCTGCTCGCCGCCGGAGGTGTAGCCGGCAAGCTTGTTCCTGAGCTCGCCGAGGCGGGGGAAGTAGCGGTAGATCCGCTCGATCTCCTCCCGGGCGTGGCGCCCCCGGTGGATGTAGAGGCCGACCCGGAGGTTCTCCTCCACCGTGAGGTGCTTGAAGACGTGCCGCCCCTCGGGCACCTGCACGATCCCCAGGCGGACGATCTCCTCGGGGCCGCGGTTTTCCAGCCGCCGCCCCTCGTAGGTGATGCGGCCGTCGGTAACCCGGCCGTACTCGGGCTTTAAAAGCCCCGAGATCGCCCGCAGGGTGGTGGTCTTCCCCGCCCCGTTGGGACCGAGGAGGGCGGTGATCCGGCCCTTTGGGACCCGTAGGGAGACCCCCCTCAGGACCTGGATCACGTCGTGGTAGACGACCTCGATGTTGTTGACCTCGAGGATCGCCTCCCCGAGGTCCTCGGGCCGGGTGGGGCGCTCGCCTGCCATGCTTCCTCCCCAAGGGGTCGGGGCGCGGGGAGTCCCCGCGCCCCCTCGGGCCCCTACTTGCCGTAGTGGACCTTCCGGAAGAGCTTCGACTGGAACGGCTTGGTGATCGGGACGAACCGCCCGCCCCGGGCCTGGAGCACCCGCAGCTTGTCCACCCCCACGTGGTCCTCCTTGGAGTAGGTCACCGGACCCACCGCCAGGCCGGGATCGAAGTCGAGCCCGAGCATCTGCTGGTAGACCGCCGCCCGCCCGGGGTCGCCGGTCACCGGCTTGCCGGCGGCGTGGGCCCGCTTGATCGCCTCGATGGCGATCGCCGCCGCCAGCATCCCCGAGGGGTAGTGGACGCTCTCCAGGGTGTCGGCGGGGCGCTTAAAGCGCTTGCCGAGCTTCCGCACGAAGGCGGCCGCCGGCACGTCCTCGTCGGGCATGTAGTAGGAGGTCACCCAGATAAAGCCCTCGGCGGCGTCGCCGGCCAGACGGAGAAGGTCGGGGCCGCCGGCGTAGTGGGCCCCGGCGTGCTTGATGGTAAGCCCCAGCCGCTTCGCGTCCTTGACCATGGTGGCCACCGGCCCGGCCACGTTCTGGTAGACGATGTACTCCACCCCCTCGTTGGCAAAGCGCTTCAGGGTGGCGGTGTAGTCGAGCCCCTTGGTCATCTCCTGGACCTCGACGATCTGGATGCCGAGCTGGGCGGCGGCCTTCTTGGCGTCGGGCACCGGCGCCCGGCCGAACGGCGAGGGGTGCACCGCCAGGGCCACCTTGGCCCCCGGCTCCTGCTTGGCGATGTACTCCAGGAGCGCGATCACCTGCTCGGAGTAGGAAGCGATGGGGAGGAAGAGGTAGTCGCTGTTGGGGGGGTCGATGTTGCCGATGTGGTAGGAGGCCGGGATGAAGGTCATCCCCACCTCCTGGATCAGGGGCTTGAGCTGGAGGGTGCCGCCGGTGGAGTAGCCGAGGAAGGCGGGGTCGCCGCGCTCCAGGGCCTGTTCGAAGTTCCGCTGGGTGTTGGCGTTGTTGTACTGGTCGTCGCGGGTCTCGCAGACGATCCGAAGCCCCCCGGTGAGGCCCTCCTGGTTGGCGTACTTGCAGTAGTCCTCGATCCCCTGGGCGTAGTACTTCCCGGCGTCGGAGGTCGGGCCGGTGATCGCCCCCGACCACATCAGGTGAACCTCCTGCGCCAGCGCCATTCCGAACAGCAGGGCCAATAACGTCGCGATCCTTCTCATCCGATCCTTCACCTCCCCGCAAAAAGGCCTTCCCGGCCTTTTCGCCTAGTACCGAAACGGCCAGTTCTTGAAGTAGTTCCGAACCAGCCGCCACCAGTTGGCCAGCCCCCGGGGCTCGAACACCAAGAAGAGCACGATCACCAGGCCAAAGGTCAGGGGCCGCATCGCCGAGGCGATGTCCACCCCGGCGTAGCTGAGGCCGAGCGACTTCAGCCAGTTGGCGAAGTCCTCCATGTTGAGGTCGAGGAGCACCAGGAAGGCGGGCCCGAGGAAACTGCCGGGGAGCGACCCCAACCCGCCGACGATCGCCATCGCCAGGAACTTGATCGAGACCGGCAGCATGTAGTCCTCGATCACCACCGCCCGGGAAAAGTAGGCGTAGAGCCCGCCGGCCACCCCGGCGTAGAACGCCCCCAGGGCGAAGGCGAAGATCTTGGTGAGGCCGGGGTGCATCCCCATCGCGTCGGCGGCCCGGTCGTTGTCGCGCACCGCCACCAGGGCCCGCCCGAAGCGGGTGCGGAGCAGGTTCCGAAACGCGAAGGCGAGGAGCACGAGCAGGGCCAGGGCCACGAAGTACCAGAAGTAGTAGTGGTTTTTGTACCCCACCCGGTAGCCCAGGAAGACCACCCGGGGCATGGGGATCGCCCCACCCTGCTTGAGGAGCGGGGCGTGCCCGACGATCCACTCGAAGATCACCTGAAAGGCCAGGGTGGCGATCGCCAGGTAGAGGTGCTTGATCCGAAGCGAGGGGATCCCCACGATCGCTCCCGCCGCCGCCGCCGCCAGCCCCCCGAGGGGGATGGTGAGCCAGAAGGGAAGCCCCGGGGCCAGCAGGGCGGCGGTGTAGGCCCCTACCCCCACGAAGGCCGCCTGCCCGATGTTGATGAGTCCGGCGTAGCCGGTGATGATGTTGAGACCGAGCACCGCCAGGGCGTAGATCAGGATCAGGTCGACGACGAACATCTGGGGGCGGGAGAGGAAGAAAGGGAGCCCTACGAGCAGGGCCAGGAGGCCGACCAGGGAGAGCTCCTCGAGGTAGGTCGCGAAGATCGTGCTGTCCTGTCGGTAGCTGGTCTTGTAGTTGCCGGTTTCCGCCCAGGGGTTCCGCATGCCGCCTCCCTAAACCCGCTCGATCTCCTCGGTCCCGAAGAGGCCGTGGGGCTTGAACCAGAGCACCAGCAAGAGCACCAGGAAGGGGAAGACCTCCCCGGTCCCGCCCCCCGGGATCAGGGGGTCGAGGTAGCCGGTGGCCAGGTTCTCCAGCACCCCGATGATCACCCCGCCGACCACCGCCCCGGGAATCGAGTCGAGCCCGCCGAGGATCACCACCGGGAAGACCTTGAGGCCGATGGCCACCAGGCCCTGGAGGTTGATCCCCGAGATCGTCCCCACGATGAACCCGGCCGCCGCCGCGGTGATCCCGGCCGCCGCCCAGGCCAGGGCGAAGACGTGCTCGACGCTCACCCCCAGGCTCATCGCCGCCATCTGATCGTCGGCCACCGCCCGCATCGCCGCCCCCAGGGTGGAGCGCTGGAAGAACCACCCGAAGGCCAGCAGGAAGACCAGGGTGAGGACCACCGCGAGCACCTGGGGGTAGCTGACCGAGACCCCGAGGAAGGCGATCCCCCCTTCGGGGAGGAAGCGGGGCAGGCTGAAGTTCCCCCCGCCCAGGGGGGTCAGGTGGACCAGCCCGTCGATCAGCGAGGCGAGGCCGATGGTCACCATGATCACGCTGATGATCGGCTGGCCCACCAGCGGCCTCAAAAAGAGTTTCTCGACCAGGAAGCCGAGCCCGGCGGTGAGCGCCAGCGCCGCCGCCAGCGCGAGCCCGACGTTCGCCCCCAGGTAGACCACCAGGGCGTAGACCAAAAACGCCCCCACCGCGATGAACTGCCCGTGGGCGAAGTTGATCACCCGGCTCGACTTGTAGATGAGCACGAAGCCGAGGGCCGCCAGGGCGTAGATCGAGCCCACCACCAGTCCCGAGACCAGGAGCTGCAAGAGGTAGCTCATCGCGCCTCCACTGGCTCGGGGGCCGCCTCGAGGTCGTGAATCCGGACCTCGGTCTCGACCTCCTGCACCGAGCCGTCCTGATACTTAAAGACCGCCCGCACCGGCACCCGATCGCGGCCCTGGTACATCGCCTCGACCAGGTCGCGGTACTTTTCGAACACGAACTTCCGGCGCACCTTGCCGGTGCGGGTGAGCTCGTCGTCGTCGGCGTCGAGGAGCTTGTAGAGGAGGACGAAGCGGCGGATGCGCAGCCCCGGCTTGAGCTCCCGGTTCACCCGCTCGACCTCGGACCGGATGAGCCCGGCGACCTCGGGCTTTTGGGAGAGGTCCATGTAGGTGGTGTAGGCGATCCCCCGGTCCTCGGCCCACTTGCCCACCGTCTGGGGGTCGACGTTCAAAAGGGCGGTGAGGTAGGGCCGCCGGTTGCCGAAGACCACCGCCTCCTTCAGGTAGGGGGAGAACTTGAGCTTGTTCTCGATGAACTGGGGGCTGAACATCTCGCCGGCTTGGGTGTGCATGACGTCGGAGATGCGGTCGATCACCACCAGGTGGCCGTCCTCGGTGAGGTAGCCGGCGTCGCCGGAGTGGAGCCAGCCGCCCGCCAGGAGCTCGGCGGTGGCCTCGGGGCGCTTGTAGTACCCGGCGCACACCGCATCGGAGCGGGAGAGGATCTCCCCCTCCTCGCTGATCCGGACCTCGGTGCCGGGGATCGGCTTGCCCACGGTGTCGTAGCGCACGTCGCCGTCGCGATGGACGTAGGCGATCCCGGTGATCTCGGTCTGGCCGTAGATCTGCTTGAGGTTCACCCCGATGGCGTGGAAGAACCGGAAAACGTCGGGGCCGAGGGCGGCCCCGCCGGTGTAGGCCCGGCGCAGGCGCAGAAAGCCCAGCCGGTCCTTGAGCGGACGGAAGAGGACGAAGTGGGCAAAGGCGTAGGCCAGGCGGAGGGAAAGGGGCATCGGCCGGCCGCGCATCCGGTAGTCGGCGGCGCGGTAGCCGATTTTGAGGAGGCGCTGGTAGACCCAGCGATTGAAGCGGTAGGACTCGCTCATCCGCACCCAGATCCGGCTCTGGATCCCCTCCCAGACCCGGGGCGGGCTGAACATCACGTGGGGCCCGATCTCCTTGAGGTCGTCCATGGCGGTCTCGACCTCCTCCGGGAAGTTGACCGCGAACCCCCCGGTGAGCCCCATCGCCACCGTCATCATCTGTTCCCCGATCCAGGCCAGCGGCAGGAACGAGAGGTAGTCGTCGGTGGGCAGGAGGGGATCGACCTCCTGCAGCGCGACCCCCATGTGGATCAGGTTCTTGTGGGTGAGCATCGCCGCCTTGGGCTTGCCGGTGGTCCCCGAGGTCAGGGAGAAGTGGGCGACGTCGTCGGGCCGGCCGGCGGCCAGCCGGTCCTCGAAGGCGCGGGGGTGTTGGGCCCGGTGCTCCCGGCCCAGGGCCAGCACCTCCTCGAAGCCGATGAACCAGTCGTCGCCGCGGTAGCCGCGCATCCCCCGGGGGTCCTCGTAGATCACCTTGCGGACCTTGGGAATGCGGTCCCGAACCTCCAGGAGCTTGTCCACCTGCTCCTGGTCCTCGGCCAGGACGAAGGCGGCGTCGGTGTAGTCGAGGACGTAGGCGATCTCGGGGGGCACCGAGCTGGGGTAGACCCCCACCGAGATCCCCCCGAGCCCCTGGGCGGCCAGCTCGGCGATCACCCACTCGGGGATGTTGTCGGCGATGATCGCGAGCTTCTCGCCGGGCTCGAAGCCGAGGGCCAGAAGGCCGTGGCCGAAGTCGCGGACCCGGGCGTAGTACTCGGCGTAGGTGATCTCGTTCCAGATCCCGTAGTCCTTCTCCCTCAGCGCCACCCGCGACCCCTCGCGCTCGGCCCGGAGCTTGAGGAGCTGGGGCAGGGTGTGGCGCTTCATCTCGTAGCTGGGGGGCATCGGGTTCACGCCGCACCCCCCACGTAGGCCTCGCGCACCCGGGGGTTCTCGGCCACCTCCGCCGGAGGCCCCTCGGCGATGACCTCGCCGAAGTCGAGGACGTAGACCCGGTCGGAGATGTCCATCACCACCCCGAGGTCGTGCTCGATCAGCACGATGGTGGTGCCCCGCTCGGCCCGGACGTCGAGGATGAAGCGGACCATGTCCTCCTTTTCCTCCAGGGTCATCCCGGCCATCGGCTCGTCGAGCAGGAGCAGCTTGGGGTCCAGGGCCAGCGCCCGAGCCACCTCCACCCGCTTGCGGACCCCGTAGGGCAGGTTGCCGACCCGCGCCTTGCGGTAGGGCTCGAGCTCCATGAAGTCGATGACCTCCTCGACCAGTTCCCGCGCCCGCACCTCGGCGGCCTGGGCCGGACCGTAGTAGACCGCCGCCGCCCCCAGGCGGTAGCCGAGGTGGGGGTAGCGGGCGAGGAGCAGGTTCTCCAGCACGGTGAGCCCGGAGAAGAGCTCGATGTTCTGAAACGCCCGGGCGATCCCGTAGCGGGTGGCGGTGTGGGGGCTGGCCCGGGTGAGGTCGTGCCCCTCGAAGAGGATCCGGCCCCGGGTGGGGTGGTAAAAGCCCGAGATGCAGTTTAAAAGGCTCGTCTTCCCCGCTCCGTTGGGGCCGATGATCGAGACCAGCTCCCCCTTTTCCACCCGAAGGCTGACCGCGCTGAGCGCCGCGAGTCCCCCGAAGACCAGCGTGACGTTCTCCACTTCGAGCTGCGCCAAGGCTCCCTCCCCCAGCCTCCGTGACGTTTGGCGGGAGTATACCCGGGGGCCGGAAGCCGCGTCAACGGTTCACGCCGCTACTGACGAAAAAACGTTATATCAGCGAAGCGGTTCCAAAAGCCGGCGGAGGGCGGCCTCGAGGTCCCCGCCCTGCACCAGCGAGGTCCCCACCAGCACGGCGTCGACGTAGGGGGCGACGGCGGCGAGCTCCTCGGGGTGGCGGTAGCCGGACTCGGCGACCAGCAGGCCGCCGAAACCCCGGGCGCGGGCCCGGCGGGCCAGCCGGGGGGCGACCCCCAGGTCCACCCTCAGGGTGGTGAGGTCGCGGTTGTTGATCCCGAGCAGGGCGGCGCCGGCCTCGAGGGCGAGGTCGAGCTCGGCCTCGTCGTGAACCTCGACCAGGGCGTCGAGGCCGGCCTTCCTCGCCTCCTCCAGGAAGGCGCCGGTCAGGGGCCCCAGCACCCCCACGATCAGGAGCACCGCCGAGGCCCCCAGCGCCCGGGCCTGCCAGATCTGCCCCGGGTGGACCACGAAGTCCTTGCGCAGAATCGGCAGCCCGGCGGCCCGGGCGGCGACCAGGTCGCGGGGGTGACCCCCGAAGTGGCGGGGCTCGGTGAGGACGCTGATCGCCCCGGCCCCGGCGCGGGCGTAGGCGAGGGCGGCCCGGGCCGGGTCGAGCCGGGCGAGGGCCCCGGCCGAGGGGCTTCGTTGCTTGATCTCGGCGATCACGGTGAGCCCCGGCCGGGCCAGCGCCTCGGCGAAGCCGGGGACCTCGGGGAAGGCGTAGGGCCAGGGCGCGAAGAGGCCCTCGGCCTCGAGGTCGGCGATCCGCTGGCGGACGATCCGCCCCAGCACCCCGGGGACCCGGGCGAGGTCGGGCGTCATGCCCCCATCATAGGTCGAGGAAGGCCTCGGGGGGCAGGCTGAGGCCGAGCACCTCGCGGGCGAGGAGCGCCAGCCGGTGGGCCCGGAAGACCTCCGGCCCCACCACCGCCTCGACCAGATCGGCGGCCTCGGCGCCGACCGGGGCCAGGGCCAGGAGGGTGTGGTAGGGGGCCAGCACCGCCCGGGGAAGCCCGCCGCCGCCGTAGATCAGGAGGTCGGCCTGGGCGGCCACCGCCCGCACCTCGTCGGGCCGGGTCGCCACCGTCCCCCGCACCGCCGGGGCGAAGCGGCCGAGAAAGGCCTCGCCCTCGCCGGGGATGGGGGCGGCGACGTCGATCCGGGCCACCCCCCGGAGCCCGGCGGCGAGCTCGGGCCGGGCGCTCCCCAACCAGAGCGCCCGGAGGCCGGGGTAGCCGGTGCGCCCGAGCAGCTCGGCGAGCGCCAGCGGGGCGAGGAAGAGCCCCCGGGGCCCCGACCAGTCGCAGGCCAGGGCGTCGACCCGGCCGGCCTCCCGGGCCTCGGGCTCCAGCCGAGCCGCCTCGGCCGCCGCCGACCGCTCCAGGGGCTCGCCCTCGAGGAAGGCCCCCCGAAAGCCCAGGGGGCAGAGCCCCCGCAACGCCTCGGCCAGCCGCTCGCCGGGCTCGGCGGCCACCACCGTGGCGCCGTGGGCGGCCAGGCCGGCGAGGAGGGCGGAGTAGCTCTCGGGGCGGCCCTGGTGGAGGTAGGCGAGGACGCTCACGAGAGCGCCGCCCCTTCCCCTTTGGGGCTACGCCAGGCGTGGCTCATCTGGGGGCTGGTGTGAACGGCGGCGAAACGGCCGTCGGTGGCGAGCAGGATCAGCCCGCCCTCGCCGCCGAGGGTCCGGGCCCGCTCCAACGCCCGCCGGGCGGCGGCCTCGGGCCCGAGCTCGGCCAGCCCCGCCACCGCCCGGAAGGCGACCAGGGCCCGGGCCAGGTACTCCCCCTCACCGGTGGCGCTGGCCGCCCCCAGGCCGGCCTCGGCGTAGGTGCCCGCCCCCACCAGGGGGGTGTCGCCGACCCGGCCCACCGGCTTGTCGACCAGCCCCCCGGTCGAGGTGGCGGCGGCCAGCCGCCCCCGGGCGTCGAGGGCCACCGCCCCCACCGTCCCCGAGCCCCGGACCTTCCGGCGGCGGGCCTCCCGCCAGCGCTCCAGGGCCCGCTCGGTGACCAGGGCGGCGGGGTCGTAGGCGGGGATCCCCCGCTCGCGGGCGAAGAGGCTCGCCCCCTCGCCGGCCAGGAGGACCGGCTCGGCGTCGAGGACCTCCCGCGCCAGGCGGATGGGGTTTTTCACGTCGCGCACCCCGGCGACCCCCCCGAAGCCGAGGGTGGCGCCGTCCATCACCGCGGCGTCGGCCTCGACGAAGCCCTGGCGGTTCAGGGCGCTGCCGGTGCCGGCGTTGAAGAGGGGGTGGTCCTCGAGGTACGCCACCGCCGCCACCGCCGCCTCCACCGCCGATCCCCCCCCGGCCAGGACCCGCCAGCCGCGGTCGCGGGCGGCGGCCACCCCCTCGAGCACGGCCTCCTCCAGCTCGGGGGCGACCCGGCCCGCCCCCCCGTGGACCACGATCACCATCCCGGCACCTCCAGCACGAACCCGGCGCTGTAGCGGGCGAAGCCCGGGTTCCCCAGGTAGTAGGTGGCCTCGAGGTAGGGCCGGTAGCCCCGGGCGGGGAGCGACGCCCCCAGGGTGAAGAGGGCGTAGCCCACCCGCCCCAGGGCGACCTCGAAGCGGCCGTCCCCTTGGCGCGCGGTGAGGCCGGCGGCGGCCCCCACCCCGAGGTAGGGGCGGACGACCGGCACCGGCAGGGCGAAGTCCACCTCGCCCTCGGCCAGGATCCCGCTAGGGGCGCCGAAGCGAAGCCCGCCCCGGAGGGTCCAGGGGGCGGCCTCGAGGGCGACCCCGAGGCCCGAGAGGAAGCGGAGCTCGGGCTCGGCCCGCACCCCCACCGAGAGGTCGAAGCCGCTGGCCAGGGCCAGCGAGGCCAGCAACCCGGCGAAAAACCACGCTATTCTCACCGCCAACCTAGGCCTCCCACCCCTGCACCTTACCAACCCCGACCGGCAGGAAAAAAGGCCGGCCGAACGGCCGGCCGGCGGGAAGGGTCCGCCTAGAGGAGCTCGATCTCCACCGCCGGAGCGGTGAACCCGGCGGTCTTGTGGCTGCCGTCGCAGAAGGGCTTTTGCTTGGAGTGGCCGCAACGGCAGAGGGCCACCCGACGGCCCTCCCGCTCCTCGCCGTTCACCCGGTAGCGGCCCCCGGTCTCGACCAGGTAGGGCCCGTTCTCGGTCGCCATAACCTTCGCCATACCTCCCTCCTTCCCAGGCTCAACCTAACCCCTATGCTATGATTCGTCAAGTAGTAGGGATGACATAGCCTTCTGGTAGGCTGGGGGCGGTGGAACGGGAAGAGGACTTCTGCCCCATCCACGAGGCGATCAACCTGCTTCAGGAGAAGTGGGTGCTGCACATCGTCCGGGCCCTCCTCGAGGGCGAGATGGGCTTCAACCAGCTGGCCCGGGCGGTGGGGGGGGTGAACCCCGCCACCCTGAGCCACCGCTTGGAGCGGCTGGCGGCCCTGGGGGTGGTGGAGAAGGAGGTGCTGCAAGCGATGCCGCCCCGCACCCGCTACCGCCTCACCCAGGCCGGCCGGGAGCTGGAGTCGGTGATCGCCGCCATCGAGGCCTGGGGGAAGGCCTACCTCAAACCCGCTCCAGACCGGCGTACCTGACCAGGAGCTTCTTAAGCCCCACCCCCTCGAAGTGGACCGTGACCTCGGCCCGGGGCCCCTCGCCGCGGGCAGCCACCACCGTGCCCACCCCGAAGCGGGGGTGGCGGACCCGCTCGCCGCCCTTGAAGCCGCCCTCGGGGGCCGGGGCGCGCCCGGTCGGGGCGGGGGCGGGGGCCGGCGGGGGCTCGGGGCCGACGGGGAGGAGGAGCCCCCGGGGGATCTCGGTTAGAAACCGGCTCGGCTCGCTCTTCTCCCGCCGCCCGTAGATCTCGCGCTCGCCGGCGTGGGTGAGGTAGAGCCGGTCCATCGCCCGGGTCACCCCGACGTAGAAGAGCCGCCGCTCCTCCTCAAGCTCCTCAAAGGTGGTGCTCGAGCGGTGGGGCAGGAGGCCCTCCTCGACCCCGACCAGGAAGACCACCGGGAACTCCAGCCCCTTGGCGTTGTGGAGGGTCATCAGGCTCACCGCGCCCCCCGCCGGCCCCCCCGGCTCCTCGGCCCGGGCGGTGAGGGCGACCTCGTCGAGGAAGGCGGCGAGGTCGGCGCCCCCCTCGGCCTCCCACTCGCGGGCGGCCCGGAGCAGCTCCTCGACGTTCTCCAAACGTTCCTCGGCGGCGGGGTCGGCGAGCAGGTAGCCGCGGTAGTCGGTGGCCGCCAGGACCTCCTCGAGGAACCCCCGGGGCCCCAGGGTCTCGGCGAGCTCGGCCAGGCGGTCGAGGAGCGCGAGGAAGTCGGAAACCGCCCGGGCCTGGCGCTCGGCAAGGAGCTCGGGGGCGGCCCTGAGGGCGGCCCTCAGGGACAGCCCGGCCGCCGCCGCGTGGGTCCGGAGGCGCTCGATGCTCTTCGCCCCGATGCCCCGGGGCGGGGTGTTCAGGATACGGAGGAGGGCGAGGTCGTCGCCCGGGCTCAGGGCCGCCCGGGCGTAGGCCAGGAGGTCCCGCACCTCCCGCCGGGCGAAAAACCCCACCCCGCCCACCACCCGGGCGGGGATCCGCTCCCGGTTGAAGGCCTCCTCCAGCACCCGCGACTGGGCGTTGGTGCGGTAAAGCACCGCGATCGCCTCGGGGGGGTAGGCGTCGAGCAGCCTTGCGGCCTCGCGGGCGACGAAGGCGGCCTCGTCGCGGTGGTCGAAGGCGGCGTAGACCCGCACCGGCTCCCCCTCCCCCTTAGCGGGGCGGAGCACCTTCTCCAGCCGGGCCTGGTTCTGCACGATCACCGCGTTGGCCACCGCCAGAATCCGGCCGGTCGAGCGGTAGTTGGTCTCCAGCTTGTAGACCTTGGTGCCGGGGTAGTCGTCGGCGAAGCGGAGGATGTTCCTGAGGTCGGCGCTCCGGAAGGCGTAGATCGACTGGTCGGGGTCGCCGACCACCATCAGGTTGGCCTCCTCGCCGGCCAGGAGCCGGGTCAGGCGGTACTGGGCGGGGTTGGTGTCCTGGTACTCGTCGACGTGGATGTAGCGGGCCCGTTGGCGGACCCGGGCGAGGACGTCGGGGTGGGCCTCGAAGAGGGCGATCGCCTTCAGGAGGAGGTCGGAAAAATCCACCGCCCCCTGCGCCGCCAGCCGCTCCTGGTAGGCGTGGAAGGCCTCGAGGACCGCCCGGGGGCCGATGCCCGCCACCCAGTCGGGGAGCTCGGCGATCGCGTCCTCGGCGGCCTCGCCGGCGAGCCGGGACTTCACCCGGTCGATCGCCGACCGCACCGCCACCGGCCGGGCCTCGATCCCCAGGCCCCGGAGCACCTCCTTGACGACCTGGAGCTGGTCGTCCTCGTCGTAGACCGCGAACCCCGGGGGCAGGCCGATCCGCTCGCCGTAGACCCTAAGGACCCGGAGGGCGGCGGAGTGGAAGGTCGAGACCCAGAGGTCGCCGGCCGCCCGGCCCACCAGCCGGGCCAGCCGCTCCCGCATCTCGTCGGCCGCCTTGTTGGTGAAGGTCACCGCCAGGATCTCGGCGGGGTGCACCCCCCGGTGGGCGATCAGGTAGGCCACCCGGTGGACCACCGTGCGGGTCTTGCCGGAGCCGGCGCCGGCCACCACCAGCGCCGGCCCCCGGTCGTGGAGGACGACCGCGCGCTGCTCGGGGTTGAGGGGGTCGAGGAGCGGGTCCATGCGTCCAGAGTCTACCCAAGCCCGGGGCCCACCCGGGGCAGGAGCCCGAGCGCGTTCTCGGCGAAGATCGCCCGGAGGCCGCCCTCGTCGACCCCGAGCTCGAGCAGGGCGCGGAACTGCTCGTCGAAGTAGGCGCGCACCCAGCCCCGGGGGAAGTGGGAGCTATCGGAGCCAAAGACGATCCGCCCCGGCCCGAAGACCTCCAGGAAGGCCTGGAAGAGGTCCTTCAGGGTGGGCACCGGCCACTGGTAGCGCCGCCACTCGTTGTTCCCCGAGGTGTCGACGTAGACGTTGTCGGCCGCCCACATCAGGTGCATGAGCTCCCGGGTGTAGCCGCAGCCGAAGTGGGGCACCACCAAGCGGA
Source organism: Thermaceae bacterium (assembly GCA_026984675.1). Lineage (GTDB taxonomy): Bacteria > Deinococcota > Deinococci > Deinococcales > Marinithermaceae > WFXV01. Next base: position 32,839 of record JALSRQ010000113.1, read on the forward strand.
GGCGGGGAAACCCCTTGGCCACGTCGTGGAGGACCCGGGGGTCGATGTTGGGGCCGGCGGCCACCCCCATCGCCCCCCCCAGGGGGCCGAAGTGGACCAAGACCGGCACCCCCAGGGCCTCGGCGGTGGCCCAGAGGGGGTCGAGGGCGGGGTCGTCGAGCCGGCGCGGGTGGGCGGGGGCGAAGACCTTGTAGCCCACCAGGCCGAGCTCCTCGACTGCCCGGCGGAGCCGCTCGGGGGCGTCGGGGAGGAAGGGGTCGTGGTGGGCGAAGCCGTAGAGGCGGGGGTGGGGGCGGAGGACCTCGGCCAGGCGCTCGTTCCCCCCGCCGGTCACCAGCACCAGGCCCAGGAGGCCGTGGCGCTCCACCTCCTCGGCGAACCGGCGGGCGGCCTCGGCGGGGGCGGGCTGGGGGTCGTCGGGCTCCGGGAAACGGTAGCGGGCCCACCAGACCCGCTGGGCCCGTTGGTTCTTTTCCCCCCAGTGCCTTAGGGTCGCCTCCCCGAAGCGCTCGGCGAAACGGCGGCCCCAGCCGCCCCAGAGCTCGCGTCCTCGGTAGGGCAGGTGGGCGTGGAAGTCGAAGACCGGTACCGGCAGCATGGGCTCCTCCTAGAGAGCGATCACGGCCCGCCCCGAAAGCGGGGCCTCGGCCAGGGCAAAAAGCGCCCGCTCGCCGTGCTTGAGGTAGAAGTTGAGGTAGGGCAGGGCCGCTTCTTGGGGTTTTCCGCAGGGCCTGAGGTGCTTTTTGAGCCGCTCGGCCTGGGCGGCCAGCACCGCCTGGCGGTTCCGGCGGGCCCGGGCGAGCTTTTTGAAGAGCCGCTCGAACTCGGCGTCGAGCCGCCTCCGGACCCGGCCGGCGGCGGGGACCAGGGTGGGCTCGAAGGCCGCCAGCCGGGCCTCGGCCTCCCCGACCGACGCCCGCGCCCGCTCCAGCGCCGCCTCGGCCCCGCTGGCCTCGGCCAGCAGCCCGGCCAGTCGGGCGTCGAGGGCGGCCTCGGGGTCCTCCGCCGCCCGCCAGGCGTCGAGCCGGTAGCGGGCCAGGATGCGGGCCACCGGGGGCTCGACCACCACCGCCCGCAACCGGGGCAGCACCGCCGGCATCGGCACCCCGTGGTGGCGGTAGACCGGGGCCAGCTCGGCGACGTAGGCGAGCTCCCCCGGCCCCACCACGAAGCCGGCCGAAGCCAGCAGGGCGTCCTGGAACACCGGTCGGAGGGCGGCGGCGGGGGTGAGGCGGGCGGGGTCGGCCTCGAGGACCGCCCGGAGGTCGGCCCGGGTGTAGCTCCGGCGACCGTCCCAAAACCGCCCCCGCCGGTAAAAGAGCAGGCGGCGCGTCCCCTCCTCGTCCTCCAGGAAGAGGTTGGTCGCCCCCGGCGGCCGGCCCAGCGTGGGCCGGAAACCCCGGGCCTTGAGGGCCGCCGCCCCCTCGGCCAGGGCGGCGACCGAGCCCAGGGGGTCGTCGAGCTCGCGGGCCAAAAGGGGAACGAAGAGGGGGGCGAACTCCGGGGCCATCGGGTCCAGGGGCAAAAGCCCCCGCTCCCCGAAGGCGAAGACCAGGAGGCGGGCGAAGGCTTCGGCATAGCCGGCGGCCGGGGCCAGGGCGGCGAGCACCGCCGCCCTGGCCTCGGGGTCCCCGTCGAAGTCGGCGAGCCAGGCCTTAAGACGCTCCCGGTAGGGGGCGAAGGGGATCCGGCCCACCGGGGGCCCGACCGGGAGCGGCAGCCGCTCGGCGAGGAGCCGCTCGGAGCGGTCGAGGAGGCAGAGTCCGGCGACCTCCTCGGTGTCGTGGTCCTGGCTCGCCACCCAGAAGACCGCGACCCCCTCCCGCCCGGCCCGGCCCAGGGCGGAGTGGGCCTTGTAGAAGGTGAGGGCGGGGCCGCCGAGCAGGCCGGCCTGCTGGCCGGTTGCCACCACCGGGACCCCGGGGCGGGCCAGCCGGCGGGCCGCCTTAAGGGCGGCCTCGGGCGCCCCCAGCCGGCGGAGGTAGGCGACGAAGGCGGCGGCCACCTCCGTCCGGGGCCCGGCCGAGCGGCCCCGGCGCTCCCGGAAGGCGGCCTCGCCCAGGGGCACGAGTTCGGCGAGGCGCCGGGAGTCGAAGGCGGCTTCCCCGATCCGCACGCCTTCAAGATACCCCCTACCAGCGGGCGCTGAAGGCCAGAGCGCGTAGTATGGGGGCATGAGCGCGATCCGCTTCGGCACCGACGGCTGGCGCGACGTCATTGCCGAGAACTACACCTTCGCCAACGTCCGGCGGGTGGCCCAGGCCTACGCCGACCACCTGGTGGAACGGGGGGCCGACCAGGTGGTGGTGGGCTACGACGCCCGCTTCCTCTCCGACCGCTTCGCCGGCGCCGCCGCCGAGGTGCTGGCCGCCAACGGCCTCCACGCCCGGCTGGCCCGGCGGATCACCCCCACCCCGGTGACCTCGTTCGCGGTGGTCTACTACGGGGCCGACGGCGGGGTGATGATCACCGCCAGCCACAACCCCCCGGAGTACAACGGCTTCAAGCTCAAGGGCCCCTACGGCGGTTCGGCGACCCCGGCGATCGTCGCCGAGGTCGAGGGGAAGCTGGACCAAAACCCGCCGGCCGCCTACCGCCCGGGGGACCACCGCCTGGAGTCCTTCCAGGTGCAAAAGCCCTACTTCGACCACCTGGCCGGAATCCTCGACCTCGAGGCCCTGAGGGGCTTCTCCGGAGTCCTCTACCACGACGCGATGGGGGGCGCCGGGGGCGGCTGGGTCTCCGGGCTCGCCCGTCACCTCGACCTTCCCATCGAGGTCCGCGACCTCCACGCCGTGCCCCACCCGCTCTTTTACGGGGTGAACCCCGAGCCGATCCCCAAGAACCTCGCCACCCTCACCGCCCTGATGCGAAACGAGGCCGACCCCACCTTCGCCGCCGTCACCGACGGCGACGCCGACCGGATCGGAGCGGTGCTGGCGGGGGGCCGCTACTTCAACAGCCACCAGATCTTCGCGGTGCTGCTCCGCCACCTCCACCGGAAGGGGCTCAAGGGGCGGGTGGTCAAGACCTTCTCGGTCTCCAAGGTCGTCGACCTGCTGGCCGAGCGGCTCGGCCTCGAGGTCCTGACCACCCCGATCGGGTTCAAGTACATCACCGACGAGTTCCTGAAGGGCGACGTGCTGATCGGGGGCGAGGAGTCCGGCGGCATCGGGGTGGCCGGCCACCTCCCCGAGCGCGACGGGATCCTGAACGCCTGGCTCCTGCTGGAGTCGGTGGCGGTGACCGGGAAGTCGCTGGCCGAGCAGTTCGCCGAGATCGAAAACGAGGTCGGCTTCCGCCACGCCTTCGACCGGCTCGACCTCCGCCTCCCCGACCTCGCCTTCAAGGAGCGGGCGATGCGGGACCTCGCCGAACCCCGACCCCTGGCCGGCCGGAAGGTCACCGCCGTCGAGGACCTCGACGGCTACAAGTGGCACCTGGGGGAGGACGCCTGGGTGCTCTTCCGGCCCTCGGGGACCGAGCCGGTGCTCCGGATCTACGCCGAGGCCCCCGACCCCGAGACGGTGGCCCGGATCCTCAAGGAGGCGCGGGGGCTCCTCGGCCTCTAGGTCCCCGGGGCGGCCAGCGCCCTCCGATGAACTCGCCCATGCCCTCGGCCCAGACCGCGTGGCCGTCGCGCTCCCCTGGACCGGCCACGGGGCCCTCCCAGTAGGCGACGTGGGTGGTCGCGGTCCGGAGCTCCTGGGCCTGGGCCCGCGGCCTCAGAACCAGGGAAAGCCCCCGCGCCCGCACCCGCCAGGCCACCGCGTAGCGGTAGCCGCTCGTCGGCGAGGTCCAGTAGCGAAGGGGGGTCATGCCGACGTCCTCCAGCCTTCGCACCCGGCCGCTCGGCTCGACGAGGCTGGCGTGGAGGGCGACCACCCGGCCGCTCGGGGTCCGAACCCGGTAGAGCATCACCTCGCTCCAGTCGGAGAGCCGGAGGCCGAACCAGTCCCACCCCGCCCGCACCCCGGCCAGCTGGTCGCCCCACTGGTGGTCCATCCAGGCGAAGCCCCGCACCCGGCGCCCGGCCACCTCGCCGAGCAGGGCCAGGCGGGTGAAGGAAACGTAGTACATCCGCCCCACCCCGGCGGTGCCCGAGTAGCCGGGGGGGTGGACCACCGCCGGCTTGAGGGGGACCAGGGTGAGGTCGAGCCCCGGGGCCACCAGGCGGAACCCCGCCCCCTGCTGGAAGAGGCGGTGGCCGTCGAGGACCAGGCGGAGGGGGGCGCCGGCGACCCGGGCGCCGCCCTCGGGGTAGTCGCCGGCCTCGACCACCCTGCGGCGGCCGGTCCTGAGGTCGGTGATCGCAAGGTGCACGGCGTGGATCGGGTAGGGGTAGAGGGCCCGGGCCGAGACCCCGAGCACCCGCCAGTCCTCCGGCGGGTAGGCCTTGAAGAAGGCCCAGTGAAAGGCGAGCCCGGCTTCCGGCAGGTAGGCCGAGAGGTACCACCACTCGACCGGAGCGGGGTGGGGGCCCCAGTCGCCCGGGGAGGGCGGCCGGGCGGGGTCCACCCCGACCAACCGGGGGGCGCATCCGCCCAGCAAAAAGAGCGTCAGCAGGGCGGCGATCAAGCCGCGGGCGCGGTTTCCCGGCACGCCCCCATTCTAGACCCGGGGCTCGGTCTTGCGCACGTCGACGATCTTCTCGCCGGCGGCCTCCAGCCGCTCGGGCACCTTCTCGGCCTCCTCGCCGGTCACCCGCATCACGATCCGGCGAAAACCCCCGTGCTTGCCGGCGGTGGCCACCGAAACGATGTTGGCCGGCGGCACCGCCTGGGCCGCCTTGGCCAGGGCGCCGGGGCGGTCGGGAACGTCGAAGGTGATCCGCACCCCGCCCTCCTTCATGCCCATCACCTCGATGAAGGACCGGAGGACGTCGGTGATGGTGATCATGCCGACCAGGCGGTCGCCCTCGAGGACCGGCAGGCCGCCGACCTTGTACTCCTCCATCAAAAGCGCGGCCTCCTCCAGGGGCTCCTCGGCCTGCACGGTGATCACCGGCTTGGCCATCACCTCGCTGACGGTGAGCTTGGCGAGCAGGTAGTTGAGCTCCCAGACCGAGAGGGTGGTGGCCTTGGAGGGCATCGCCTCCTTCAGGTCCTTGTCGGTGACGATTCCCACCAGCCGCCCGTTCTCGAGGACCGGCAGCCGGCGGAAACCCTTTTCCTTGAGGAGCTTGATCGCCTCCAAGACAGGGGTATCGGGGGCGACCGTCACCGGGTCAGGGGTCATCCAATCGCGCACCAGCATGGGAAAAACCTCCTAGCCGGATTATAGGGGGTCGCTCGCCTACAAACGTCCCGCCCCTCTCACGGCGCCTTAACCGCCCGTTGCTAGCCTCGCCCCATGAAACGCGCCCTCGCTATCCTCCTCGCCCTCGGGTTCCTCGCCCTCACCGGGCTGCCCCTGGCCCAGAACAAGGCGGTGCCCAGCCGCGTCGGCTTCATCGACGCCGAAACCGTGGTCCAGGCCCACCCCGGCTACCCGGCGGTGGCCGAGATTCAGAAAAAGCGCGACGCCGAGCTCAAGCCCCTGGTCGAGAAGATCAAGCCGCTGGAGGGGAAGATCGCCTCCGGGCAGGCCACCGCCAAGGAGCGCCAGGACTACCAGGTGCTCCTCGAGGCCATCAAGAAGGTTCAGGACAAGTGGAACCCCAAGATCCAGGCCAAGCTCGAGCCGCTGATCAAGGAGGTCGACCGGGTGGTGGCCCAGGTCGCCAAGGCCAACGGCTTCGCGGTGATCATGAACCGCCGGGTGGCGGCGAGCTCGAACCTGGTGGTCTACGCCGACCCCGCCACCGACCTCACCCAGGCGGTGGTCGAGGCGCTAAAGAAGTTGAAGCGGTAGCCCCCTCGAGGGGAAAGGGCGCGGGGCGCCCCCCCGCGCCCTTAGAATTGGAGGGTATGGCGCGGCCCAAGCCCAAGCCGAAGCCGGGATCCAAGGGGCCCTCCCGGGGCGACCTCGAGGCCCTGGCCCTGCTCGCCCTGGGGGCCTTCCTCTTCCTGGCCGCCAGCCTCTGGCCCGAGCCCCCCTTCTCCGGCGACCTCGGCCGCGCCCTGAAGACCGCCCTCTACCGCCAGCTCGGCTGGACCGCCGCCCTCCTCCCCCTGCCCTTCGGCTACGGGGTGGCCGCCGCCCTCCTGCGGCGGCGGTTTTGGCCGTTTTTGCGCCAGACCCTCCTCGCCCTCCTGCTGGCGCTCTTCACCCTGCCCCTGCTGGTGCCCCTGGCCCCGGGCTGGGCGGGCCGGCTGGGGCGGGCGGCGTTTGCCCTCCTGACCGGCCGGCTGGGGGCCTTCGGGCTGCTCCTCCCCGGCCTGCTGGCCCTCCTCAGCCTCGACCTCCTGGCCCAAAAGCCCCCCTTCTACGGGCTCAGACGGGCCCTTTGGGGGCTGGTGGGGTGGGCCGCCCGGCGGCGGGAGGGGGCCCGGATCCGGGCCGAGGCCCGCGCCCTCCAAAAGGAGGTCGAGGCGCTCGCCGCCCGCTTCCCCGACCACGCCGTCCTCGGCGAGCTGGCCGGCGAGCTCGCGGCCTTCCTCCGCGGCCGGGGCGGGGCCGACCTCGAGGCCTGGCGGGAGCGGCTGGCGCTCTTCCGGGAGGACCGGGCCGCCGAGCTCAAGGCCGCCCTGGCCCAGGAGGCGCCGCCCCTGGCCGAGGCGATCGAGGCCGAGCGCAAGGCGCTCAAGCCGCTTTCCCCCGGGCGGGACCCCCTGCTTTCGGCCCTGGAGGAGCGCCGCCGGGCCCTGGCCCTGGAGCTCAAGGCCCTCCTGGCCGAGGCCCGGTCGCTGGAACGGGCCGCCCGGGCCGCCGAGCGGCGCCTGCCCCAGGGGCTCGACGCCGAGGCCCGCGCCCACCGCCAGCGGCTGGCCCGCTGGCGGAACCTGGAGGAGCGCTATCACGAGCTCAAGACCCGGGTCGAGAACTGGTGGGCCTGGGTCGACTGGGCGGAGGCGGCCCCGGACGAGGCCCGCGAGCCCGGGCTCAAGCTGCTCACCTCCGAGGGGCTCAAAGGCCCCCCGCCGCGGCTTCAGGAGGCCGCCCCCCCCAAAAAGGACGGGAAGAAGGCCCCGCCGGCCCCCAAGCCGCCGGAGCGGGCCCCCGAGGTGCCCCCGCCCGAGGGGCTCGCCCTGCCCCCGCCCGATCTCCTCGACCCCCCCGACCCGCCCCGCGAGGACCCCGAGGCCCTGCTCCGGGAGGCCCAGGCCCGGGCCGAGGTCATCAACCAGACCCTGGCCCAGTTCGGCCTCAAGGCCAAGGTCGTCGACTGGGCCCGCGGCCCCAGCGTGACCCGCTACGAGATCGAGCCCGCCCCCGGCGAGAAGATCGCCCGGATCCAGAGCCTGGCCAACGACCTGGCCCGGGCGCTGGCGGTGGGGGTGGTGCGGATCGAGGCCCCGATCCCGGGCAAGAGCGTGATCGGCCTCGAGGTCCCCAACGCCGAGCGGGAGGTGGTGCGCTTCTCCGAGGCCCTGGCCGACAAGAGCTACGCCCGCTTCCGGGGCACCCTGCCGCTGATCCTCGGCAAGAGCATCGAGGGGCGGTTCTGGGTCCGGGACCTGGCCAAGATGCCCCACCTGCTCATCGCCGGCTCCACCGGCTCCGGCAAGTCGGTGGCGATCAACGCCCTGGTGATGAGCCTGCTCTTTAAGTACCTCCCCACCGAGCTCCGGCTCCTGATGATCGACCCCAAGATGGTCGAGCTCACCCCCTACGACGGCATCCCCCACCTGGTGCGGGGGGTGGTCACCAACCCCGCCGACGCCGCCGGGGTGCTGCTGGGGGCGGTGGCCCACATGGAGCGGCGCTACAAGATGATGTCCAAGGTCGGGGTGCGGAGCCTCGAGCAGTACAACAAGAAGATGCGGGAGGCCGGGGAGCCCCCCCTCCCCTACCTGGTGATCGTCATCGACGAGCTCGCCGACCTGATGATCACCAGCCCCAAGGAGGTCGAGCAGGCGATCCTGCGCCTGGCCCAGATGGCCCGGGCCACCGGCATGCACCTGATCCTGGCCACCCAGCGCCCCAGCGTCGACATCCTGACCAGCCTGATCAAGGTCAACATCCCGGCCCGGATCGCCTTCGCCGTCTCCAGCGTCCACGACTCCCGCACCATCCTCGACACCACCGGGGCCGAACGGCTCACCGGGCAGGGGGACATGCTGTTCAGCCAGCCGGGGCTGGCCAAGCCGGTCCGGCTGCAGGGGCCCTACCTCTCGGACGCCGAGATCCACCGGATCACCGGCTACCTCCGGGTCCAGCCCTTCGACGACGCCTTCGGCGAGAAGTACGGCGCCGACTTCGACGGGCCCGGCCTCTTCACCCCCTCGGGGGCCCCCACCGCCGGGGCCCAGGCGGCGGCGATGGACTTCTCCGACCCCCTCCTCGAGGCCGCCGCCCGCATCGTGGTCGAGGAGGGGCAGGGCTCGGTCTCCCGGCTGCAGCGCCGGCTCTCGATCGGCCACGCCCGGGCCGGCAAGCTGATGGACCTGCTCGAGGCGATGGGGATCGTCGGCCCCCACCAGGGCTCGAAGCCCCGCGAGGTGCTGATCACCGAGGACCAACTCGAGGAGTTCTTCGGAAAACCCCATTAAGCCGGCTTAAGGTCGCGCTCACGCGGGGACGGCGGGGGCGCCGTAGCCTGGCCCCATGTACCCAGGCCGCTTTGGGCTTTCCGAGGCCGCCCACCTGCTCCGGCGGGCCGCCGCCCGGGGCCGGCGGGCGGAGGCCGAGGCGCTGGCCGAGGCCGGGCTCGGGCCGGCGGTGGCGCGGCTCCTCGCCGACCCCGCCCCGATCCCGCCCCCTCGCTTCCAGCCAAAGAGCCGCCTGGTCCCCCTGGTCCTGGCCTGGCTCCGGGGCTGGCTGGCGACCGAAACCCCCGCCGCCGAACGGCTCGCCCTGTTCTGGCACGGGCACTTCACCTCCGAGCTCAGGAAGGTCAAGCGCCCCGAGCTGATGTGGCGGCAGAACGCGACCTTCCGGGAAAAGGGGATGGGGCGCTTCGGCGACCTCCTTCGGGCCATCGCCCGGGACCCCGCCATGCTCCTCTACCTCGACAACGCCCGCTCCAAGATGCCCCACCCCAACGAGAACTGGGCCCGGGAGCTGATGGAGCTCTTCACCCTGGGCGAGGGGCACTACACCGAGGCCGACGTCAAGGCCTCCGCCCGGGCCTTCGCCGGCTGGTCGATCACCCCGCCCAAGAAGGGGCCGGTGCGCTTCGTATTCCGAAAGCGCTGGGCCGACCCCGGGGAGAAGGTCTTCCTGGGAAGGCGGATCCGGGGCGGGGAGGAGGTCCTCGCGATCCTCTCGGAACACCCCCAGACCTACCGGTTCCTGGCCCGAAAGCTCCTCGCCTTCTACTTCCACCCCGAACCCGAGGCGGCGATGGTCGAGGAAGGGGCGCGGGTCCTCAAGGACGCCGGGACCCGGGAGTTTTTGGCCTGGCTCTTCACCCACCCCGCCTTCTACCACCCAAGGGCCCGCTTCGCCCTGGTCAAGAGCCCGGTCGAGTACCTGGTGGGCCTCTACTACGCCAGCGGCCAGACCCCCGACCGGCGGGCGATGCGCTGGCTCGCGCGCGCCGGGCAGGTGCCGTTCCAGCCCCCCAACGTCAAGGGCTGGAGCGGGGGGCTGGCCTGGCTCGACGCCGGCCCGCTGCTCGCAAGGATCAACCTCGTCCGCCCCTTCGCCGCCGCCCGGCTCGACCTCTCGGTCTTCGCTGAGGGCGTGGGGCCGGAGGCCCTCCTCCATCCCCGCGCCCAGCTCCTTTAGGAGGCAGGATGAACCGACGCGATTTCGTAAAATCGGCGCTCCGCACCCTGGCCCTGGGGGGGGTCGCCCCCAGCCTGCTCGCCCGGACCGCGGCGGCGGCCCGGGCCGAGGGCAAGGCCCTTTTGGTGGTCCAGCTCTCGGGGGGGAACGACGCCCTCAACACCCTGGTGCCCTACCGCCAGGCCCTCTACGCCCGGCTCCGGCCCCGGATCGGGCTCAAGCCCGCGACCCTCCTGCCGGTCAACGACCGGCTGGGGCTGCACCCGGCGCTGCGGCCGCTGCTCGGGCTCCTCGAGGCCAACGCGCTGGCCCTGGTCCAGGGGATCGGCTACCCCCACCCCAACCGCAGCCACTTCGTCTCGATGGCCGTCTGGCACACCGCCGACCCCGAGCGGCGGACCCTCACCGGCTGGCTGGGGCGCTACCTCGACGGCGCCGAGGACCCCTTTTGCGCGGTGAACTTCGGGGTCCTCACCCCCCTCGCCCTGCGGGGCGAGGCCCGGGTCGCCCCCAGCCTGGAGGGGCTGGAGCGCTTTCAGATCGACCTGCCCCCCGACCTGATGGCGCGGTTGGACGGGGTGCTGACGGCCCGCTACCAGGGGCTGGAGGAGGCCGTGCGCCGGCGCCTCGCCGAGCTCAAGCGGGCCACCCAACGGGTC
>JALSRQ010000114.1 GCA_026984675.1 Thermaceae bacterium
CGATCCTCTCGGCCATCGAGGGCCAGGGGCTGGACGGGGTGATGGTGGTGGTCACCCGCTACTTCGGCGGGATCAAGCTGGGGGCGGGGGGGTTGGCCCGGGCCTACGGGGGGGTCGCTGCCGAGTGCCTCCGGCGGGCGCCCCGTCGGCCCCTGATCCGCTACCGAAGGGTCCGGCTGTGGCTCCCCTTCGAGGCCATCGAGGCCTTCTACCGCCTGCTCCCCGCCTACGGCGGCGAGAAGCTCGAGGAGGCCTACGGCGAGGGGGCGCTGTTTTGGGTCCGGCTGCCGGAGGATCGCCTGGAGGCCTTCGCCGAAGCCCTCAAGGACGCGACCCGGGGCGTCGCCCGGGTCGAGGTAGCATAGCCCCGTGGAGCTCCCGCTCTTCCAGGAACGCCCCCGGCGGGTGGTGCTGGTGGACGGCCACCACCTCGCCTACCGCAACTACTTCGCCCTCCCCGAGATGACCACCAGCCGGGGGGAGCCGGTCCAGGCGGTCTACGGCTTCCTCCGCACCCTGCTCAAGCTCCTCCGGGAGGACGGCGACTGCGTGATCGTGGTCTTCGACGCCCCCGCCCCCTCGTTCCGCCACCAGGCCTACGCCGAGTACAAGGCCCAGCGGGCCCCCACCCCCGAGGACTTCCGGCCCCAGGTCGAGCGGATCCAGCGGGCCGTGGACCTCCTTGGCCTCCTCCGTCTGGAGGCCCCCGGCTACGAGGCCGACGACGTGATCGGAACCCTGGCCCGGCGGGCCGAGGCCGAGGGGATGGAGGTTCGCATCGTCACCACCGACCGCGACTTCTACCAGCTCGTGAGCGACCGGGTGGCGGTCTGGCTTCCCGACGGCGAGCTGGTGACCCCCGAGCGGGTTTTTAAGAAGTACGGCGTCCGCCCCGAGCAGTGGGTCGACTACCGCGCCCTGGTCGGCGACCCCTCCGACAACATCCCGGGGGTCAAGGGGATCGGGGCCAAGACCGCCGCCAAGCTGCTCGCCGAGTGGGGGAGCCTCGACCGCCTGCTTTCCCACCTGGACGAGGTGCGCCCCGAGGGCGTGCGGAAAAAGCTCGAGGCCGGCCGGGCCGACCTCGAGCTCTCGCGAGGCCTCTCCCGGATCCGGACCGACCTCCCCCTGGCCGTTGACCTGGCCGGCTGCCACCGCCGCGAGCCCGACCGCGAGGGGCTGCGGGCGTTTTTGGAGGAACTCGAGTTCGGCTCGATCCTAAGGGAGCTCGGGTTGCTCGAGCGCCCCGAGGTCGCGGCCGGCCGCTGGCCCCCGCCCGAGGACGCCTTCCTCGGCTTCGTCCTCAGCGACCCCCGCCCGATCTGGGGCGAGCTGGTGGGCCTGGCCGCCGCCTGGGACCGGCGGGTCGCCGAGGGGCCGGCCGAGGCCTCCGAGCTCGCGCGCTTTCCCGAGCTCCGGGCGGTGCGGGCCAAGGACCTCGCGGTCTGGGCCCGGAAGGCCGGCCTCGACCGCCCGCCCGGCGACGACCCCATGCTGCTCGCCTACCTCTTCGACCCCACCAACAGCGAGCCGGCCGGGACCGTGCGTCGCTACGGCGCCGGCGACTGGGACGAGGACCCCGCCACCCGGGCCCAGGCCGCCAGCGAGCTCTTCCGCATCATGCAGGAGCGGCTTTCCGGCGAGGAAAGGCTGCTCTGGCTCTACCGCGAGCTGGAGCGCCCGCTGGCGGCGGTGCTGGCGGCGATGGAGCACCGCGGGGTCGCCCTTGACGTCGGCTACCTCGAGGCCCTCTCCCGCCAGCTGGCGGGGGAGATCGAGCGGATCGAGGCCGAGGTCCACCGACTGGTCGGCCACCCCTTCAACCTGAACTCCCGCGACCAGCTGGAGACCGTTCTCTACGACGAGCTCGGCCTGCCTCCCCAGCGCCGCACCGCCAAGACCGGCAAGCGCTCGACCTCGGCGGCGGCGCTGGAGGCGCTCAGGGGCCGCCACCCGGTGGTCGACCTCATCCTCAAGCACCGGGAGCTCTCCAAGCTCAAGGGCACCTACCTCGACCCCCTGCCCAGGCTCGTCCACCCCGCCACCGGCCGCCTCCACACCCGCTTCCACCAAACCGCCACCGCCACCGGGCGGCTCTCCTCCTCCGACCCCAACCTCCAGAACATCCCGATCCGGGGCGAGTGGGGCAAGAAGATCCGCCGGGCCTTCGTGGCCGGCGAGGGGATGCGCCTGGTGGTCGCCGACTACTCCCAGATCGAGCTCCGGGTGCTCGCCCACCTGGCCGAGGACGAGAACCTCATCGCGATCTTCAAGGACGGCCGCGACGTCCACGCCGCCACCGCCAGCTGGATCTTCGGCACCGAGGCGGTGGACTCGGCGATGCGCCGGGCGGCCAAGACGGTGAACTTCGGGGTCCTCTACGGCATGAGCCCCCACTCCCTGGCCCAGACCCTGGGGATCGAGTACGACGAGGCCGCCGGCTTCATCGAGCGGTACTTCGCCTCGTTCCCCCGGGTGCGCGCCTACTTCGAGCGGGTTCTCGCCGAGGCCCGCCAGCAGGGCTACGTCGAGACCCTTTTCGGCCGGCGACGCTTCGTCCCCGACCTGGCCTCGCGGAACCGCCGGGTCCGCGAGGCCGCCGAGCGGGTGGCGGTGAACATGCCGATCCAGGGTACCGCCGCCGACCTGATCAAGCTGGCGATGGTCCGTCTGGCCCCCCGCCTGGACGCGCTGGGGGCCGGCCTGTTGCTCCAGGTCCACGACGAGCTGGTGATCGAGGCCCCCGCCGACCGCGCCGAGGAGGTCGCCGGCGTCACCCGGGAGGCGATGGAGGGGGTCTGGCCCCTGCGGGTGCCGCTGGTGGCCGAGGTCGGGATCGGCGACGACTGGCTCTCGGCCAAGGGGGACTAAAAGGCGGGGGCCCCGCTTCTGCGGGGCCCCACCGCCCAAAGGAGGGAGGTGGCGGGGGCTCAGGCTTCGGCCAGGATCCTGGCGAAGATCCGGGAGACCCCCTTGGGGCGGGCAGGGGCGGCGGCCGGCTCGGGGCGAACCCGCCGGGCCCGGGAGAGCAGGAGGAGGAAGTAGCGGGCCTCGAGGCGCGGCACCCCCAGCACCTCGGCCAGCTCCTCGGCGCTCGCCCCCTTCTCCAGGGCGTCCATCGCCTTCAGGAAAAGGGGGTCCCAGCGCACGTTGCCAAGCAGCTTGGCCGAGATCAGGTGGAAGCGGGCGCGGGGATTCGGCAGCTGGTGCAGGGCGGGCTGGATCTCGTCGAAAAGGGTGCTGAGCTTGAGCGCCAGACTGCGCAGCTTGGGCCCCACCACCGGGCCCATGCGGTCGTTGGGGTAGAAGCCGAAGCTCGCCCGGCTCTCGATCATCAGGTTGAGGAGCCGCTCCTCGAGCTCGACGCGGGAGAGGGGTCGGCGCCCTTCCAGCGCCCGGCCCGCCCGTCCCTGGGCGACCTCGAGGCTCACCGCCGGGCGGCGTCCCTCCCGCAGGGTGAGCACCCCGTTTCGGTCCTCGAGCATGAGCAGGAGTTCCGGTAAGGCGATCTCGTTCAGGCTTCCCCAAATACCCATCGTCCACCTCCGCGTGGGCGCGACCGGCCCCGTCCTTGGGCCGGTCGCGCCACTGGCTCCCCTCGTCCGCTTGGCGCCCGTGTTGCGGGCCGAGGTTCTTCGCCTCCCTTGCCTCTCAGGCTAGGGGCCCGGCGGCGCCCTGCCATCCCCCGGTTGGGGCCCCCCAAATGGGGGTACCGGGCCCGGGGGCCCGGTACCGGTTCCGAAGCGACCTGGCTAGTCGAAGAGCATCCGCTCCAGCTGGCTATAAAGCGGGTAGGCTTGGTCGAGGAGGCTCCGTGCCTCGTCCTCCCGTCCGGCCTTCTTGGCCTCGACCGCGCGGGCCAGGATCTCGTGAAAACGGGCGTGGGGCTCGGCCATCTCAGGATTCGGGTGCTCCTTGAGCCACTCCCCCATGGTGCAGGCCTCCGGCGAGCTCAGCTCGGGCTCGGGTCCGCTGCCCTCGAGGAACGCCGCCACCCGTTCGATGTACTGGAAGTGGGCTAGAACGACCTGTTCGATGATCATGGCTCCCGTCGGTTCAGAGGGTCTCCGCCAGCTTGCGGGCATACTCCTGGGCTTCCAGCCGCACCAGGCCGAGGTTCGAGCCGGCCGGGGTGGTGAGGCCGAGGATCCCCTTCTCCCCGATGGCGTAGGCGATGAAGTAGGCCTGGTTCCCCCGGATCACGATCTCCACCAGGTCCCCGAGGTGGGTGGTGGTGGCGATCCGCTTGCCGAGGCCGTGGGCGGTGGCGGCCATCGCCGCCAGCCGGGCGGCGATCCCGCCCTCGCCCAGCTGCACCACCGGTAAACCGTCGGGGCTGGCGACGATGATCTCCTTGAGCTCGGGGAGCGCGCCCTTGAGCTCGCTTAGGATGGCTTCCAGCTGTTCCTGTTTGGACATACTACCCTTCCCTCCTTATGGCTTACGCACCCATCAGCTCGAGCAGCCGGACGAGGGGCTTGACCGCCTCTTCCCGATCGCGGGGGTCAAACCCCACCGCTCGCTCGGGCGGGGTACCGAGAAACAGGGCCACCTCTTCCGGCCGCCAGACCTGGGGCCGGTCGAGGTGGGTGACCCCGACCACGTGGGGCACCTGGGTGCGCGAGACCACGAAGTCGAGGATGTTGCGGGCCGCCGGCAGGGTCTCCGGCCGGTCGGCGCGGACCAGGAGAAGCACGCCGAGGGCGCCCTCGGCGAGGATCTCCCACATGAAGTCGAAGCGGTCCTGCCCCGGGGTGCCGAAGATGTGGAGCAGGTGGCCGTCGAGCCGCAGGGTGCCGTGGTCCAGGGCCACCGTGGTGGTGGCCTTGCCGATCGCCTCGCTGGCCAGGGCGTCGGTGTCCACCACCTCGGTCTCCGAGAGGGTCCGGATCAGGGTGCTCTTGCCCGCCCCCACCGGCCCGGTGACGATGAGCTTCAGTGGCTCCATGACCAGGTCCGGAACCTCCGCTTAAGGAGGCCGAGCAGCTGCCGGGCGATTCCCCGGCGGCCGGGTCTCGGGCTCTGGGCCAGGGGCTGGATGACCCCCAGCGCGCGGAGCTTGTAGAAGAGGTAGCGCACCCGATCGAGGGGCATTCCCAGGAGGCCGGCGAGCTCCCGGGCGCTGGTGCCGCGCTCGAGCTGGGACCAGGCCAGCCGTACGAAGTCCCGGAGCTCGGGGTCGCCCTCCGCCCGGCCGGGGTCGGCGAAGGCGAAGACCGTGTCGGGGAGGGGAAGGGCCCCGGCCACGCTTTGAATCTCGTCCCGCAGGGTCGAGAGCTTGAGCAAGAGCTCCTCCAGGCGGAGGTCGAGCCGGCCCAGGCAGCGGTCCGGCCGGTCCCCGATGTGGAAGGCGAACTCCGCCTCGGGACGGTCTAAAAGTCCGAAGAGCTCCTCCTCGACCCGGTGCGGGGGCAGCGCCGCCTCCCCCTTCTTGGCGCAGGTGATCCGGCTGTTGTTCAGGAAAAGCAAAAGCTCGGCCCCCCGCTTGGGACGCAGGGACAGCTTGCCCTGTTGACCGGAGAGGAGGGGTAGCAGGTCGAGCAGGCTGATATCCTTTAAGTTTCCAAAGATCGCCACAGCGTTACCTCCAGGCGGGAAGTGCTCCCGCGGAGGCCGGTCGCGCCACTGGCTCCGCCCACCCGCTTGGCGCCCGTGTTGCGCGGTGGGCATCCACGCCTCCCTCCTTGGGAAGTGTAACGATTTGCAATACGCCGTGCACCCCCCAAATGGGGGGTGGGGGTATCCGGGCGTGGTAGGCTCTTCAGCGGCATGCGTCGTTTTTTCGGTACCGACGGGGTGCGCGGTCGGGTGGGCGAGCCGCCGATGACCCCCGAGTTCCTGCTCGCCCTGGGCCGGGCGGCCGGCGAGGAGCTCGCCGGCCCCTTCGTGCTGGGGCGCGACACCCGCGCGTCGGGGCCCATGCTGGCCTCGGCCCTGGTCGCCGGCCTGCTCTGGTCCGGCGCCGAGGTCCACGACCTCGGGGTGATGCCCACCCCGGGGGTCGCCTACCTCACCGCGGTCTACCGGGCCCGGGCCGGGGCGGTGATCTCGGCGAGCCACAACCCCTACCGCGACAACGGCGTCAAGTTCCTCACCGGACAGGGGGAGAAGCTCCCCGACGCGACCGAGGCCGCGATCGAGGGACGGCTGGCGGCCCCCTCCCCTTACCGCGAGGGGGGGCGGCGGCTCTTGGCCCCCGAGGGCACCGAGCGCTACCTCGCCCACCTGCTCGACCACGCCCCCGACCTGATCGGGAAGCGGATCGTGGTCGACGCCGCCAACGGGGCGGCCTACCGGCTGGCCCCTGAGCTCTTCTCCCGGGCCGGCGCCGAGGTCTTCGCCATCGGCACCAGCCCCGACGGCCGGAACATCAACCGGGGTCTCGGGGCCACCGCCCCCGCGCCCATGGCGCGGGCGGTGCGGGACCTCGGCTACGACCTCGGGGTGGCCCTCGACGGCGACGGCGACCGGGCCATCCTGGCCGACCGCCGGGGGCGGGTGGTCACCGGCGACCACCTGCTTTACCTCCACGCCCGGGTCGCCGGGGAGCCGGCGGTGGTCGGCACGGTGATGAGCAACCTGGGCCTGGAACGGGCGCTAAAGGCGGCGGGGGTCCGCCTCCACCGGGCCCCGGTCGGCGATCGCTATGTCTACGAGGTCCTGGTCCGGGAGGGGCTCCGGCTGGGGGCCGAGCCCAGCGGGCACATGATCTTCCGCGACCGCTTCGCCACCGGCGACGGCCTGCTCACCGCCCTGTTGACCCTGGCCGCCCTGGAGGCGAGCGGCACCGACCTCGCCGACTGGGTGGACGCCCTGCCCCTTTTTCCCCAGGTGATCCGGAACGTCCCGGTGGCCGACAAGCGCCGCGTCGCCGCCCACCCCGGGCTCCCCGATCTGGTCGCCGAGGCCGAGCGCCGGCTCGGCGACGGGCGGGTGAACGTCCGCCCCTCGGGGACCGAGCCGGTGGTCCGGGTGATGGTCGAGGGGCCCGACCGGGCGGCGGTGGAGGCGGTGGCCGGCTGGCTCGCCGAGCGGCTTTCCGGACTAGAATAGGAACCAACCGGGCCGCCCCCGGGGAATGGGAGGCCGCCATGAACCGCACGCGCATGCGCCTGGAGGCCCGGGCCGCCCGAGCGCTCTCGGCGATCATCCACGAGATGAAGGATCCCCGGCTTCCCCTGGTGGTCACGGTGGAGCGGGTCCGGCTTTCCCCCGACCTGGCGCGGGGTCGGGTGTTGGTGAGCGCCTTGGAGCGCACCGAGGAGACGGTGGCGATCTTGAACCACGCCCACGGCTACCTGCAGGAGTCCCTGGCCCGGGAGATCGGGCTCCGGCGGATTCCCCGCCTGAGCTTCCATAGCGACCCCCGCGAGGTGCTATGACCCTCACCCATCCGATCCGCGTTCGCTACGCCGAGACCGACCAGATGGGCATCGTCCACCACGCCGCCTACGTGGTCTGGTTGGAGGAGGGGCGGACGGTGCTCCTGGAGCGGTTGGGGCTCCCCTACCACCGCCTCGAGGCCCAGGGGCTCTTCTTCCCGGTGGTCGAGCTCGGGCTCCGCTACCACCGGCCCCTCCGCTACGGCGAGGTCGCCACCCTCCGGGTCTGGATCGAGGCGGCCCGGAGCCGCAAGGTGGTCTTCGGCTACCGGGTCGAACGGGACGGCGCGCGGGCCGCCGAGGGCCGCACCGTCCACGTGCCCCAGGACGCCGGCGGGCGGGCGATCCGGATGCCGCCGGAGATCCTGGCAAAGCTTCAAGCGGCGGTAGTCGCTTGAGTGTGGTATACTAAAGGCCCAGGGGGCCGCCCTCTGGAGGATGCATGGACGGCGCTTTCGAACGCTTTGAACGGCACATCAACCCAGGATTGGCGGGGCTCTTGCGGTTCACCGGGCTCGACCGGGTCGAGGAGCGGGCCGAGGGGGTCTACGTTTGGGACAAGAGCGGCAAGCGCTACCTCGACTTCCTGGGGCTCTACGGCACCCTGAACCTCGGCCACCGGCACCCCCGGGTGGTCGAGGCGGTGAAGCGCCAGCTCGACCGCATGCCGATGAGCGTGCGGGTCATGGTACCCGAGCCCACCGCCCGGCTGGCGGCCCGGCTGGCCGAGCTCACCCCCGAGGGGCTCTCGATGGTCTTCTTCGGCAACTCGGGGGCCGAGGCGGTGGAGGCGGCGTTTAAGCTGGCCCGGATCCACACCGGAAAGCCGGGGATCGTGACCACCGAGGGCGGCTTCCACGGCAAGACGATGGGGGCCCTCTCGCTGACCCCCAAGCCCGAGTACCAGCGGCCGGTCGAGCCGCTGGTGCCGGGGGTCAAGGTGGTCCCCTACGGCGACGCCCGGGCGGTGGCCGAGGCCATCGACGACGCCACCGCGGCGGTGATCGTGGAGCCGATCCAGGGCGAGGGCGGGGTCCGGGTTCCCCCCGACGGCTACCTCCGGGCGCTCCGGCGCATCACCGCCGAGCGCGGCGTGCTCCTCATCGTCGACGAGGTCCAGACCGGGCTGGGCCGGACCGGGCGGTTCTGGGGGGTCGAGTGGGAGGGCGTCGCCCCCGACCTCCTCACCAGCGCCAAGGCCCTGGGCGGCGGGGTAATGCCGATCGGGGCCGCCATCGGGCGCCCCGAGCTCTTCGAGGTCTTTCGCGAGAACCCCCTGGTGCACTCCTCGACCTTCGGCGGCAACCCCCTGGCGGCGGCGGCGGCGTTGGCGGCCATCGAGGTCACCCTGGAGGAGGACCTGCCGGCCCGGGCGAGGGAGCTCGGCGACTACCTGATCGCCGGTCTCCGTCAGCTCGCCGACGCCTGGCCGGCCTTCGTCGCCGAGGTGCGGGGGCGGGGGCTGATGGTGGGGGTCGAGTTCACCGACCCCGACATCGGGGCGCTGGTGATCAGCGAGCTGGCCGAGCGCGGGGTGCTCACCGCCTTCGGCCTGAACAACCCCAAGGTGGTGCGGCTGGAGCCGCCCCTGATCGTGGAACGGGGGCAGATCGACACCGCCCTCCTGGCCTTCGAGGACGCTCTCAAGGCCACCGCCAAGGCCCTCGAGGGCATCGTATGAGATGAAGGAAACGCTGTTTCGAGAAATCCACCGCCGGCAACGGCCGGTGCACCCCAAGGACCTCGCCCGCCGGTTCGGGCTGGAGCGGCGGGAGGTCAAGGCCCTGCTCGCCGAGCTGGTCGAGGAGGGCCGGCTGGAGCGGGTGCGGAGCCGCTACCGCCTGCCCGGCGGGGGGGAGCGTCTGGTAGGCCGGCTCGACCTCGCCCAGGGGGGCTTTGGCTTCGTGGTCCCCGAGGACGGCAGCGAGGACGTCTTCGTCCCCGCCCACCGGCTGGCCGGCGCCTGGCACGGCGACCGGGTCGAGGTCCGGCTGGGCGGGGCGACCCGGGGGCGGAAGCGGACCGGCGAGGTGACCCGGGTGCTCGAGCGGGCCCGCCGGACCGCCCTGGGCACCCTGCGTTTTTCCCGCGGCTACGCCTGGCTGGTGCCCGAGGATCCCCGCCTTCCCGACCGCATCAAGCTCCTTCCCAAGGGGCTGGAGGGGGTTCCCGAGGGCAGCCGGGTGGCGGTCCGCCTCCGCTACCCCGAGGCGACCGGCGCCGGCGAGGTCGTCGGGGTCTTCCTCGAGCGGCTGGGGGAGGGGGCCGACGACGCCGAAGCCGAGACCCGGGCGGTGATCCTTAAGCACGACCTCAGGGACGCCTTTCCGCCGGCGGTGCTCCGGGAGGCCGAGCGGGCGGCGGCCCAGCCCGTCGAGGAGGCCCTCTCCGGGCGGGAGGACTTCCGGTCCCTGCCGGTCTTCACCATCGACGGCGCCGACGCCAAGGATTTCGATGACGCGATCCACCTCCGGCGGCTTCCCGGGGGGGATCTCGAGGTCGGCGTCCACATCGCCGACGTCGGCCACTACGTCGAGGAGGGCTCGGCCCTCGACCGCGAGGCCCGCGCCCGGGGCACCTCGGTCTACCTCCCGGGGCGGGTGCTG
>JALSRQ010000115.1 GCA_026984675.1 Thermaceae bacterium
TGCTCCGCGACGCCCGGTTGGTGGCCTGGCGGCGCCAGGGGCGGCAGGTCTTCTACCGCCTGGCCGACGACCACGTGCGGGGGATCCTCGAGGCCGCCCTGGAGCACGCCGCCGAGTGAAGGGGGCGGAGCGTTTCCTCGGCGCCGATACTTGAACATCTGCTCAATCGTTCATATAATGCCCCCATGGACCGCCGTACCTACCAGGTCGAGGGGCTCGACTGCGCCGACTGCGCGGTCAAGATCGAGCGCGCGGTGAAAAAGCTTCCGGGCGCGGTCGAGGTCAAGGTGGCCTACACCAGCGGGACCCTCGAGGTCGTCGCCGAGCGCCCGCTCCCCGAGGAGGCGATCCGCCGAGCGGTGGAACCCCTGGGCTACCGCCTGGCCGAGCCGGAGGACCGCCCCCTCCCGTGGTGGCGCCGGCCCCAGGGGCGCGACCTGCTGGTGGGGGTGGGGTTTTTGCTCCTCGGCCTGGGGCTCCTTCCCTTCTCCGGGGCCCTGGCCCGGGGGGTCTTCGGCCTGGGGGCGGCGGTGGCGGTCTGGCCGCTTGCCCGCAAGGCCTGGGCCGCCCTCAAAAGCGGCGGTTTCCTCGACATCAACGCCCTCGTCACCCTGGCGGTGGCCGGGGCGATCCTCATCGGGGCCGAGCTCGAGGCCCTCGCAGTGGTGGTGCTCTTCCTTTTAGGGGAGCTCCTCGAGGGCGAGAGCGCCCGGCGGGCCCGTCGGGCGGTCGGCGCGCTGGCCCGCATGGTCCCCGAGCGGGCCCGGGTACGGACGGCCGGCGGGGTGGAACGCCGCCCGGTCGCCGAGGTGCCGGTGGGGGCCCGGGTACAGGTCCCCGCCGGGGAGCGGGTGCCGCTCGACGGCACGATTGAGGAGGGGCGCGGCGCCCTCGACGAGAGCTTGCTCACCGGGGAGTCGGTGCCGGTGCCCAAGGGGCCGGGGGAGCCGGTCTTCGCCGGTTCGGTGCTCCTGGAGGGGGACTTGGTGGTCCGGGTCACCCGCCCCGCCGCCGAGAGCACGGTGGCCCGCATCGCCCGCATGGTCGAGGCGGCCAGCGCGGAGAAGAGCCCGACGGTGCGAGCGATCGACCGCTTCGCCCGGTACTACACCCCGGGAGTGGCGACGGTCGCCGCCCTGGTGGCCTTCCTCCCCCCGGCCCTGGGGGCGCCCTTCCTCCCCTGGCTCTACAAGGGCCTGGCCCTGCTCCTGATCGGCTGCCCCTGCGCGCTCGTGCTCTCGGCCCCGGCGGCGATCGCCGCCGGCATCGCCCGCGCCGGGCGGATGGGGGTACTGGTGAAGGAGGCCGCCGCCCTCGAGGTCGCCGCCCGGATCCGGACCCTCGCCCTCGACAAGACCGGCACCCTTACCGAGGGGCGGCCCCGGCTGGTGGAGGTGCGGGGCGCCCCCGAGGCCGAGGTCCTCCCCCTGGTGGCGGCGCTGGAAGCGAGGAGCGCCCACCCGCTCGCCCACGCGGTGCTCGCCCGGGTTCGCGAGCTGGGCCTCCGGGTCCCCCAGGCCGCGGACGTCCACGCCGTGCCCGGGGCCAGCCTCGAGGGCACGGTGGCCGGCCGCCGGGTCTGGGTGGGAAGCCCCAAGGCCGCCGGCCTCACCCCACCCCCGTCCGCCGGACGGACCGCTTCCGCCGTGTTGGTGGACGGAAGGCTCGCCGCCTGGCTCTTCTTCGAGGACGCCCCCCGCAAGGACGCCGGTGAGGCCCTCCGCCGGATCCGGGCCCTCGGGGTCCGCCCGGTGATCCTCTCCGGCGACCGCCAAGAGGCCGTGCGCATCCTGGCCGAGCGCTACCGCGTGCCCTACCGCGCCGGCCTCGCCCCCGAGGACAAGCTCCGCTTCCTGCAGGAAGAGGCCGAAAAACCCGTGGGCATGGTCGGCGACGGGGTCAACGACGCCCCCGCCCTGGCCGCCGCCGACCTCGGCGTCGCCCTGCGCTCGGGAACCGATGTCGCCCAGGGGGCCGCCGGGGTGGCCCTAGTCGAGTCCCGCCTCCTCGGCCTCGCCGACTTCCTGGCGCTCGCGCGGGCCACCATGGCCAACCTCTACGCCAACGTCGCCCTTGCCCTGGGCCTAAAGGCGGTCTTCTTCGTCACCACCCTGCTCGGCGTCAC
>JALSRQ010000116.1 GCA_026984675.1 Thermaceae bacterium
GCGGTCTTGCCCACCGGACCGAGGGCGATTCCCCACTCCGCCAGCGCCCTGCGGATGCCCTCGGCGTCGATCCCCGCCTTCCGGTGCAGGCGCTCGATCGGCCCCTGCTCGGTGAAACGGTCGGGGTAGCCGAGCCGCCGCACCGGGGCCGAGAGCCCCAGCCGCTCCAGCGCCTCCAGCACCGCCGACCCGAAGCCGCCGGCGAGCTGGTGGTCCTCCACCGTGAGGAGCTTCCTCCCCTCCCGGGCGAGCCGGGCCAGGAGGGCCTCGTCGAGGGGCTTTAGGAACCGGGCGTTCACCACCCCCACCCGGGGGTCGTCTCCGGCGGCGGCGAGGGCGTACTCCAGCGTCCTGCCGAAGGCCAGGACCACCGCCTCGCTCCCCTCCTTCAAGACCTCCCAGGTCCCCCAGGCGACCTCCGGCCAGGTACCGGGGGCGACCGGCTGGGTCTTGGCCCGGGGGTAGCGGATCGCCACCGGCCCGCCCACCCGGAGCGCCGCCTTGAGCATCCCCCGGAGCTCGGCGGCGTCCTTGGGGGCGAGGATCTTGAGGTTGGGGACGGTCCGCAGGATGGCGATGTCGAAGACCCCGTGGTGGGTGGGGCCGTCGGCCCCCACCACCCCGGCCCGGTCGACGGCGAAGATCACGTCGAGGTTCTCCAGGGCGACGTCGTGGATCACCTGGTCCACCGCCCGCTGCAGAAAGGTCGAGTAGATTGCCACCACCGGCCGCATGCCGGCCAGCGCCAGCCCGGCCCCGGTGGTCACCGCCACGTCCTCGGCGATCCCCACGTCGACGTAGCGGTCGGGGAAGCGCTCGGCGTAGGCGGTGAGCCCCGAGCCCTCGCGCATCGCCGGGGTGATCGCGAAGATCCGCTCGTCCTCCCCGGCGAGCTCGACCAGCGCGTCGCCGAAGGCCCGCGACCAGGTGTAACCCTTCCCCTTGGCAGGGGCGGCGGGATCGAAGGGCCCGACCCCGTGCCAGCGGACCGGGTCCTCCTCGGCGAGCTTGTAGCCGTAGCCCTTCTTGGTGACGATGTGGAGGAGGGTCGGCCCCTTCAGGTCCTTGAGGTGGTTGAGGAGGTAGAGGAGCCCTTTTAGGTCGTGGCCGTCCACCGGTCCCACGTAGCGGATCCGCCAGGCGTAGAAGGGGTTCTCCTGGTGGAGCACCAGCTTGGCGGCCTCCTTGGCCCGGTCGGCGAGGTCGTAGAGTTTGGGGGAGATCCGCTCCAGGACTCGCTTGCCCCGCTCCTCCGCCCCCTGCAGCCAGCCCTGCACCTGGAGGCTGCGGAAGTAGCGGTTCAGGGCCCCGACGTTGGGGCTGATCGACATCTCGTTGTCGTTCAGGACGATGAGCAGGTCCTTGCCGAGCTCGCCGATCTTGTTGAGGGCGGCCAGCGCCATGCCGCCGGTAAGGGCGCCGTCGCCGATCACCACCGCGATCTTGTAGTCCTCGCCGCGGGCGTCGCGGGCCAGGGCCATCCCCAGGGCGTTGGCCAGGCTGGTCGAGGCGTGGCCCACGGTGATCGCGTCGTGGGGCGACTCGCTGACCTTGGTGAAGCCCGAGAGGCCGCCCTCCTGCCGCAGGGTCTCGAAGCGGTCGCGCCGGCCGGTGAGGAGCTTGTGGGCGTAGGCCTGGTGGCCGACGTCGAAGAGGATGCGGTCGCGGGGAGAGTCGAGGACCCGGTGCAACGCCACGATCAGCTCGACCGCCCCCAGGCTGCTGGCCAGGTGGCCGCCGGTCTTGGCGGTGACCCTGAGGATCTCGCTACGGAGCTCCTTAACCAGCTCCAAGAGCTCGGCCTCGGTGAGCCCCTTGAGGTCACCGGGCTGGTGGATTCGATCGAGGATCATCGGGCCTCCTAGAAGTTCTTACGGACCAGCACGAGCCCCTCTCGGGTGCGGACCTCGCCCACGTGGGGGACGAACCAGAGTTCGGAGCGGAGGGTCTCCTTCGGGCTCTTGGCGGTGAACCGGATCACGTAGGCCGAAAAGCTCCCCGCCGGCACCTCGACCGTGCGCTTTTCGGCCACCTCGAACTGGTAGTCGAGGACCAGGGTGGCCTGTTTCTCGATTCCCTTGGGAAGGACGAAGAAACTCGAGACCCGGGTCCGTCCGCCCCAGCGGGCGCCGACCTCGAGGAGCGCCGCCGGCGGGTACTCGATGAAGGGGGGGTCGAACTCGACCCGGCTCAGGGTGATCCGCTCCTCGTAGCCGAGGAGCTTGGAGCCGAACGCGCCGACCTCGCGGTAGTAGACCCGGTCCTGCCCCCGCCCGAAGAAGCGGTACTTGAGCCCGGCCCGGCCCTCGAAGCTGCCCTCCCCCTCGACCCGGAGCCGGTAGGGGGGTGCGTCGAGGGGCAGGCCCTCGGGCAGGTAGGTCCAGACCAACCCGGTGGCGTGGGGGTAAAAGGCCACCGGACCCTGGATCCGGGCCTCGGCCGGGGCCGGGGCGGTGGCCTGGGGGGCGCAGCCGGCCAGCACCGCGGCCACCAGCCCGACCAGGGCAAGGCGTCGGGAGACCATCGCCCCCATCATACCCCGGGGGGCGCCCAGTTGCCCCCCGAAAGGATCAAGCCGAGCCGCTCGGGCAGCGCCTCCGCGAACTCCAGCACGGCGGCCAGAGGGAGGGCCCCGGTGGGCTCGACGACCAGCTTGGTGCGGGTGAGGAGGAGGGCCTGGGCCCTCAGGATCGCCTCCTCGCTCACCGCCAGGAGGTCGTCGACCCGCCTTTGGATCACCGGGAAGGTCTTCTCCCCCAGGCAGAGGGTGCGGACCCCGTCGGCGACGGTGGTGGGGGCGTGCTCCAGGCAGATCCGCCGGCCGGCCCGGAAGCTCGCCACCGCATCGGCGGCGGCCGCCGGCTCGACCCCGATCACCCGCACGTCGGGGGCCAGCGCCTTGACGGCGGTGGCCACCCCGGCGATGAGCCCGCCGCCCCCGACCGGAACCAGCACCGCCTCGAGGGCGCTCACCTGGGTGACGAGCTCCAGCCCCACGGTCCCCTGCCCGGCCATCACCGCCTCGTCGTCGAAGGGGTGGATGAAGGCGTAGCCCCGCTCGCGGGCGACCCGCCGGGCCACCGCGTCGCGGTTTTCCACCGTCACCCCGCGGTCCAGGAGCTCGGCGCCGTAGGCCCGGATCGCCTCCTTCTTCACCGCCACCGTGTCCTCGGGCACCACGATCACCGCCGGCACCCCGAGCACGCCGGCGGCGAACGCCACCCCCTGGGCGTGGTTGCCCGACGAGGCCGCCACCAGGCCCCGGGGGCGGTCGAGCAACAGGGCCCGGTTCAGGGCCCCCCGGGCCTTGAAGCTGCCGGTCTTCTGGAGCGGCTCGGCCTTCAGGAAGAGCCGCTTGGCCACCTGCTCCTCAAGCCGCCTCGAGGCCCACACCGGGGTCCGGTGCAGGTAGGGGCGGATCCGGCGCCAGGCGGCGTAGACCTCCTCGATGCCGATCATCGCCCCATGGTACGCCGGCTCACCAAGGCGGGGGGCCCTCCCGTGGAAGAATGGTCCGGCGATGCGGGTGGCCGTGAAGTCGCTGGGGTGCAAGGTCAACCTGGCCGAGACCGAGGCCTTCCTCGGCGGGCTGGGCGCGGTCGAGCTGGTGCCCCGGGGGGCCGAGCTCGTCTTCCTCAACACCTGCGCGGTGACCACCACCGCCGAGGCCAAGACCCGGGCGGAGATCCGCCGGGCCCGGCGGGAAAACCCCGACGCCCTGGTGGTGGTGAGCGGCTGCTTCGTTGACCGCGACCCCGCGACCGTGCGCGCGTTGGGGGCCGACCTGGCGGTGCCCAACGAGGCCAAGCCCCGCCTGGTCGAGCTGGTCCGCACCGCCCTCGGCGAGGCCGCCGACCCCATCGCGGCCCCGGTGCCGGCGCTTTGGGGGAACCCCGAGCGGGCCATGGTTGGCAGCCGGGTGCGGGCCTTCCTGAAGGTCCAGGACGGCTGCAACGCCGGCTGTGCTTACTGCATCATCCCCCGGCTCCGGGGGCGGGAGCGCTCGCGCCCGGCCGAGGACGCCCTGAAGGAGGCCGAGGCCCTCCTCGCCCGGGGGGTGCGGGAGCTGGTCCTCACCGGGGTGCGGCTCGGCTCGTACGACGGCCACCCCCGGGGCCTGGCCGGCCTGGTCGAGGACCTGATCGCGCTGGGAGCCTACGTGCGGCTCTCCTCGATCGAGCCCGAGGACACCGACGAGCGGCTCATCGAGGTGCTGGCGCGGCACGCCCCCGCCGCCCGGCCCCACCTGCACCTCTCGCTGCAGACCGGCTCCGAGCGGCTGCTGGCCCTGATGAACCGCCGCTACCGCCTGGAGGAGTACCAACGGATCGTCGGCCTGGCCCACGACCGGATCCCCGGCTTCGCCCTCACCACCGACGTGATCGCCGGTCTGCCGACCGAGACCGAGGAGGACTTCGAGGCCACCGTCCGGGTCCTGAGGGGGTTGCGGCCGGCCCGGGTCCACGTCTTCACCTACACCCCCCGGCCCGGCACCCGGGCCGCCCGCCTGCCCCAGCTCCCCCACCCGGTGCGGAAGGCCCGCACCCGGGCGCTGATCGCCCTGGCCCACGCGATCGCCGAGGAGCGGATGCGGCCCAAGCTGGGCCAAAGGACCACCCTCCTGGTCGAGCGGGCCGAGGACGGCTGGCTCCTCGGCCACACCCCCGACTACTACGAGGCCCGGGTTCGGGGCGTGGCCGAGCCCGGAGAGACGGTCGCCTTCGTGATCGAAGGGGCCGAGGGCTACGCCCTGGTGGGGCGGGCGGCCTAGAAAAGGAGCCGCACCAGCAGGTAGCCCCCGCCGACCAGCCAGAGGTAGAGGAGGCCGGCGAGCAGGAGCGGCCGGACCCCGGCGGCCCGGAGCTTGTCGGCCCCGGTCTCCATGCCCAGGGCGGTCATCGCCATGGTGAGCAGGAAGGTGTCGAACCGGTTGAGGAGGGCCAGCCAGGAGGCCGGCAACAGGCCCAGCGAGTTGAACCCGGCCACCCCCAGGAAGGCGACCGCGAACCAGGGCACCCGGAGCCGGGCCCGGCCCCGGGCCAGCACCCACCCCAGCACCAAGAGCAGGGGGGCGAGCAGCATGACCCGGGTCATCTTCACGATCACCGCCGCCTCGGCCGCCCCCGGCACCGCCGAACCGGCGGCCACCACGTGGGCCACCTCGTGGACCGTGGCCCCGACGTAGACGCCGTAGGCGGCGGGGGAAAGCCCGAGCACCCCGGTCCGCTCCAGGAGCGGGTAGAGGAACATCGAGAGGGTCCCGAAGAGGACCACCGTCCCCACCGCCACCGCGCTCTTGTAGGGCTTGGCCTCGAGGACCGGCTCGGTGGCCAGCACCGCCGCCGCCCCGCAGACGCTGCTGCCGGCGCTGGTGAGCAGGGCGGTGTCGCGGTCGAGGCGCAGAAGCCGGATGCCCAGCCAGGCCCCGAGCAGGAAGGTGGTGGCGAGCATGAAGGTCGAGGCCAAAAGCCCCGCCGGCCCCACCGCCGCCATCTGCTGAACGCTGATGCGGAGACCGTAGAGGGCCACCGCCAGCCGGAGCAGGGTCTTGGCGGAGAACTGGATCCCCGGCACCCAGGCGGGGGGCAGGCGGTGGCGGAGGGTGTTGGCGTAGGCCATCCCCAGCACGATCCCCACGATCAGGGGGCTGAGCTTCAGGTCCTTGATCCCGGGCCAGTCGGCGATCCGGAGAGCGGCGACCGCGAAGAGGGCCACGAAGAGCAGCCCGCTCAGGGTGTCGCCGCGTCGGGCGGGTGAGAACGGCATGGCCCGAGCCTAGGCGAGCCCCAGGGATAAATCAAATAAATAGACTTGCTAGCTTGATAAAATTCGCTTATGAACTCCCCCTACCCCCTCGAGGCCCTCCTCACCTGGGCCAAGGTCGTCGAGGTCGGCGGGGTCGGCCGGGCCGCCGCCGAGCTCGGGATCAGCCAGCCGGCGGTCTCGGCCCGGCTCCGGCGGCTGGCCGAGGCCGCCGGCGGGCCGCTCTTCCGGCGCACCCCGGAGGGGCTGGTCCCCACCGCGGTGGGCCGCGCCCTCCTGCCGGCGGCCCGGGCCCTGGCCCGGCTGGCCGAGGCGTTGCCGGCGACCCCGGCGCTGCCGGTCGCCGCCAGCCAGACGGTGGCCGCCTACTACCTCCCCGGCTGGCTGGCCCGGGCCGGCTGGTCGGGCCCCCTCGCCCTTACCGTGGCCAACAGCGACGAGGCCGTCCGCCGGCTGCGCGCCGGCGAGGTGGAGCTCGCCCTCATCGAGGCCGCCCCCCCGCTGGCCGCCCCCGACCTCGAGGTCCACCGGCTGGCCGAGGACGAGCTGGTCCTCGCCGTCCCCCGCGGCCACCCCCTTTGGGGCCGGAGGCGGGTGGATGCCGCGGAACTCGAGGGGCTCGCGCTCTTGGCCCGGGAACCGGGCTCGGGGACCCGGCGGGCGGTCGAGGCGGTGCTGGCCCGGCTCGGCGTCCGCCCCCGGGTGCGGCTGGTCCTGGGGGGGCTGGAGCCCCTCAAGCAGGCGGTGATCGCGGGGCTGGGGCCGGCCTTCCTCCCCCGGGTGGCGCTGGCCCGGGAGGCCCGGGCCGGCCGGCTGGGCTACGCCCGGATCCGGGGGGCGCCGATCCGCCGCCCCCTCTCGCTCCTGCTCCCGGCCGGGGCCGGCGAGGCCGCCCGCGAGCTGGCGGCCGGGCTTCGGGTATGGTGAGCGGCATGGAGGGTTGCGTCTTCTGCCGCATCGTCGCCGGCGAGCTCCCGGCCCGGAAGGTCTACGAGGACGACGCCTTCGTGGCCTTCCACGACATCCACCCCAAGGCCCCGGTCCACGTGCTGGTGGTGCCCAAGGAGCACGTGCCCCGGCTCTTCGACTACCCCGACGACGAGGAGGGCGAGCGGAAGCTAGGGGCGCTCTTTCGCACCGTGAACCGGGTGGCCCGCCGGGTGCTGGGGCTGGAGGGCTACCGGGTGGTGGTCAACGTCGGCGAGAAGGGGGGCCAGGAGGTCTTCCACGTCCACGTGCACATTCTCGGCGGCTGGCGCTAACCCATCGCCTGGAAGATCGCCTTGGCCGCCCGAGCGTAGGGCATGAGGGCGAAGAGGCTGCCCTTTTTCAGCCGGAGCTGCCCCCGGGTAAAGGCGGTCACCGGGTCGAGCTCGCCCTTGAGGAGGGCCTCCCAGGCCTCGGGGCTCGCCTCCACCACGAAGTCGGCCTCCTCCGGGCTCCCCCCCAGCCGGGCCTCGGCGCAGGCGCCCGGCTCCAGGCGGATGTAGACCGAGAGCTCGCCGGACCGAAAGAGGAATCGCCCCGGCCGGCTGACCGTCCGCCGGAAGGCCTCGGAGGCGTTGAGCCGCTGGCAGAGCCGGTCGAGGGTGGCCGCGTCGAGGGTCATCAGGCCTCCGCCACCCCGCCCTGGGGCTCGACCTGGGCCTCCTCGACGGCGGCCTCCTCGAGGAGCTTCTCGTCGACCAGGATGGGGGCCTCGGCCCTCAGGGCCAGGGCCAGGGCGTCGGAGGGGCGGGCGTCGATCTCGTACTCGATCCCCCGGTGCTCGACCACCAACCGGGCGTAGAAGGTGCCCTCCTTGAGCTCGGTGATCTCCACCCGGGCGAGCCTCGCCCCCAGCATCTCGAGCACGCTCAAGAGGAGGTCGGGGGTCAGCGGCCGGGGGGGCTTCTCGCCGGCCAGGGCGATGGCGATGTTCTGGCCCTCGAGGGCCCCGATCCAGATCGGGAGCAGCTTGCCGTTCTCGGCCCTCAGGAGCACCACCACCCCCCCGGAGTTGGGATCGACCCCGAGATTCTCGACTTTCGCCTTGAGCATGGTCCCATTATAGGCGGGCTGGGCTAGACTAAAAGCATGAAGACTTACCCTGTGGAGATCGCCGGGGTCCGCCGCGAGCTGCCGGTGGTCCAGGTCGGCGACGGGGTGGCGGTGGCGCTTTTGAACCTCCTCGGCGACCCCGAGCTCACCGAGGCGGCGGCCGCGGCGATGGCCGAGCGTCTGCCCCAGGGGGCCGAGGTTCTGGTGACCCCCGAGGTCAAGGCGGTGCCGCTGGCCCACGCCCTGTCGGTGAGGACCGGCCTCCCCTACGTGGTCGCCCGCAAGACCGTCAAGCCCTACATGATCCGCCCGGTGACCCGGGAGGTGGTCTCGATCACCACCGGCAAGCCCCAGCTCCTGGTCCTCGACGGGGCCGACGTCGAGCGGATCCGGGGCAAGAACGTGGTGATCGTCGACGACGTGGTCTCCACCGGGAGCACCCTCAAGGGCCTGCGGGAGCTGATCGAGAGCGTCGGCGGCCGGGTGGTGGGGGTGCTGGCGGTCTTCACCGAGGGGAGCCCCCGCGACGACGTGACCGCGTTGGGGCACCTGCCCCTCTTCCAGCCGGAAGAATAGGAACGGAGGTCGAGATGACCACACTGGAGACCTACCCGATCACCGTCGGCAACGTCACCCGCCACGTCCCCCTGGTCGAGACCCTGCCCGGGATGCGGATCCCGCTGGTGGAGTTCTTGGGGGACACCGAGCTGGTCGAGGAGGCCGCCCGCCTCCTCAAGGAGCGGCTCCCCGAGGAGACCGAGCTGCTCTTTTCCCTGGAGTGCTCCTCGGTGCCGCTGGTCCACCGGCTGGCCCAGCTCAGCGAGCTCCCCTACGTCACCGCCCGCAAGCGCCGGCGGGCCTACATGGAGGATCCCCTGATCCAGGAGGTCCCCTCGCTCACCCTGGGGGCCAGCGACACCCTCTGGCTCGACCGCCGCTGGGCCGAGCGGATCATGAACCAAAAGGTCGCCCTGGTGATGGACGTGGTCAGCTCCGGCGGCACCATGAAGGCGCTGGAGCGGCTGGCGCACCGGGCCGGCGGCCAGGTGATCGGCCGGCTGGCGGTCTTCCAGCAGGGCAAGCGGCAGTTCAACGGGGAGCTCGTCTACCTCTACGAGATCCCCATCCTCTAGGCCCGCTCCAAGAGGGGCAGGAGCTCCTCCGGGCTCACCACCGTGAGGCGGTAGAGCTCGGAGAGGCTCTTTTTGCGCTCGGGCGGGGCCTCGAGGGAGACCAAAAAGCTCTGCTCCGGGGGCAGGTCCAAAAGCTCCCGCAGGCGGGCGTAGCGACGGATCCCGCTCTGGTAGGCGGCGGTCTTGGCCTCGATCCAAAAGACCTTGCCGCGGTAGGCGAGCAGGAGGTCGAGCTCGCCCTGCTCGCCGCCGGGGAGGGTGAACTGGACCCCCCGCCAGACCGTCTTGGGCCCCTTGAGCTTGCGCTCCAGGAGGAGCTGAAGGTAGCGCTCCAGCCAGCCGCCGTTGGCGAAGTTGATGAAGCGGGGCTCGCGGCTGGGCTCGGCCCGGACCACCCGGCCGCGGTAGGTGTAGTCGCCGACGAAGGCGTACTCCTTGAACAGGGTGCAGAGCTGGGTGACGCTTTGGATCTCCTCGGGGTCGGCCTTCTGCAGCGAGTGCACCAGCGGCTTCCCGGTGGAGAGCGCCCGCTTCAGCTTCTTGAGGCACTTGGCCAGCACCCGGTGGCGGGCCCCCATGAAGAGGGCCAGGCGGTTTAGGACCTTGGCCTCCTCCGGCGACTCCTCCTCGAAGGCCCGCACCAGCTTGAAGCCCCGTTCGGCCAGCCAGGCGGCCAGGTCGGGGCGCTTCGACTCCGAGCGGGGGGGCTTGGCCTCGGCGGGCAGCCAGGCCGAAAGCCGGTCGAGCTCGGCCCGGATGCGGGCGATCGCCTGCCGCGGCCCCTCGCCGGCGGCGGCCCCGGCCAGGGCGACGCCGTCGAAGGCGGGCAGGGGGCGCCCCTCGGTGAGCCGCCGCAGGACCTCGACCTCGATCGCGTCGGAAAGCCGGGCGAGGGCCTTCTTGGCGCTGCGGGCCTCGACCGCCAGGCCTAGGGCGGGGAGCTCGGCCCGCCAGCCGCCCGGCCCCCGCTCCAGCTCGGCGGCCTCGAGGGCGGCCTCGAGGTAGCGACGGATCGGCCCGGCCATTACTCCCGCACCTGCCCG
>JALSRQ010000117.1 GCA_026984675.1 Thermaceae bacterium
ACACCTACGTCTCGGGGTTGGCCCTCACCATGGTGGGGCTGGGGCTCTCCGGGCTGCTCGGCAAGCCCTTTGCCGGGCGCCCGCTCGCCCATCCCCTTCCCAAGCTCGACATCCCCGGGCTCTCGGCGATCCCCTGGCTGGGACCGGGGCTCTTTCGGGGGCAGAGCGCCCTGCTCTACCTCGGCCTCCTCGCCGCCCTCCTCCTTTGGTACTTCCTCTACCGCACCCGAGGGGGGATCACCCTGCGCTCGGTGGGGGAGAACCCCGCCGCCGCCGACGCGCTGGGGGTGAACGTCTACCGGGTGCGGTACCTGGCCACCGCCTTCGGGGGGGCGATGGCGGGGGTGGCCGGGGCCTACCTCTCGGTCGACTACCGCCCCTCCTGGACCGAGGGGATGACCGCCGGGATGGGCTGGATCGCGCTCGCAATCGTGATCTTCGCGGCCTGGGACCCCCTGCGGGCGGTGCTGGCGGCCTTCCTCTTCGGGGCCTTCTACCACCTGGCCTACCGCTTCCAGGCCTACCTGGCCCCGGAGTTTTTGAAGATGACGCCCTACCTCTTCACGGTGCTCTTCTTGGTCCTGAGCGCGCTCGGAAAGAGCGTCCGGTTGGGCGCTCCCGAGGCGCTGGGACGCCCCTACGTACGGGGCGAGCGGGAGTAAGGAGGATCGAGGGGATGAAGCGAGTCGGGTTGGCGGTGCTGTTGGTACTGGGGATGCTGGCCCTGGCCGAGGGCCGGCTCAAGGCCGGGTGGATCTACGTGGGGCCGATCGGGGACTACGGCTGGACCCACGCCCATGACGTCGGGCGGCGGGAGGCGGCCAAGGCCTTCCCCTGGCTCCAGACCCTCTACGTCGAGTCGGTGCCCGAGGGTCAGGTGGGCAGCTACATCGACCAGATGGTGCGCCAGGGGGTGAAGGTGATCTTCGCCACCAGCTTCGGCTACATGGACGGGGTCCTGGAGGCCGCCAAGCGCTACCCCAACGTGATCTTCGCCCACGCCAGCGGGTTCAAGCGGGCCCCCAACGTGGCCACCTACATGGCCGACTTCTACCAGGTCTACTACCTGAACGGGCTGATGGCCGGGGCCCTGACCAAGACCGGTAAGGTCGGCTACGTGGGGGCGTTCCCCATCCCCGAGGTGAAGCGCCACATCAACGCCTTCGCCCTGGGGGTGCGGGCGGTGAACCCCAAGGCCAAGGTGCTGGTGCGCTGGATCTACGAGTGGTACAGCCCGGCCGCGGCCAAGGAAGCGACCGAGGCCCTGATCGCCGAGGGCGCCGACGTCTTCGCCTTCACCGAGGACAGCCCCACGGTGGTCCAGGTCGCCGCGGGGCACAAGCTGCCCTCCTTCGCCCACTACTCGCCGATGCTGAAGTTCGCCCCCGACTACGTGGTGAGCGGCCAGCTGGTCGACTGGGGGGTGATCTACAAGGACTTCCTGGCCAAGGTCTACGCCGGGCTCTACACCCCGAAAAACCTCGAGGACGTCGACTACTGGTGGCTTTTGCCCCAGAAGGCGGTCGCGCTGGGGGCCGACCGCGGGGTGCCGGTGAACCCCAAGTTCATCCCGGCGCTCAAGGCCAAGAAGATCCACCACCCGGTCTTCGGCGAGATCAGCGTCTACGACCTGGTGATGAAGCTCAAGGCGATGATGAGCGACGTCGAGCTCGCCTTCGACCCCTTCCAGGGCCCGATCAAGGACCGCAAGGGGAACCTCCGGGTCCCCGCCGGGGTGCGGCCCACCCAGGCCGAGCTGGAGTCGCTGGAGTGGGCGGTCCAGGGGGTGGAGGGCCCCTGGCCCAACGAGCCCAAGTAGCCGGAGCCTGCGCCGGGGCCGGGGCGCGTCCCCGGCCTTTTTCCATGTGCGCGGGTAGACTTCCGAGGGTGAAAGAGACCGAGGGCAGCCCCCAAGCTCGGCGGCGCAGGGAGGAGCGGCCCTTTTCGGGGCCCGGTGGCTCGTTGTTCAGGGCCGGGATGCGGATCCTGGTGCTCTGCACCCACAACTCGGCCCGCAGCCAGATGATGGAGGGCTGGCTGCGGCGCCACCTGGCCGAGGCCGGCCTGCCCGCCGAGGTCCACTCCGCGGGCACCGAGAAGACCCGCCTTAAGCCGGAGGCGGTGCGGGTGATGGGCGAGGTGGGGATCGACCTCTCCGGCCAGTTCTCCAAGACCCTCTTCGAGGTCCCGGACCCCTGGAACTTCGACCTGGTGCTCACCGTCTGCGACGCCGCCGCCGAGGCCTGCCCCGCCTACCCGGCGAAAACCCACCGGCTCCACGTGGGCTTTTCCGACCCCAGCGGCCGGCCCTTGGGCGAGTGGCGGCGGGTGCGGGACGCGCTCGGCCGGGCGAGCCGGGCGTTGGTGGCGGCGCTGGCCGAGGGTCGCTGGCCCGGGGAGGACGAGCTCTCCGTCGCCGCCTGGGGGTCCGGGCGGTAGGGAGTCGGCGAAGGGCGTTTGGGTTAGGGGTCACGCCCGTCCCGGAAGGGCGGCGGCGGGGCGTAGACTGGGCCTACCATGCGGCTTGCCACCAACGCCCCCGGGGCCTGGCCCCCGGTGTACGTCGAGCCCGAGGAGCTCAAAAAGGGCAAGGCCGCCCTGCTGGTGGCGGTGGAGAACGCCCTCAAGGCGAGCCCCTACCGGCTCGAGAGCCCCGACCATCCCTTCCCCCTGGCCGAGGGGGTGGTCTTCGCCGACGCCCTGGTCACCCGGGGCGACGAGCGCTGGCCGCTCTTCGTCTACCCCCAGGCGACCCTCGAGGCCGCCCAGGGCTTCTACGCCGCCGAGGGCTGGATCGCCCGGCACTTCCCCGGCTACCGGCCGGCGGTCTACTACGCCCCCCAGCCGCTGCCCTCCTTCCCCAACACCGGTCTCGGCACCGGGGTCTTGGTCCCCGGCTTCGTCTTCCAGGCCACCCCCTTCCCCCGTCCGGGGCGCTACCCGATGTGGCGGGCCGCCCGGCCCGGGGAGCGCTTCGACCTGTCCCCCACCTGGGAGGCCGCCACCGCCGTCTTTCGCCGGTTGCGCGGCCGGGAGTGGGTGGGGCTGGGGGTCGTGCTCCAGGCGATGGGGGCCGCCGGCCACTGGCGGGAGGCCGGGGAGCTCAAACAGCGGCTGTTCCTGATGCCCCTGGAGGGGCCCGGCAAGCTGGCCGGGGCGCTTTCCTACCGCTACGACCGCGGGCTTAGGCTCCACCTCCACGAGGCCACCCCGCCCCAGGACTACGCCGCCTGGTGGCGGTGGTTCGCCGGGTTCCTCGAGCGGTTCTGGCCGGAGGACGCCCCCCCGGCCGCCGACGCCAGCCCGGCTTGGAGCTGGTGGACCGGGCTTTTGGCCCGGCTCCGGGCCACCCCCGCCGAGATGGTGGGGGTGGTGCGGCTCGGCGACGAGGCTTAGGCGACCCGCCGGCCGGCCAGGTAGGTGGCGGCGACCCGGGCGTAGGCCCCGGGGTCGGCGAGGGGGTTTCCCTCCAGCACCGCCAGGTCGGCCCAGGCCCCCGGGGTAAAGGTGCCCAGGGCGCCCTCCTGCCCCAGCGCCCGGGCGGCGTAGAGGGTGGCGGCCCGGAGGACGTCGGCGGGCTCGAGGCCGACCTCGGCCAGGAGCCAAAGCTCCCGGGCCAGGTTGGGGTGGGGGTTTAGGGGGGTGCCGGCGTCGGTGCCGGCGGCCACCGCGACCCCCTTGCGGTAGGCCTCCAGCAGGTTCGCCCGGTGCCGCTCGGCGATGCCCCGGGTCTTCTCCACCATGAAGGCGGGCACCTCGCCGGCCCCCCGGAGGATGCCGTCGGGGGCGGCCAGGGTGGGGACGAGCAGGGCGCTTTGCTGGTGGAAGAGCTGGAGGGCCTCGGCGTCCCAGCCGTCGAAGGCGCCGTGCTCGACGGTGGTGACCCCGGCCCGGAGGGCGTTCTTGATCCCCTCGAGGCCCTGGGCGTGGGCCGCCGCGGGGAAGCGGCGCTTTTTGGCCTCGGCCACCCCGGCGGCGAGCTCGGCCTCCTCGAACATCGGCACCCCGGCGGGGAGGCCGGGGGTCATCACCCCGCCGGTGGCCATCAGCTTGATCGCCCGGGCGCCCCTCTTCAGTTCCTCCCGGGCCGCCCGGCGGACCGCGTCGGGGCCGTCGGCCTCGACCCCGTGGCGGTGGCCGTGGCCCCCGGTGGGGGTGAGGAAGCGGCCGGCGGCGACGATCCGCGGGCCCGGCAGGAGGCCCTGCTCCACCGCCCGGGCCAGGCCCACCGCCAGGCCGTCCCGGGAGCCGAGGTCCCGCAGGGCGGTGATCCCGGCCTCGAGGTAGCCCCTCAGGTACCCCGCCGCCCGCACCACGGTGGTGGCCGGGGGTTCCTCCTCCATCTCCCGGACCGGGTCGGCCCCGCCGGAGAACGAGAGGTGCACGTGGGCGTCGATCAGGCCGGGGACGGCGTAGCCCTCGAGGGCGACCACCTCGGCCCCGGAGGGGGGCGCCTTGGCGAACTCGCGGACCCTCCCGGCCTCGACCCAGAGGTAGCCCTCCTCCACCGCCCCGGTCTCGGGAAAGACGAACCGTCCCTTAAAGGCCTGCATGGCCCCATGCTACCCGAGGGAGGGACGGCGGCCCCGGCGACCGGGGCGTAGGATGGGGCCGTGATCGATCTCACCTGGCGCATCGGCGGCCCCCAGGGGGCGGGGGTCGACACCGCCGGCGAGCTCTTCGCCCGGGCCCTGGCCGCCGGCGGCTACTGGGTCGCGCTCCGGCGCGAGTACCACTCGAACATCATGGGGCGGCACAGCTACCTCGACGTCCGGGTGGGGGACGCCCCCCGCCCCGGGTTCCGCGAGCGGGTGGACCTGCTGGCCGCCCTGGACGGCGAGACCCTGGTCCGCCACCTGGACCAGGTGCGCCCCGGCGGGCGGGTGCTCTTTGACCCCGCCGTCCTAAAGGAACCAATCGACCGCCTTTCCATGCTCGACCCCCCCGCCCGGGCGCGGGCCCGGGCCCGGTTGGGGGAGGGGGCGCGGGTGGAGGCGGCGCTGGCGTTTTTGCGCGAGCACGGGGCCGAGGCGGTGCCCCTGTCGGTCGCCGAGCTCCTGGAAGGGGCCGACCCCCGGGCCCGGAACACCCTCCTGGTCGCCGCCAGCCTCCGGCTCCTCGGCCTTTCCCCCGAGCCCCTGACGGCGGCGCTTTCCGCCCTGTTCGGAGGGCGGCGGGAGCGGCTTGAGGCCAACCTGCGGCTGGTCGAGCGGGTCTACACCGCCCTGCCCCCGCCCCGGACGCCGGCGCTTCGCCCCCTTCCCGAGCCCGGCCCCCGGGTCTGGCTCTCGGGGTCGGAGGCCTCGGCGATCGGCAAGGTCGCGTCCGGCCTCGGCTTCATGAGCTACTACCCGATCACCCCGGCCACCGACGAGCCCTTCTACCTCGAGGCCCACCCCGAGGCCGGGGTCCGGGTGGTCCAGGTCGAGGACGAGCTGGCGGCGGTGAACATGGCCCTGGGGGCGGCGGCGGCCGGGGTGCCGGCCTCCCTCACCACCAGCGGGCCGGGGTTTTCCCTGATGGCCGAGGCCCTCTCCTTCGCCGGCATGACCGAGACCCCGTTGGTGGTCACCCTCTACCAGCGGGGCGGGCCCAGCACCGGGCTGCCCACCCGCCAGGAGCAGGCCGACCTCCTCTTCGCCCTCGCCGCCGGGCACGGCGAGTTCCCCCGGGCGGTGCTGGCCAGCGCCACCGTGGAGGGGATGGCCGAGGACGCCGCCCTGGCGATGGCGATCGCCTGGCGGTTCCAGCTGCCGGTGATCCACCTGGCCGACAAGCACCTGGCCCAGACCAGGAAGACCCTCCCCCCGCCGCCCCTCGCCGCCCTCCCCGAGGCCGCCCCCAAGCGGCCGGCCGGGGCCGAGGGGGTCTTCCCCCGCTACCGGCTGGGGGAGGCCGACGGGGTCTCGCCCTTCCTCCCGGTGGGGAGCGAGGGGGCCCACTACTGGATCACCTCCGACGAGCACGACGAGTACGGCCACATCACCGAGGACCCCGAGCTGCGGGTGGCGATGATGGAAAAGCGCCTGAAAAAGCTCGAGGCGCTAAGGGCCTACCTGCCCCCCGAGCGGACCTTCCGGGTCCTGAACCCCGAGGCCCCGACCCTGGTGGTGGGCTGGGGATCGGTGTACGAGGCGGCGGTGGCGGCCCTGGAGGGGGTGCCCGAGCTCGGCTACCTCCACCTCTTCTTCCTCGAGCCCTTCCCCGAGGTGGCCGGTCTCCTGGCCGGCAAGCGGGTGGCCACCCTGGAGCAGAACGCCACCGGCCAGCTCGCCCCCCTGCTGCGGGCCCGGACCGGGGTGGAGGCGACCCACCGGATCGTCAAGTTCAACGGCCGTCCGATCGTCCTCGAGGAGCTCCTCGAGGCCTTCCAGGCCCTGGCCGCCGGCGACGCGCCCCGGCGGCAGGTGCTCCGCGCGGGGGTGTGAGATGAAACCCAAGGCGTACCGTTCGGAACTCTCCCCCGACTGGTGCCCGGGTTGCGGCAACTTCGGGATCGTCGCCGCCCTCACCCGGGCCTTCGCCGAGCTCGGGCTCTCCCCCGAGCGGGCGGTGCTGGTCTCGGGGATCGGCTGCTCGGCCAAGACCGTCCACTACCTTCGGAGCTACGGCCTCCACACCCTCCACGGGCGGGGGTTGCCGGTGGCCCAGGGGATCAAGCTGGCCCGCCCCGAGCTCACCGTCGTCGCCCTGGCCGGCGACGGCGACGGGATGGGGATCGGGGCCGGCCACTTCGTGGGGGCGGGGCGGCGGAACGTCGACCTCACCTACCTGCTCTTCAACAACCAGGTCTACGGCATGACCAAGGGCCAGGCCGCCCCCACCCTCGACTTCGGCGCCCGCCCCAAGGGGCTCGCCCGCCCCAACCCCCAGGGCCCGGTCCACCCCTTGTGGCTGGCCTTCGCCAGCGGCTACACCTTCATCGCCCGGGGCTTCGCCTTCGACCTCGCCGGTCTCGCCGGCCTGATCGCCGAGGCCATCCGTCACCCCGGCCTGGCCTTCGTCGACGTCCTCCAGCCCTGCCCCACCTACAACGACCTCCACACCCGCGAGTGGTTCGCCGAGCGGGTCTACGACCTGGGCGCCACCGGCTACGACCCCGCCGCCGGCGACGTCGCCGCCTTCGCCGAGAAGGCCGGCGAGTGGGGGGAGCGGATCCCCGTCGGGGTCTTCTGGCGGCGCCGGCGGCCCACCTTCGGCGAGGTGCTGGGCGCCCCCGCCGAGGGCGACCCGCTCGCCCGGGCCGAGGGGCTCCTGGCGGCCCACCACCTCGGCTAGCGGGTAAGCTCGGAGCGTGGCCGGCTTCGACGTCCTCGCCGTCCTCCTCACCCTTACCGCCCTCTTCGCCTACCTCAACGTCCACGTCCTCCGGCTGCCGACCCCGATCGGGGTGATGCTGGGCGGGCTGGCCCTCTCGCTGCTCTTGCTGGCGGTGGGGGGACCGGCCGCCGGCCTAGCCCGGGGCTGGCTCGCCGCCGTCCCCCTCGACCGGGTGCTGATGCAGGGGCTCCTCGCCTTCCTGCTCTTCGCCGGCGCCCTCCACGTCAACCTCGACGACCTCCGGGAAAACGGCCTTTTGATCTTCCTCCTCGCCACCCTCGGGGTCCTCCTCAGCACCTGGCTGGTGGGGCAGGGGCTCTACCGGCTGGCGGGGCTTTTGGGGGTGGGGCTTTCCTACCCCGCCGCCCTGCTCTTCGGGGCGCTGATCTCGCCGACCGACCCCATCGCCGCCCTGGGCCTGTTGCGGAAGGCGGGGCTTGCCCGGAGCCTGGAGGCGGTGATCACCGGCGAGTCGCTCTTCAACGACGGGGTCGGGGTGGTGGTCTTCGGACTGATCCTCTCGGGCCTCGCCGGCGGTCACCCGACCGAGGGCCCGGCCGGGGTGGGGGCAGTGTTCCTGCGGGAGGCGGTGGGCGGGGCGGCCCTGGGGCTTTTGCTGGGGCTCCTCGCCTTCTACCTGCTCAAGCGCACCGACGACTACACCACCGAGGTGCTGATCACCCTGGCCCTGGTCACCGGGGGGTACGCGCTGGCCCGCCACCTGGGGACCTCGGGCCCGCTGGCGATGGTGGTCGCCGGGCTCTTGATCGGCAACCACGGCCGCACTCTGGCGATGAGCCCCACCACCCGCGAGCACCTCGACCTCTTCTGGCAGATGCTCGACGAGATCCTGAACGCCCTGCTCTTCGTCCTCATGGGGCTGGAGCTCCTGGTGATCCCCTACCACCGCCCGGAGCTTTTGCTCCTGTTGCCCACGGTGCCGCTG
Source organism: Thermaceae bacterium (assembly GCA_026984675.1). Taxonomy (GTDB): domain Bacteria; phylum Deinococcota; class Deinococci; order Deinococcales; family Marinithermaceae; genus WFXV01. Next base: position 8,267 of record JALSRQ010000117.1, read on the forward strand.
GTGCTGCTGGCCCGGGCGGCCTCCGCCGCCCCCCCGCTTTGGCTCCTTCCCGCCGCCCGCCGGCGCTCGGCGTTTTGGGTCATGGTCTGGGGCGGGCTCCGGGGCGGGATCTCGGTGGCCCTCGCCCTCGGGCTCCCCGACCTCCCCGAGCGGTCGCTCCTGCTCGCCCTCACCTACGGGGTGGTGGTCTTCAGCGTGCTGGTCCAGGGCCTCACCCTGGGGCGGCTGGCCCGGCGGCTCGCCCGCCCCTAGCGGCTGCGGGGGTCGAGGACCTCGGCCAGGGCGTCGCCGAAGAGGTTGATGCCCAGCACCACCAGGCTGATCGCGACCCCGGGGAAGGTGGCCACCCACCAGCCTCCGAAGAAGAGGACCTCCCGCCCGTCGGCGAGCATCTGGCCCCAGCTGGGGATCTCGGGGGGCACCCCGGAGAGGCCAAGGAAGCTCAGGGCCGCCTCGGCGACGATGATCCGGGCGAGCTCCAGGGTCGCCACCACGATCAGGGGGGGCAGGGCGCTGGGGAGGAGGTGGCGGAGGAGGATGCGGGGGGTGCTGGCCCCCAGCGCCCGGGCGGCCATGGCGAACTCGAGCTCCTTGAGGGAGAGCACGCTGCCCCGCACCACCCGGGCGTAGACCACCCAGCTGGTCACCCCGAGCACCAGGACGGTGTTCAGGAGGCTCGGGCCCAGCGCCGCCATCACCGCGATCACCAGCACGATGAAGGGGAGCGAGAGCTGGATGTCGCCGAGGCGCATCAGGAGGTCGTCGAGCCGCCCTCCCAGGTAGCCGGAGACGAGCCCCAGGGGCAGCCCCAGGAGAAGGCCGATCAGCACGCTGGTGGTGGAGACGAGCAGGGAGAGGCGGGCCCCGAAGAGGAGCCTCGAGAGGATGTCCCGCCCCAGCCGGTCGGTGCCCAGGAGGTGGCCGGGGGCCCCCGGCGGGGTGAGCCGGGCCGCCAGGTCCTGGGCGGTGGGGTCGTAGGGAGCGAGGAAGGGGGCCAGCAGGGCGGCGGCCAGAAAGGCGGCCAGGATCAGGAGGCCGGCCAGGGCGGCGGGGTTCTTCAAAAGCCTACGCATACCGCACCCGGGGGTCGAGCCAGAGGTAGGCGAGGTCCACCGCCAGGTTGACCCCCGCCAGCAGCAGGGCGAAGAGGATCACCGAGGCCTGCACCACCGGAAAGTCGCCCTGCTCCACCGCCAGGAGGACGAACCGCCCCATCCCCGGCCAGGCGAAGATCGTCTCGGTGATCACCGCCCCGGAGAGCAGGGTGCCGAGCTGGAGGCCGACGATGGTCACCACCGGGATGGCGGCGTTCCTGAGGGCGTGCTTGTAGACCACCACCCGCTCGGCGAGCCCCTTGGCCCGGGCGGTGCGGACGTAGTCGCTCCTCAGCTCCTGGAGCACGCCGTTGCGGGTGAGCCG
>JALSRQ010000118.1 GCA_026984675.1 Thermaceae bacterium
CGGTGGATCGCGGCCACCGCGGGCCGAGGGCTTTGCGCGGTGCCTCAGGGATTCCGGCCCGTCTCCTGGGACCCCATCGTGCCGTGTTCCGCGATCCGCCGCGCGTACTTCTTGAGGGCAGCCTGGAGCGCCGCCTCGGCGTTGATCCCCAAGGCTTCGGCGAAGGTGAGGAGGCTGTAAAGCGCGTCCCCGAGCTCCTCCTCGATCTCGGGGGTGGCCGGGGGTGCCTTCTTACCGTAGTCGCTGGCGTTCAAAAGGGCTTTTGCCAGCTCCCCAGTCTCCGCGAGCAGGTCGAGGAGCGCGGTCTCGGGATCAGGGAAGCGGCCCCGGCGTTTCAGAAATGCGCGAACCTGTTCCTGCACGGCTACCCCCTAGCCAAGAGTGCGTGCACCTCGTCCCGCCGCGGGAGCGAGGGCTGGGCGCCGGGGCGGGTGGCGGCAAGCGCCCCGGCGGCGGCCCCGACCCGGAGCGCATCGGGCAGGGCGGCGCCCTCGGCGAGCGCCGCCGCCAGCGCGCCGGCGAAGGCGTCCCCGGCGGCGGTGGTGTCCACTGCCTGCACCGGGAAGGCAGGGAGGGTTCCCGAGTCTTCCTGCCCTGCGTAAGCAAGCCCCTTCTCGCCCAGCGTGACCACTGCTGCCGGTACTTGCCGGGAAAGTCTGCGGGCAAGGGCGAGGGCTGCCCCCGGGGTCTCCGCCGGGGCGGCTTTGAGAAGCGTGGCCGCCTCGTGTTCGTTCACCACCAGGAGGTCTACCCGGGCCAGGAGCGCTTCGGGAAGTGCCCGCGCGGGGGCGGCGTTCAGGACCACGCGGGCTCCAGCTTCCTTCCCGAGCCGGGCGGCCTCGAGCACCGTGTCCAGGGGAACCTCGAGTTGCAAGAGCAGCACCCGGGCGCTCGCGAACTCGGCCGGGGAAAGATCCTCGGGGCGAAGCCGGGCGTTCGCCCCCGGGCTGACCACGATGGCGTTTTCCCCGCCCGGGCCGACGGCGATCAGGGCGGTGCCGGTGGGGGCGTCTTCGAGGGCGCGAACCCCACTTACGTCCACCCCCTCCGTTTTCAGGTTTTCGACCAGCCCCCGGCCAAAGGCGTCCGCCCCCACCCGGCCGATCATCCGCACCGCCGCCCCCATCCGGGCGGCGGCCACCGCCTGGTTCGCCCCCTTGCCGCCGGGGTGGAGGGCGAGGTCGCCCCCGAGCACGGTCTCGCCGGGGCGGGGATGGCGGGGGACCGGAACGGTAAGGTCCTGGTTCAGGCTGCCGACCACCAGCACCATGCACCCATGCTAAAGCCCCGGGCCCGTGGCCCGGGGCGGATGGGGGACGCGGCTACCACCAGTGGAGATCGAAGCGGTCGAGCTCCATCACCTTGGTCCAGGCCCGGACGAAGTCGTGGACGAACTTCTCCCGGGCGTCGTCGGCGGCGTAGAACTCGGCCTGGGCCCGGAGTTCGGGGTTGTGGCCGAAGATCAAGTCCACCCGGGTGGCGCTCCAGCGCTCCTCGCCGGTTTTCCGGTCCACCCCCAGGAAGCGGGTGCGGGCCTCGTCGACGGCCCGCCACTCGAGGCCCGGGTCGAGGAGGTTCTCGAAGAAGGCGGGGGTGAGCTCGCCGGGGCGGTCGGTGAGCACCCCGAGGCCGGGCTCGTACACCGCCCCCAGCGCCCGCAGGCCACCGATCAGCACGGTCATCTCGGGGGCGGTGAGGGTGAGCTGTTGGGCCCGGTCGAGGAGGGCCCATTCGGCGGGGAAGCGGCAGCCCGGCTTGAGGTAGTTGCGGAAGCCGTCGGCCACCGGCTCGAGGTAGCCGAACGACTCGACGTCGGTCTGCTCCTGGGTGGCGTCCACCCGGCCGGGGTGGAAGGGAACGCACACCGCGAACCCGGCCCGCCTCGCCGCCTCCTCCACCGCGGCGTTGCCGCCGAGGACGATGAGGTCGGCGAGGGCGACCCGCTTGCCGGTTTTCTGTTCGGCGTTGAAGCGCTGCTGGATTCCTTCGAGCACCCCCAGCACCCGCGCGAGCAGGGCCGGCCGGTTGGCCTCCCAGTTCCGCTGGGGCAAAAGGCGGATCCGGGCGCCGTTCGCCCCGCCCCGTTTGTCCGAGGCCCGGAAGCTGCTGGCCGCCGCCCAGGCCAGGTAGACGAGCTCGGGGATCGCCGGGCCGGCGGCCAGGATCTCCGCCTTCAGCCGCTCGGCGTCGTCCTCGTCGATGGGCTCGAAGTCCCGGGGCGGAAGGGGGTCCTGCCAGATCAGGTCCTCCTCGGGGACCTCGGGGCCGAGGTAGCGGGATTTCGGCCCCATGTCGCGGTGGGTGAGCTTGAACCAGGCGCGGGCGAAGGCGTCGGCGAAGGATTCAGGGTCCTCGAGGAACCGGCGGGCGATCTTGGCGTACTCCGGGTCGTAGCGGAGCGCCAGGTCGGTGGTGAGCATCATCGGCTTGTTCCGCTTGCCGGGGACGTGGGCGTCGGGCACCAGGTCCTCGGGGTCGGGGTTCACCGGCTCCCACTGCCAGGCCCCGCCGGGGCCCTTGACCAGGTTCCAGTCGTACTTGAAGAGGAGCCGGAGGAAGCTCATGTCCCAGCGGGTGGGGGTCGGGGTCCAGGCGCCCTCGAGGCCGCTGGTGATGGTGTCGGCGCCCTTGCCGGTGCGGTAGCGGTTCTTCCAGCCGAGCCCCTGCTCCTCGATGGGGGCGGCCTCGGGCTCGGGGCCGAGGTGGTCGACGCCGGCGGCGCCGTGGGCCTTGCCGAAGGTGTGGCCGCCGGCGATCAGGGCGACCGTCTCCTCGTCGTTCATCGCCATCCGCTTGAAGCTCTCGCGGATGTGCCGGGCGGCCTCCACCGCATTGGGCACGCCCCCGGGCCCCTCCGGGTTGACGTAGATCAGCCCCATGTGGTCGGCCGCGAGGGGTTTTTCCAGCTCGCCGCCGGGGTGGCGCTCATCGGCGAGCCAGGCCGACTCCGGCCCCCAGTAGGCGCTCTCGTCGGGTTCCCAGGCGTCCACCCGGCCGCCGGCGAAACCGAACGTCTTGAACCCCATCGACTCCAGCGCCACGTTGCCGGCGAGGATCAAGAGGTCGGCCCAGGAGATCTTGCTGCCGTACTTCCTCTTGATCGGCCAGAGCAGGCGCCGGGCCCGGTCGAGGTTGACGTTGTCGGGCCAGCTGTTCTCCGGGGCGAACCGCTGGAACCCGCCCGCGGAGCCGCCGCGGCCGTCGAAGACCCGGTAGGTGCCGGCGGCGTGCCAGGCCATGCGGATGAAGAGGGGGCCGTAGTGGCCCCAGTCGGCCGGCCACCAGTCCTGGCCCTCGGTCATCAGCCGCCGCAGGTCCTCCTTGAGGGCGTGGTAGTCGAGCGATTCGAAGGCCGCCCGGTAGCTAAAGCCCGGGTCGGTGGGCTTGAGCTCGGCGGGGTTTTGGTGGAGGATCTTGAGGTTGAGCTTCTCAGGCCACCACCGGCGGACGGGGCTGCCCCCGAGGGTGGCGGGACGGTAGACGTCCTCGCTGTGCGGGCAGGTGCGTCGGTCCATCGCTTACCTCCAAAAGCATATCCATTATGGATACGCACTCCCAGCCTAGGGGTTCCCCGAGCGGGGGACTGGGTGGGGGCTCACCTTTCCCGGGCCGGGTTCTGGAGGAGGAAGAGCGAGCCCAGGGCGGCGGCGGCCAGCGAGGCGGCCAGCACCCCGACCTTGGCCTGGTCGAGGAGTTGGGGACCGAACGCCAGGCCGGCGATGAAGAGGGCCATGGTGAAGCCGATCCCGGCCAGCGTCCCGGCCCCCAGGACCGCCCTCCAGCCGACCCCGGCGGGAAGCCGGGCGAGGCCGGCCCGCACCGCCCCGTAGGCAAAGAGCAGGATCCCCAGGGGCTTGCCGAGCACCAGACCGAGGAAGGCCCCCAGGGCCACCGGGCCCAGTCCGGTGCCGGAGAGGGCCACCCCCGCGTTCATGAAGGCGAAGACCGGGAGGATCCCGTAGGCCACCCAGGGGTGGAGGGCGTGTTCCAGCCGGTGGAGGGGGGACTGGGCCAGGGCGGCCTCGGCCTCGAGGCGCTCCAGCGCGGCCTCGGCCTCCTCCCCATGGGCGTCGGCCGGTTGCGGGCGGGGGAGCGTCTTGCGGCCCGTCGCCAGGGGGATGGCGAAGGCCAGCCACACCCCCGCCACGGTGGCGTGGATGCCGGAGGCGTACACGAAGTACCAGAGGAGGAGGCCGAGCCCCAGGTAGGGGACCAGGTTCCTCACCCCAAGGCGGCCGAGCAAAAGGAGCCCCAGGTAGACCCCGGCGGCGGCGAGGAGGGCGACGGGCTGGAGCCCGGCGGTGTAAAAGAGGGCGATCACCAGGACCGCTCCCAGGTCGTCGACGATTGCCAGGGCGGTGAGGAAGACCTTGATTCCGGCCGGCACCCGCCGGCCAAGCAAGGCCAGCACCCCCAGGGCGAACGCGATGTCGGTGGCCATGGGCACGCCCCAGCCGGCGGCGCCGGGCCCGCCGGCGTTCAGGCCGGTGTAGATCAGGGCCGGGACCAGCATCCCCCCCAGGGCGGCGGCGACCGCCAGGGCCGCGCGGCGGGGCTCCCTCAGCTCGCCGGAGAGGAGCTCGCGCTTGAGCTCAAGCCCCACCAGCAGGAAGAAGACCGCCATCAAGAAGTCGTTGACGAAGTGGAGGAGGTCCTTTTCCAGGACGAAGCCGCCCAGGCGCACCGCGATCGGCACTTCCCGGAGGGCGAAGTAGGCCGCGGCGCCGGGGGCGTTGCTCCAGATGAAGGCGACCAGGGCGGCCAGAAAAAGCAGCAGGCCGCCCCTGGCCTCGCTCTCTAGGAACTGTTCGAAAAGGCGCCGCACGGCCCCTAGGCTGAGCGCGCCCGAAGCCGCGCCTGGCAGGCGGGGCAGACCCCGACGAACTCGACCTTATGCCCCTTCACCTGCCAGCGGGCGAGCTCGCCGGCGTCCTCGGGGAAGACCGCCTGGGGCACCACCTCGGCCAGGGGCCCCGCCGCCCGCACGTCGACCATGCGGCCGCAGACCTCGCAGACCAGGTGGTGGTGGGGGTCGGTGACCGCGTCGTAGCGGCTCACCCCGTCGGGGCCCACGAAGCGGCCGATCACCCCGGCCTCGCTGAGCTTGGCCAGGTTCTGGTAGAGGGTGGCGATGCTCATCGGCTCGCCACGGGTCCTCAGGGCCTCGAGCATCTCCTCGGGGGTGTAGTGCTCGTGGGTCTCCAGGAGCAGCCCGAGGATCCGGCAGCGGGCCGGGGTGGCCCGGAGGCCGTGGGCGGTGAGGCGTTCGGTGATCTCCGGTCGATCGCAAGCCATTGGCGTTTTCATTATGGCATGGCCGGCGGCCCCGGTTAGGGGGCCAGCTTTCGTTTGGCGTAGCCCCAGGCTTGGAAGGCGCCCCGCACCAGGTTCATCGCCAGCATGCCGCCCCACAGGGCGACGAGCCCCAGCCCGAGCGGGGGCACCGCCAGGAACCACAGCGAGCCCAGGAGCGAGGCGAGGAAGGTGGTCACGGCCAGAAAGCGAAACCGCTCGGCGGCCATGAAGACGCCGTCCCATACGAAGACCAAGGCGTTGACCGGGGTGGCCAGCACGACCACCGGCCAGACCGACCGCACCGCCGCCCCCACCGCCGGGTCGGGGGTGAAGAAGGCGGGCACCCAGGCCCGCCCGGGCAGCAGGAGGAGGGCGAGGGCCAGCCCGGCCCAAAGGCCCAGGGCCAGAAGCCGGTCGCTGGCGGCCCGGGCGGCGCCGGGGTCCTCCCCCCGGAGGCGGGCCACCAGGGCCTGAGCGGCGATCGCCAGGGCGTCGAGGGCCATCGCCAGCAGCAGCCAGACCTGCCAGAGGATCTGGTGGGCGGCCACCGCCACCACCCCGATGCGGGCGGCGGCGGCGGCGGCGACCGCGATCGCCCCCACCAGCGAGGCGGTGCGGAGGAGCATCTCGCCCCCCACCCGCAGGTAGGGGGCCAGGGCGGCGAGGCCGGGGAACGGCCGCCACGCCCCCAGCCGCACCAGGCGGTGGAGGAACCAGCCGGCCCCCAGGCTCTGGGCCAGCACGCTGGCCAGGGCGGCGCCGTTGAGCCCCATGCCCAGGGGGAAGATCAGGACCGGGTCGAGCAGGGCGTTGGCCAGGTTGGCGGCCAGCGAGACCAGGAAGGGGGTGCGGGTGTCCTGGAACCCGCGGTAGATCCCGTGGGCCGCGGTGGTGAGCAGGATCGCCGGGCCCGAGAGGGCCCGGAGGCGCAGGTACCCGAGGGCCTCGCGGTAGACCGCCCCGCCCCCCATGAGCCCCACCAGGAACGGGGCCAGGACGAGGAGCAAAAGCGCCGCCAGGCCGCCGAGCCCAAGCGAAAGCCAGAGCGCCTCCGAGGCCCGTTTGAGGGCCTCCTGGCGGTCGCCCTTCCCCAGGGCGTAGGCGATGCGGGGGGTGGTGGCGTAGGCCAGGAAGTTGAAGACCACGAAGAAGAGGCCCAAAAGGGCGGTGGTGATGCCCAGGGCGGCCAGCGGGCGGGCCCCCAGCCGGCCCACGAAGGCGGTGTCCACCACGCTGACCAGGGGCTCGACCAAGAGCGCTCCCAGGGCCGGGAGGGCGAGCCGCAGGATCTCGCGGTCGAGCGCCCTCATCCGAGCTCCACCCAGCGGGGGCGCCGCCCCTCGGCGCCGAGCGCTTCTTCCAGCGCCTTGAGCACCGCCTCCCGGGTCCGTACCCGGCCGAACCCCAGCAGGTGGTCGAGGATCTGGGGCGGGCGGGTGAAGGCCCGGTAGGTGCGGCGGCTGCCCTCGAGGCGCCCGATCCCAAGGAGGGTCTTCCTGGCCCCCACCCGGACCGTGAGCTCCAGCCCCCAGTCGGTCTCCTTGGCCGAAAGCACCGTTACCCCGCGGGGCGCGAGCAGGCCGGCCAGCCACTCGACCATGGCCTCGACCGGCCGCGGCTCGGCCTCGAACTCCAGCGCCCGCCAGCTCACGCCGGCGCCTCCAGTCGGGCGGCCCGGACCCAGAACCCGGGGTAGCGGGCGGCGAGCGCCCGGGCGGTGGCCTCGGCCCGCTCCCGGTCGGGCAGGGGGGCGAGGAAGGTGGGCCCGGAACCGGCCAGCAGGGGCTCGAGACTGTGGCCCAGGAGGACTTCCTTGAGCGCCCGGAGCTGGGGGAAGAGGCGGAAGGCCGCGGCCTCGAGGTCGTTCCGCCAGGGCGGCGGGCGGTTTTCGGCGAGGGCCTCGAGGATCGCCCCGGCCTCGAGCTCGGGGCCCCAGTCTTCGGGCCCGAGCGCCCGGTAGATCTCGGCGGTGGGGACCGGGAAGCCGGGGTTGACCAGCACCAGGTGGAGCGGGGTGGGGGGGAGGGGCCGGAGCCGCTCGCCGACCCCCCGGGCCTCGGCCAGGCCCCCGCGGAGCAGAAAGGGGACGTCGGCCCCGAGTTCCGCCGCCAGGGCGGGGAGGTCGGCCCCGGCGCCGAAGAGCCGCTCCATCCCCCGGAGCACCGCGGCGGCGTCGGCCGAGCCGCCGCCCAGTCCGGCGGCGAGGGGAATCCTCTTCTCCAGCGCGATCGTCACCCCGGCCTCGACCCCGGTGGTCTCGAGGTAGGCCCGGGCGGCCCGGTAGGCGAGGTTCGCCTCGCCGGTGGGAAGCTCGGCCCCGGCGACGGCGAGGGCGATCCCCCGTTTTCGCCGGGCCAGCCGCACCCGGTCGGCGAGGTCGAGGGTGGCGAAGAGGGTGTGGAGCTCGTGGTAGCCGTCGGGGCGGCGCCCGAGCACGGCGAGCCCGAGGTTGACCTTGGCCCTTGCCCGCTCCTCGATCACCCCTCGATCATAGGGCCGTGCGGGTCTACGTGGCGATGGGCTGGGCCGGCGGCGGGTGGGAGGTTTCAGGGAGCGAGGGAGAAGGCCTCCTCTACCGCCGGAGGGGGCACGACGGCGCGGTGCTCGAGGAGCGCCGGGTTCGCCCTTCCCCCGAGGCCTGGCGGGCTTTTCAGGAAAGGCTCCGGGCAATCGGCGTCCACGACTGGGAGGCCCGCTACGAGCCCGATTACCCGGTTTGCGGCGGCACCGCCTGGGCGGTGCGCCTGGACGGCCGGGCGAGCACCGGCGAGGACGCCTACCCCCCGAACTGGGCGGGGTTTTTGGACGCTTTAAGCGCGCTCGTCGGCCTCCGCCTGGAGTAGGGCGGCGAGGAGGGCGAGGTCCTCGGGGTAGGTGACCTTGAACATCCGCCGGTCGCCGGGGACGAGGGCGACCGGACGGCCGAGGGCCCGCACCAGCTGGGCGTCGTCGGTGGCGACCCTTCCCTCCGTGCGGGCGGCCCGGTGGGCGGCCAGGAGCAGCGTGCGGGAAAACCCCTGGGGGGTCTGCACCAGCCGGAGCCGGGCGCGGTCGAGCACCCGGCCGTAGGCGGCCTCGCCCTCGACCAGGGTGTCGGGGACCGGGATCGCCGGGACCGCCGCCCCGGTCCTTCGGGCGGCGGCGAGGACCCGCTCCACCGCCTCGGGCACCACGAAGGGGCGGGCGGCGTCGTGAACCAGCACGAGCTCGCCGGTGGCCTCCTGCAAAAGGCGGTGGACGCTCTCCTGGCGGGTTCTCCCTCCCTCGAGAAAGCGGGCCCCAAGGCCGCTTGGCGCCTCGATTCCGGGGGGCAGGGCCACCAGGACCTCGTCCACCCCGGGAAAGCGGCGCAGGGCCCACTCGAGCAGGGTCCTGCCCCGAACCCGGACCAGCGCCTTGGGGACCCCCAGCCCGAGCCGTTCCCCCCTTCCGGCGGCGGGGACCAGGAGCGAGACCCTCACGCCCCCTCCCGGAGGTCGAGGCCGTTAAAGCGGGCCTGGGCGGCGGCGAGCCCCTCCTCGCGCCAGGTGCGCACGGCCCCGGCGGCGGCCTCGAGGACCCGCCCGAGCACCGCCCGTTCCCCGGGGGCGAACCGGGCGAGCACCCAGTCCACCGGGTCCACCCCCGGCGGGGGGCGGCCGATCCCGATTCGCAGCCGATCGAAGCCGGCCTCGCCCAGGGCCTCGATGATCGAGGCCACCCCCCGTTGCCCGCCGGAGGAGCCCCCCCGCTTGAGCCGGAGGCGACCGAGGGGCAGGTCCAGGTCGTCGTGGACCACCAGCAGGCGGTCCAGGGGAATCGCCTTTTTCCGGACGAACGGGGCCACCGCCCACCCCGAGCGGTTCATGTAGGTGAGGGGCTTCATCAGCCAGCCTCCGTTCCACGGGGCGAGGAGGGCCTCGCCCCGTTCCCGGAAGCCGAGGCCTTCCTCCTGGGCCAGCCGGTCGAGCACCATGAACCCGGCGTTGTGGCGGGTGCCGGCGTAGCGCCGCCCGGGGTTCCCGAGGCCGACCACCAAGAACCGCTCCACGGGGCCATGCTACCCGGCCAGGGCGGCCTCGAGGCGGTCGGCCAGCCGGTCCACGGCGACCCCGGTGACGACCTCGAGGTTCGCCGCCCGCCCGCTCCGTCGGTGGTCGAGAACCAGCTGGCCGCGGGTGTGCCGCCCGCAGGTCTCCACCGTGCCCCAGTGCCGCTCTTGGGCGGTGATCGCCCCCGGCTCCAGGGCCACCAGGGCGGCCAGGGGGTCGGGGACCAGCAGGCCGGGA
>JALSRQ010000119.1 GCA_026984675.1 Thermaceae bacterium
GCGGGCGAGGAGCCGTTCCGCCTCGGCGGGGTCGGCGGGGCGGGCGTAGGGCGGCTGGGCCCCGAGCCTTTTCGGGCTGATCCAGGGGCCCTCGAGGTGGGCCCCGAGCACCCGCGCCTCGCCGCGCCCCCGGCGCCTCCGCACCGACTCGATGCCGGCGAGGGCCCGCTCCAGGTCGCCCTCGGGGGCGGTGACGGTGGTGGCGAGCAGGGCGGTGGTGCCGTGCCGGGCGTGGAAGCGGGCGAGCCGCCGCACCGCCGCCTCCCCCTCCATGGCGTCGGCGCCGTCGCCGCCGTGCACGTGGAGGTCGATAAAGCCCGGGAGCAGGTAGCGGCGGGGGGCGGGGCCGGGGGCGAACCCCTCGATCCGCTCGCCGAAGGTAAGCCGCCCGGGACGGAGCCCCGTTGGGGTCAGGACCTGGCCGGCGAGCTCCACCCTAGATCCCTCCCTCGCTGGGCAGGAGCACCTTGCCGGCGACCGCCGCCCTCCTCGCTCCGGTGGTCTGGGGCAGGACGTTCGGCGCCCCCAGCCACCGGAGGTAGCCGAGCAGGGCGAAGGCGAGGGGCTCGCGCACGGCGGCGTCGAGCCCGGTGGCCTCCTCGAAGGTCCGCACCGGGGCCGGCAGGAGCTCGTGGAGGTGCTCCATGAGCACCGGGTTCTTGGCCCCGCCGCCGGCGACCCAGACCTCGTCGAGGCCGCGGGGGACCAGGAACCGCCCGATCGCCTCGGCGATGCTCTCGGCCACGAAGCGGGTTACGGTGGCGACCAGGTCGGGGCCGGGGAGCGCGAACGCGCCGGGCAGGTTCGCCAGCCGCCAGAGCTCGCGGCCGGTGGACTTGGGCGGCGGTCGATGGAGGTAGGGGTCGGCGAGCCAAAACGCCACCTGGGAGGCGAAGACCCGGCCCGAGCGGGCCAGCGCCCCGTCGGTGTCCATGCGCCGACCCATGCGCTCGGCGGCCTCGTCGATCAGGGCGTTGCCGGGGCCGGTGTCGAAGGCGACCACCCCGGCGGGATCGCGGCCGGGGAGGTAGGTGACGTTGGCGATGCCGCCGATGTTCAAAAGCGCCCGCCGCACCGCCGCCTCGGCGAAGAGCAGGTGGTCGGCGTAGGGCACGAGCGGCGCCCCCTCGCCGCCGGCGGCGAGGTCGGAGGGGCGGAGGTCGGCGACCACCGGCACCCCCAGGGCCTCGGCCAGGTAGGCGGCCTCGCCGAGCTGGAGGGTCGCCCGGGGGGGTTCGTGCCAGACCGTCTGGCCCGAGACCACCGCCAGGTCGGCCTCCAGCCCCTCGGCGGCCTCGGCGTAGAAGCGCCCCAGGTCGTGGTGGAGCCGGGCCAGCTCGGGGGTGGCGGCCTCGCCCCGCTGGGCCGCGCGGACCCGGGCCCTAAGGGCGTCGGGGTAGGGGCGGTGGCGGTGGTCGAGGAACCGGGAACCGAGCTCGGGGGGACGCCCCTCGAACCCGGCCAGGACCAGGTCGACGCCGTCGGCGCTGGTCCCGCTCATCAACCCCAGGACCCGCATCTACCGGCCCCTGAGCTCGGCGACAAAGTCGTAGCGGTCGCCCCGGTAGTGGGAGCGGGTGAACTCCAGGGGCGACCCGTCCTCGAGGTAGGAGACCCGCTCGATGTAGAGGGCGGGGGCGCCCGGGGCGAGCCCCAGCATCCCCGCCTCGCGCTCGGCCAGGGCCACCGCCCTAAGCCGCTCCAGCGCCCGGGCGGGCACGTGGCCCCGCCGCCGGAGGGCGGCGTAGAGGGAGTCGCCCACCGCCCCCGGGTCGGGGAGGAAGCGAGCGGGGACCACCGCCCGTTCCACCGCCATCGGGGTGCCGTCGGCGGTGCGCACCCGCACCAGCCGGACCACCGCGGCCCCCGGCGGCAGGGAGAGGGCGAGGGCCTCGGCCGGGGTGGCGGTGCCCTTTTCCCGCTTGAGCCAGCGGGAACCCGGCTCCATGCCCCGGGCCCGCATGTCCTCGGAGAAGCCGGTGAGCACCGAGAGCGGCTGCTCCACCCGGCGGGCCACGTAGGTGCCGGAGCCCTGGCGCCGGACCAGGAGGCCGCCGGCCACCAGCTCGTCGAGGGCCCGGCGCACGGTGAGCCGGGAGACCCCGAGGGCCTCGGCCAGGGTGCGTTCGGAGGGCAGGGCCTCGCCGGGGGCGAGGGCGCCGCTTTGGATCTTCTCCTCGATCGCCGCCTTGAGCTGGAGGTAGAGGGGGGTGGGGGCCTCGAGGTCCAGCCGGAGCGCGGTTGCCTTCACGCCGCGAGTATACCACCTGCGTACCACTCGGTTGCCACTGGCCGCCCCCGGCGGTATACTCCGCCCAGATGCTGGAAAGGGCCCGCGCGCTCCTGGAAGAGGCGGTCGCCGAGGGGGCGATCCCCGGGGGGGTGGTCGGGGCGGTCGCCGCCGACGGCCGGCGGGAGCGGGCGGCGGTGGGCCGGCTGGCGCTTCTTCCCCAGCCCGAGCCGGCCCGGCTCGACGCCTACTACGACCTCGCCAGCCTCACCAAGGTCCTCTTCACCCTGCCCGAGGTGCTCCGGGCCGCCGAGCAGGGGCTTCTCGACCTCGACGATCCCTTGAGGCGGCACCTGCCCGAGGCCGCCTGGCTGCAACCCGGGCCCAACTTCGCCGACCGGACCCTGCGCGAGCTTCTCGCCCACACCGCCGGGCTGCCGGCCTGGGCCCCGCTCTACACCTGGGGCCAGGGGGCGACGCTCAAGGCGCGGGTGCTGCAGGAGCCCTGGCCCCTGGGGGCGCCGGTCTACTCCGACCTCGGCTACATCCTGCTCGGGCTGGTGCTCGAGCGCGTCCGGGGGAAACCCCTCGCCGAGTTCAACCTCCCCGAAGGCTTCGCCTGGGCCCCGCCGCCCGAGCGAACCGCGCCCACCGAGCGCTGCCCCTGGCGGGGGCGGATCCTGAGGGGCGAGGTCCACGACGAGAACGCCTACGCCCTGGGCGGGGCCGCCGGGCACGCCGGGCTCTTCGGCACGCTGGACGGCGTGCTCGACCAGCTGGAGGCCATCCTCGCCGGCCGCTGGCTCTCGCCCGCCGCCCTCGCCGAGATGGCCCGCCCCCACACCGAGGAACGGGCGCTGGGCTGGAGCCGCAAGCACCCCGGCTGGTCGGGGGGCGGGCTCGCCAGCCCCGCCGCCCTCGGCCACACCGGCTTCACCGGCACCGGCGCCTGGCTCGACCCCGAGCGGGGGGTGGGCTGGGCGCTGCTCACCAACCGCGTGCACCCCACCCGGCACGGCGCCAACGCCCTGGCCTGGCTCCGGCCCCGGGTGGGCAACGCGGTTTTGGCGGAGGTCCCGTGAGCACCGAGGACGTGAACCCGCGCTACCGCGACCTCGACGCCTGGCCGCCGGGGGAGATTCTCGAGGCCCTCCTCGAGCGGCAGTTCGCCGCCCTGGCGGCGGTGCGCCCCGCCCTTCCCGCCCTGGAGGCCGCCGCCCTGGCCGCCGCCCGGCGGCTTTCCGCCGGCGGGGCGCTGGCCTACGCCGGGGCCGGCACCGCCGGCCGCCTGGCGGTGCTCGACGGGGCCGAGCTCCCCCCCACCTTCGGCTGGCCCGAGGAACGGCTCAGGCTCTTTTTGGCCGGCGGCGAGGGGGCGATGACCCGGGCGGTGGAGGCCGCCGAGGACGACGTCGAGGCCGGCCGGCGGGCGGGGGCGAGCCTGGGCGAGGGCGACGTCTTGGTGGCGGTCTCGGCCAGCGGCCGCACCCCCTACACCCTGGCCCTGGCCGCCGCCGCCCGCGAAAGGGGCGCCCTCACCGTGGGGATCGCCAACAACCCCGGGGCCCCGCTCCTTGGGGCGGTGGCCCACCCGGTCCTCCTCGACACCGGCCCCGAGGTCGTCGCCGGCAGCACCCGGCTGGCCGCCGGCACCGCCCAGAAGGTCGCCCTGAACCTCTTCTCCACCCTGGCGATGGTGCGGCTGGGCCGGGTCTACGGCAACCGGATGGTGGCGGTGCGGCCCACCAACCAAAAGCTCCGCCGCCGGGCCCGGGCGCTGGTGGCCGAGATCGCCGGGGTCGACGAGGACCGGGCCGAGGAGGCCCTAAGGGTCGCCGGCGGAGAGGTGCCGCTGGCGGTGCTTTTGGCCCGGGGGCTGGGCCTCGAGGCCGCCCGGAAGCGCCTCGCCGAGGCCGGCGGCAACCTCAGGGAGGCGCTCGCGTGAGGAGGTGGCTCTTGTTGCTGCTGGCTGGCACGGCCTTCGCCCGGGCCGGGGCGGGGCCGTTTTTGATCCTCTCCTGGCCGGGCCCGGGGGTGCCCTACGACCTGATCGAGGAACTGAAGCCCGCCGGGGTCCTGCTCTTTAGCTCCAACTTCGCCGAGGGGCCGGGGCCGATCCACGAGCTCCGGGCGCGCTACCCCGACCTCCTCGTGTTCGTGGACCAGGAGGGCGGGCCCTTCAACTCGTTCCGGGTCCCCGGGGTCCCCCGCTTCCCCGGCGCGATGGCCCTCTCCGCCGCCGACGACCCGGGGCTCACCCGGGCGGTGGCCCGGGCGATCGGCGAGGAGGTCTGCTACGCCGGCGCCAACGTCGACTTCGCCCCGGTCCTCGACGTCAACACCAACCCCAAGAACCCGATCATCGGGATCCGCAGCTTCGGGGCCGACCCCGAGCGGGTGACCCGACAGGGGCTCGCCTTTATCGCCGGCCTCGAGGACGCCGGCGTCCTGCCCACCGCCAAGCACTTTCCCGGCCACGGCGACACCAGCGTCGACAGCCACCTCGGGTTGCCGGTCTACCCCAAGGGGAGCCTTCCGGAGATCGAGCGGGTCCACCTGGTGCCCTTCAAGGCCGCGGTCCGGGCCGGGGTGCCGCTGATCATGACCGCCCACATCCTCTACCCCGACCTCGACCCCGACTACCCCGCCACCCTCTCGAAGAGGATCCTCACCGGGTTGCTGCGCGAAACGCTCGGCTTCAAGGGAGCGATCGTCACCGACGACATGAGCATGCGGGCGATCCGCGACCGCTACGGCCTCGGCGAGGCGGCGGTCCGGGCGGTGCGGGCGGGGGCCGATCTGGTGATCGCCGGCCGCGACCCCGACCGGGCCCGGGCGATCTTCCGGGCGCTTTCGGAAGCGATCGAGAACGGCACGATCACCCCCGAGCGCCAGGCCGCCTCCCGGGCCCGGCTGGCCGCCCTTCGGCGGAGGGTTCGCCCCCCCTGCCCCGAACCCGACTGGCGGTCGCTTGAGGATTTGGCCCGGCGGGCGGCCCGGGCGGGGGTGACCTGGCTCCGGGGCGGGCTTCCCATCCCGGGGCCGGGGACGCTGGTGGTGGGGCCGAAGATCCGCCCCCGCTACGGCGAGGAGCCCTCGCTGGCCGCGCTCGCCCCCAAGTACCTCCCCGGGGCCCACTACCAGGAGGTCTCCGAGGTCCCCACCGGACCCGAGATCGAGGCCACCCTGGCGCGGGCGAAGCGGTTCGACCGCGTGGTCCTCGGCACCTACCACTGGCTCGGGCCCCTGCCCGACGAAACGATCTGGCTCTACCAGGGCCTCAAGGCGCTCGGCAAACCGGTCTACGTGGTCGCACTGGGGAACCCCGACGACCTCGTCTACCTCGACCCCGCGCCCGACGGCTACCTTGCGACCTACGGCTTTCGCGCGGTCCAGGTTGAGGCCGCGTTGGAGGCCCTCGCCGGGAAGTTCGTCCCGGCGGGGAAGCTACCGGTCCCGGTGGGACCCTACCCCATCGGGTACGGCAAGGGAGGTGTGAAATGAAGGGACTCAAAGGGTTAGGGCTCGCGATGCTCCTCTTGCTCGTCCCCGCGCTGGCCAAGACCACCGTGACCGTGGCCAGCTGGGGCAGCCAGTCGGAGATCGAGCTCTACAACCAGGCCTTCAAGGCTTTCATGGCGAAGAACCCGGATATTCAGGTCAAGCTCCTCCACATCCCGGCGCGGGACTACTGGACCAAGCTGACCGCGATGTTCGCGGCCGGCAAGGCCCCCGACCTGATCTTCATCAACAACATCAACTTCCCCGCCTTCGCCGCCAAGGGGCTCCTGGTCCCGCTGGGGCAATACATCAAGAAGGACAACTTCGACACCGGAATCTACTACCAGGGGATCCTCGAGGCCTTCAAGTACCGGGGCAAGCTCTACGTCCTGCCCCGCGACGTCTCCAACCTGGTCCTCTACTACAACCGCGACCTCTTTAAAAAGGCCGGGCTCCCCGACCCCAAGCCCGACTGGACCTGGGACGACTTCCTGAAGGCCGCCAAGGCCCTCACCGTGGAGAAGAACGGCAAGCGGGTGCAGTGGGGGATGTCGTTCTACACCTACTTCCTCTTCTGGGAGCCCTGGGTGTGGTCGAACGGCGGCCGCTTCTTTAGCCCGGACCACAGCAAGTTCCTGCTCAACAGCCCGGCTTCGGTCGAGGGCCTCCAGTTCTACGTCGACCTCCGCTACAAGCACCACGTCGCCCCCACCCCGGCCGAGGCCGCCGACCAGAGCGCCTTCGGGATGTTCCTGAACGGCCGCACCGCGATGATCGTCGACGGCCGCTGGCGGGTCCCCACCCTCAAGAAGAAGGCCAAGTTCGACTGGGACATCGTCCCCTTCCCCCGCGGCAAGGCCGGCAGCATCGTCGACATCGACGGCTCCGGTTGGGGCATCACCCGCACCGCCCGCAACAAGGCGGCGGCCTGGAAGGTCCTCAAGTTCCTGGCCGGTCCCGAGGGGGCCTTGATCTTCACCAAGGGCGGGTTGATCATCCCGGCGATCGGCTACGACCCCCTTCACCCCGAGGCCACCAACAAGGTCCTCAAGGCCTTCTTCACCCCGCCGCCGCCCCGCCACCAGCAGTACTTCCTCACCGTCAACAAGGACGCCGTCCCCACCGAGACCTTCGAGCGGTTCTCCGAGGCGATCCGGCTGATCGGCAAGGCCCTGCAGCCGGTCTGGCAGGGTAAGGAGGACGTCAAGACCGCCATGGACGCGGTGGCCCCCAAGGTGCAGAAGATCCTCGACGAGGTCAAGGCCGGCCGCAAGTAGGCCCGTTCGGGGGCGGGGGGAGCCCCGCCCCCTGCCCCCTTCCATGGACGTCTTCCGCCGTTTCCCCTGGCTCTTCCTGCTCCCCAGTCTGGTGGGGTTCCTGGCCTTCAACGCCGGGCCGATCCTGCTCTCGCTCTGGATCTCGTTCACCCGCTGGGACGTCTTCCAGCCCCTGACCTTCCACAACCTGGTGGCGGCCTGGGCGGGGCTTGAGAACTACCGCCGGATGCTGGCCGACCCGGTGCTCAAGAAGGCCTTCTTCAACACCCTCTACTACGTGACGGTGGCGGTGCCGGTGGAGATCGCGGTGGCGCTGGCGGTGGCGCTGGGGCTCAACCGGCGCTTTTTCGGGGTGCGGATCGTGCGCACCCTCTACCTCCTGCCCACGGTCACCAGCGTGGTGGCGGTGGGGTTGCTCTGGCGCTGGGTCTTGAACCCCTACGTGGGGCCGGTGAACCTCTTCCTGCGGTGGCTGGGGGGGCGGATGGAGGCGGTTTTTCACCTCCTGCACCTCCAGGTTCCGGCCACCCTCCACTGGCTGGCCACCCAGGGCCCCGGGTGGCTGGAGGACCCCGCCTGGGCGATGCCCGGGATCATCATCGCCTCGGTCTGGGCCGGGCTCGGTTTCCGGATGCTGATCTTCCTGGCCGGGCTTCAGAACATCGATCCCAGCTACTACGAGGCGGCCGCCCTGGACGGGGCCAACGAGTGGCAGAAGTTCGTCCACGTCACCCTGCCGTTGCTCTCGCCCACGGTGTTCTTGAACACCATCCTGGCGCTGATCGGGGGGTTCCAGGTCTTCGGCCTGATCTACGTGATGACCGGCGGCGGGCCGCTGGACGCCACCAACGTGCTGCTCTTCTACCTCTACCAGAAGGCCTTCGGCGAGTTCCCCCCGGACATGGGCTACGCCTCGGCGATCGCCTGGCTTTTGTTCCTGATCCTCTTCGGCCTAACCGTGCTGCAGTGGAAGCTTCGGAAGCGCTGGGTGCTGGAAGAAGTATGAAGAAGACCAGGCTTTGGGACGTGATCGTGATCGCCCTCTTGGTGCTCGGGGGGCTTACCATGCTGGTGCCGTTCCTCTGGATGCTCTCGACCAGCCTCAAGGAGCCGGGCTCGCTCTTCGACCTGCCGATCCAGCTCTGGCCCAAGAAGCTCCACTGGGAGAACTACCGCGAGGTCCTTCGGGTGGTGCCGTTTTTCCGCTGGTACCTGAACTCGCTGATTCTGGCCGGGGGGCTGACCTTCCTGAACCTCACCTCGGGGGCGATGGCCGGCTACGCCTTCGCCCGGTTCTCCTGGCGGGGGCGGGACGCGATGTTCCTGCTCAGCCTCATCACCCTGATGATCCCGGCCCACGTGCTGATCATCCCCCTCTTCGTGATCATGAGCCGGCTCGGGTGGATCGACACCTACTACGCCCTGCTTTTGCCCGGGCTCTTCGACGCCTTCGCGATCTTCCTGATGCGCCAGCACTTCCTCCAGGTCCCCAAGGAGCTCGAGGAGGCCGCCCTGATCGACGGGGCCGGCCCCTGGCAGATCTACTGGAAGGTGGCGCTGCCGCTCGCCGCCCCGGCCCTGGCGACCCTCGGAACCTTTACCTTCCTGGCCGGGTGGAACAGCTTCCTCTGGCCGCTGGTGGCCACCAACTCGATCGAGATGCGGCCGCTGACGGTGGGCCTGGCGGTCTTCAACACCGACTTCTCCACCCAGTGGACGCTTCTGATGGCCGGGCTCTCGCTGGCCACCGTTCCCCCCATCCTGGTCTTCCTCTTCGCCCAGCGCTGGTTCATCCGGGGGCTCACGCTGGGCAGCCTGAAGGGGTAGCTTATGCGGATCCACTTTAGAAAGGAGTTTCTAGATCGGTAAAGCGCAGGGCAAAAACAGCCACGCTTCGGACCTGGCCCCCCTTCTTGGGAAAACCGCGTTCGGCCAGTCCTCGCCCTTGGCAGACGGGACCAGCCGGTCCTTCTTCCCGCGGAGATTTTGAGCGTTCGGCGCTTCGATCTAAGCCGCGAAAGGCTCTTTCGGATCGCCCATCTCCCGGGAAGACGCGCGCACAGACGGCAAGCTTGGCGTCGGCTCGCCGCTTCGTTTTTAAGAATCAAGAAACCCTTGCCCAAAGCATTCCTTCCAAAGACGAAGCCGAGATCTGGGGCACGTTTTGGGGCGTGCTCGAGGAGCTGAGGACGAAGAAGCGCAAAACGCTCTTCGCCCCCAGCTTTAAGGACTAAAAACCTTAGTAGTTTTCGATGACGATATTCCCGTCGGTATTCCCAGAAAGGTTCAAGGCGACGAAGTCTTTCGTAAGGGTGCTCGGCAGCACGAGGCCGTAGTGTGCGCTATGCTCAATCCTACTTTCGTGCAAGTAAAGATACTGGCTGGAGGCGTTCCCCGAGCTGTCGATCAAAATGTTTGCGTAGTAAGCGCTCTGGCTGGCGCAGGCCGCGGCGTCGCCGCCGCCGTACTCGACCACCACGTTCTCGAGCCGGTTCTCCGTGCTGTGGGTGTCGTGGAAGTAGAGCCCGCACCAATAACCCTTCTGGGCCAAGAGACCGGTAAACACGATGGGATCCGTCGCGGTGCCCACCGCGGTAAGGGCGCCGGTGTAGCCGTCAATCGTGAGCCGGGCGTCCTGTTCAAAGAACAGGCGCGCGCCGGCGGCGATCGTGAGACGATGCTGGTCGGCCACGGTGACCTCGCCATGAACCCGGTAGGGGACGTTCAGCTTGAGCCAGGTGGCGGTATGGACCTCGCCGTACCCCCCCGCCACCCGAACGTAGTTCTTTCCGCTGGCATTTCCCGAGAAGTCGTTGTTCGCCTTTACCTGCCCCAACCGGCTGGCGTAGATGAGCAAGGGGAAACCTTGGTTTTCCGTAAGAACGTTTTCGTCAAAGTCCTGCCAGAGGTCCACCGCGTCGTCGATGAAGAAGGCAGCTCCCGCGTTCTTCCAAACTTTGTTGAACTTAGCTTGAAGTCGGCTGCTACCAACAAGCGCCACCGCCGCCCGGTAAGTCCCGAAGGCGCCGGGGTCCCAAGCCTCGGCCCCGGCGGCGTCCCGGATCTCGACGTGCTCGAGCTTGTTCGCGAAGCTGTCGGCGTCCTTAAAGACCAGGCCCTTCCAGTAACCGGGGATCGGCTGGTACCCGCGCATCGCCACCGGCTGGGCGGCGGTGCCCTCGACCACCAGCTGGCCGTGGCCGGTCACCGAAAGGCCGGTGTCCTGCTCAAAGACCAGCGCGGTCCCGGGGTGGATCTTGAGGACCCCGCCGCCCGGGACCTCGAGGTCCCCCACCACGCGGTAGGGGTTGCAGGTACCGGGCGAAAGCTCCACCGTGCCCACGATCGTGCCCGAGAGCCGACAGGGGTCGGTGGGGCCACCCTCGCTCCCACCACCCCCTGGCCCGCAGGCGACCAGCGCAAGCATCGAAAGGGCAAGAACCCCAATGGCTTTTTTCATGAATTACCACCTCCCTCCGCAAGCTAGGGGAGAGTGCGTCACCGAAGCGTCACCGGGTGAAAATGGAGCAAAGGAGGCGCGTATGCGGGCAATGGTCCTGGAAGAGGTGAAGCGGCCGCTGACGGTGGGCCTGGCGGTCTTCAACACCGACTTCTCCACCCAGTGGACGCTTCTGATGGCCGGGCTCTCGCTGGCCACCGTTCCCCCCATCCTGGTCTTCCTCTTCGCCCAGCGCTGGTTCATCCGGGGGCTCACGCTGGGCAGCCTGAAGGGGTAGCTTATGCGGATCCACTTTAGAAAGGAGTTTCTAGATCGGTAAAGCGCAGGGCAAAAACAGCCACGCTTCGGACCTGGCCCCCCTTCTTGGGAAAACCGCGTTCGGCCAGTCCTCGCCCTTGGCAGACGGGACCAGCCGGTCCTTCTTCCCGCGGAGATTTTGAGCGTTCGGCGCTTCGATCTAAGCCGCGAAAGGCTCTTTCGGATCGCCCATCTCCCGGGAAGACGCGCGCACAGACGGCAAGCTTGGCGTCGGCTCGCCGCTTCGTTTTTAAGAATCAAGAAACCCTTGCCCAAAGCATTCCTTCCAAAGACGAAGCCGAGATCTGGGGCACGTTTTGGGGCGTGCTCGAGGAGCTGAGGACGAAGAAGCGCAAAACGCTCTTCGCCCCCAGCTTTAAGGACTAAAAACCTTAGTAGTTTTCGATGACGATATTCCCGTCGGTATTCCCAGAAAGGTTCAAGGCGACGAAGTCTTTCGTAAGGGTGCTCGGCAGCACGAGGCCGTAGTGTGCGCTATGCTCAATCCTACTTTCGTGCAAGTAAAGATACTGGCTGGAGGCGTTCCCCGAGCTGTCGATCAAAATGTTTGCGTAGTAAGCGCTCTGGCTGGCGCAGGCCGCGGCGTCGCCGCCGCCGTACTCGACCACCACGTTCTCGAGCCGGTTCTCCGTGCTGTGGGTGTCGTGGAAGTAGAGCCCGCACCAATAACCCTTCTGGGCCAAGAGACCGGTAAACACGATGGGATCCGTCGCGGTGCCCACCGCGGTAAGGGCGCCGGTGTAGCCGTCAATCGTGAGCCGGGCGTCCTGTTCAAAGAACAGGCGCGCGCCGGCGGCGATCGTGAGACGATGCTGGTCGGCCACGGTGACCTCGCCATGAACCCGGTAGGGGACGTTCAGCTTGAGCCAGGTGGCGGTATGGACCTCGCCGTACCCCCCCGCCACCCGAACGTAGTTCTTTCCGCTGGCATTTCCCGAGAAGTCGTTGTTCGCCTTTACCTGCCCCAACCGGCTGGCGTAGATGAGCAAGGGGAAACCTTGGTTTTCCGTAAGAACGTTTTCGTCAAAGTCCTGCCAGAGGTCCACCGCGTCGTCGATGAAGAAGGCAGCTCCCGCGTTCTTCCAAACTTTGTTGAACTTAGCTTGAAGTCGGCTGCTACCAACAAGCGCCACCGCCGCCCGGTAAGTCCCGAAGGCGCCGGGGTCCCAAGCCTCGGCCCCGGCGGCGTCCCGGATCTCGACGTGCTCGAGCTTGTTCGCGAAGCTGTCGGCGTCCTTAAAGACCAGGCCCTTCCAGTAACCGGGGATCGGCTGGTACCCGCGCATCGCCACCGGCTGGGCGGCGGTGCCCTCGACCACCAGCTGGCCGTGGCCGGTCACCGAAAGGCCGGTGTCCTGCTCAAAGACCAGCGCGGTCCCGGGGTGGATCTTGAGGACCCCGCCGCCCGGGACCTCGAGGTCCCCCACCACGCGGTAGGGGTTGCAGGTACCGGGCGAAAGCTCCACCGTGCCCACGATCGTGCCCGAGAGCCGACAGGGGTCGGTGGGGCCACCCTCGCTCCCACCACCCCCTGGCCCGCAGGCGACCAGCGCAAGCATCGAAAGGGCAAGAACCCCAATGGCTTTTTTCATGAATTACCACCTCCCTCCGCAAGCTAGGGGAGAGTGCGTCACCGAAGCGTCACCGGGTGAAAATGGAGCAAAGGAGGCGCGTATGCGGGCAATGGTCCTGGAAGAGGTGAAGCGGCCGCTGACGGTGGGCCTGGCGGTCTTCAACACCGACTTCTCCACCCAGTGGACGCTTCTGATGGCCGGGCTCTCGCTGGCCACCGTTCTCCCCATCCTGGTCTTCCTCTTCGCCCAGCGCTGGTTCATCCGCGGCCTCACCCTGGGCGGCCTCAAGGGCTGAGCCGGGGCGCCTCCGAACAAATGTGCATCGGTTGACCGTATGGAAGCCCGTCCTCTAGCCTGAATTGAACAAAGGTTAAGGGGTGAACAAATGTTCCCATCGCGCGCGCACGCCCAGACCCCGTGCAACCAGAGGAGGTGCTGGATGGTGAAGAGGCTTGTGGTTTTAAGTTTGGCCTTCGTGGCCTTGGCGGCCATGGGCTTTGCCCAGGTTCCGGAAAAGTTCAAGGATCCCAAGAAGATCCGGATCGCCTTGGTTCGTGAGGTGGGCGAGGGGAGCTTCTTTGAGCGCTACCTGGCCGGGGCCCAGTCCATGGCCGACGAGCTCGGCGTCACCCTGCTCGAGGCCACCGCCCGCGGCGACATGGCCAAGATGATCACTGCCATGGAGAACTTCACCCGCCAGCGGGTGGACGCGATCATCGTGGACCACGGCCGCCCCGATCCCCTGATGCCCAAGATCCAGGAGGCCCTGGCCCGGGGCATCAAGGTG
The DNA here is from genome assembly GCA_026984675.1 of Thermaceae bacterium. Taxonomy (GTDB): domain Bacteria; phylum Deinococcota; class Deinococci; order Deinococcales; family Marinithermaceae; genus WFXV01. The sequence continues at coordinate 13,148 of JALSRQ010000119.1, forward strand.
GTCACCTTCGACCTGGTGGTGGACGACGACCGGGTGCCCGAGATCGAGCAGGACGACCTTCTGATCGGCTACATGATCTCCAAGAAGCTGGCCATCGATTTCGCCGGCAGGGCCAACGTCATCTACGTCAACGTGGGGGGGTTCGCCCCGCTCGACAAGCGCGACAAGATGTGGCAGGTGGTCAAGTGGCGCTTCCCGGGCCTCAAGGAGGTGGCCAAGATCGGTGCGGTCACCGGCTCCACCGCCGCCGACACCCAGACCCGGATGGAGGCGGCGATGAAGGAGCACCCCGAGGCCAACGCCGTCCTCGCCATGTGGGACGAGTTCGCTAAGGGGGCGGTGCGGGCGATCGTGCAGGCCAAGAAGAACGCGCAGTTTAGGGTCTACTCGGTGGATATCACCAACGAGGACATCCAGATGATGACCCAGCCGGAGAGTCCGTGGGTCGCCACGGTGGGAACCGACCCCTACTCGGTGGGGCGGCTCGCGGTCCGGGCGGCGGTGGCCAAGGTGGTGGGCGAGCGGGTGCCTAAGTACCTCTTGGTCGAGCCTCAGCTGGTGACCCGGAGCTTCCTCCTGAAAAACCACATCCAGAGCATGGACGACCTGGTCCGGGCCCTTCCCGCTTTGGGGGAGAGCCCGCTGGTCTGGCCCGACTGGATGAAGGCGGCGGTGAAGAAGTAGCCGTGGAGCAGGGGCTCGTCGCCCGAGGCCTGGGCAAGCGCTTCCCCGGGGTGGTGGCGCTCAAAGGGGTGGACTTTGAGCTCCTGCCCGGACGCGTCCACGCCCTGGTGGGGGCCAACGGGGCGGGCAAGAGCACCCTGATCAAGATCCTCTCCGGCTACTACCCGAGCTACCAGGGCGAGGTCTGGGTGGACGGGCGGCCGGTCCGCCTGGTTCGCCCCGACCTCGCCTTTCGCCACGGCATCGAGGTGGTGCATCAAGAGGTGGACACCGCCTTGGTGCCGGGGCTATCGGTCGCCGAGAACCTGTTCTTGGAGCGCCTTGCCGGAGGCGGGACCGGGGTCTGGGTCTCGCCCCGGCGGCTGTTAGGGGAAGCTGGAGCGGCGCTGGAGCGGTTGGGCTTTGCCCTCGATCCCGCCGCTCGGGTCGAGGACCTCTCCCTCCACCAAAAGCAACTCTTGGTGATCGCCCGGGCCATGCTCCGCGAGCTGCGCTATCTGATCTTGGACGAGCCCACCGCCGCCTTGAGTCTGACCGAGGCCGAGCGGCTGTTGGAGCTCGTGAATCGGCTCCGGGGCCAGGGAATCGGCGTGCTCTACGTGACCCACCGCCTGGCCGAGGTCGAGCGGATCGCCGACCAAGTGACGGTGCTCCGCGAGGGGACCCGGGTGGCCTACTGGGAGCGCCCTTTTGCCCTCGCCGCGATCGTTGAAGCGATGCTTGGGGCCCCGCCGGGGGCGATCTTCCCACCCCGGCGTCCGGAGCCGGGGGAGACGATCCTTAGCGCCCGGGGGCTTTTCCGCCCTCCCCGGGTCCAAGGAGTGGACCTCACCCTTCGGCGGGGGGAGGTGGTCGCCCTCACCGGTCTTGCCGGTGCCGGCAAGACCGAGCTTTTGCGACTGCTCTTCGGTGCCGATCGTCCGGAAGCGGGGGAGATCCGGCTTCTTGGGCGGCCGGTGCGCCTTGCCTCGCCGACCGCGGCGGTTCGCCTTGGGATCTACCTGGTGCCCGAGGAGCGTCGCCGCCAGGGGCTGATCCTTGACAAGCCGGTACGCGAGAACCTCTCGTTGCCCTTTTTAAAGCGTTTCGCGCGGTTTCTGGGCTGGCTTGACCGCGACGCCGAGCGCGGCTTTGCCAAGCAGCAGATCCAGCGGGTCCGGCTGAGCCCGCCGGATCCCGAGCGTCCGGTCCGGCTTCTCTCCGGAGGGAACCAGCAGAAGGTGGTGGTGGGCCGCTGGCTCGGGGGGCTCCCCAGGGTCCTCCTCTTCGACGAGCCCACCCAGGGGGTGGACGTGGGAGCGAAACGGGAACTCTACCGCCTTGCTCGCGAGAGTGCCAAGGGGGCCGCGGTGCTCTGGGCAACCGCCGAGATCGACGAGGCCTTGGGGGTGGCCGACCGGGTCTTGGTCATGCGGGACGGGCGGGTGGTGGCCGCCTTCCCCACCGAGGAGGCCGACCGCCAGCGGGTCCTCGCCTACGCGACGGGGGCGGAGGCATGAAGCGGGGCTTTCCCGAACGACTGGCGGATTTTCTCTTGCGCTACGGGGTGATCCTGGCGGTGGTGTTTCTGGTGGTCTTCTTCAAGTACCGCACCACCGCGTTTTGGGATCTCGACAACTTCCTCGATATCCTCCGGGCCAGCTCGATTTTGACCATCGTCGCCCTCGGGGTCACCTTTTCGGTTGTGGTGGATGGCTTCGACGTCTCCGTGGGCGGGGTGGTGGGTCTGGTGGTGATGCTGGTCACCGCTCTTATGGTGATCTGGCACGTTCCCTGGGGGTTCGCGGTGCTGACCGGCCTAGTCGCCGGCGCTCTGGTGGGGCTTTTGAACAGCCTGCTCATCACCCGGCTTAGGATTCCCGACCTGCTCGCCACCTTGGGCACCCTCTACCTCCTTCAAGGGACCCAGCTCCTAATCACGAAGGGGGATGCGGTCTACAAGGGTATGACCAACCCCTGGAGCCCCGACCGGGCACAGGCAACCGGCGCCATCCCCCCCGACTTCCTGTATTTCGGGCAGGGCTACGCTTGGGCCAGCGCGGGTTTTCGCGGGGTGCCGGTCCCGGTGTTGGTAATGGCGGTGGTGGCGGTTTTGGCCTGGCTCTTCCTCGACTACACCCGCTTTGGCCGGGCGATGTACGCGGTGGGGGGGAACCCGGAAGCGGCCCGCTTGGCGGGCATTCCAGTGGATCGGTACCGGACCGCCGCCTACGTGATCTCGGCCCTGCTCTCGGCCTTGGCGGGTCTGGTGCTGGCCGCCCGCCTGGGATCGGGGACCGTGGGGGCGGGCCGTGACTACCTGTTGGACGCGGTGGCGGCGACCTTCGTCGGCTTCGCGGTCCTCGCCGCCCGGCGCCCCAACGTTTGGGGCACGGTTTTAGGGGCGGTGTTCGTGGGGATTTTGCTGAACGGGCTTACGATGATGAACCTTCCCTTTTACGTTCAGGACATTGTCAAGGGCCTGGTTTTGATCGCCGCCCTGGGGCTTTCCTACGCCATACGAGGGCGAGAAGGGGGCTAGTGTGGATGCGCTAAACGAGCAGACGGTCAGGGACTACCTTAGAAGGAAGGGGCTCGCCGAACTCCTCGGGGAGGGGGACTGGGTCGCCGAGCCGATCACCGAGGGCAACGTCAACCTGCTCTTCCGCGTAAAAAACCCCACCGCCGGGCGCTCGGTGGTGGTGAAGCAGGCGCTCGGCTACGCCTGGCGCTACCCCGACTTCAAGATGCCGAAGGACCGGCTCAAGGTCGAGCACGCGGTCCTCGAGGTCGCCGCCCGGCACGCCCCCGAACAGGTGCCCGAGGTCTACTTCTTCGACCCCGACGACGCGGTGATCGTGATGGAGGACCTCGGCCACCTGGAGGAGATGCGCGCCGCCCTCAGGCGGGGGGTGCGGTTTCCGCTGGCGGCGGAGCACCTCGGGCGCTACCTGGCGCGGACGCTCTTTTACACCTCCGACCTCTACCTCCCCTCCGGGGAGAAGAAGCGGTGGGCCGCCGAGATCGTCAACCCGGTGCTTCGGAAGGTCCAGGAGGACCTGGTCTTCACCCAGCCCTTCGTCCCCCACCCCAACAACCGCTATTCCAGGCCCCTGGAACCCCTGGTTCGGGAGATCTACGCCGACGACGCCCTCCGGGCCGAGGTCCTGGAGCTCAAGGAACGCTACATGACCCAGGCCCAGGCCCTGATCCACAACGACCTCCACACCGGCTCGGTCCTGGCCGGACCCGAGGCGACCAAGGTGGTGGACCCCGAGTTCGCCTTCTTCGGCCCCATGGGCCACGACCTCGGCACCTACCTGGGGAACCTGGCCCTGGCCTACGCCGCTTTTGAAGCCCACGCGCCGAGCGAGGAGGAAAAGGCCGCCTTTCGGGGCTGGCTGCTTTCGAGCTTCGAGGAGACCTGGCGGGTCTTCGAGCGCGAGTTCCTGGCCGCCTGGGAGCGGGACGCCCAGAAGGACGAGTGGCCCTCCGATACCTACCGCGAGCGTTACCTCCGGCGGCTCCTGCGGGACGCCGCCGGCTTCGGCGCCGCCGAGATGTTCCGCCGGCTCATCGGCATGGCCCACGTCTCCGACTTCTGGTCGATCGAGGACGAGGAGGCGCGGGCCGCCGCCGAGAGCCTGGGGCTCGACATCGCCAGAAAGTGGATTCGGGAAAGCCGCGAGCTTGAGACGATCGAGGACCTCTCCGGCCTCGTTCGCGAAGGGAGGGTGTTGCTTTGAGCACGTTCCGTTCCATCGAGTGGAAGGGGGACCGGCTGGTGCTCCTCGACCAGCGGAGGATCCCCGAGGAGAAGGTCTACCTCGAGCTCGTTACGCCTCGGGAGGTGGCCCGGGCGATCCGGGAGATGGCGGTCCGGGGGGCGCCGGCGATCGGGGCCGCCGCCGCCTTCGGCATCGCCCTGGCTGCCCTGGGCGGCGAGGACCTCGAGGCGGCCGACCAGGTGCTCCGGGCTTCCCGCCCCACCGCGGTCAACCTCTTTTGGGCGCTGGATCGGATGAAGCGGATCTGGCAGGGGTTTCAAGGGAGCCCGGAGGCGCTCGCCCAAAGGCTCGTCGAGGAGGCCGAGCGGATCGCCGCCGAGGACGTCGAGGCCAACAAGGCGATTGGTCGTCACGCCCTGCCGCTGATTCCCAATGAAGCCAGGATCCTCCACCACTGCAACACCGGTTCGCTGGCCACGGTGGACTACGGCACCGCCCTGGGCATCATCCGCATCGCCCATGAGGCCGGCAAGAGGGTCCACGCCTTCCTCGACGAGACCCGCCCCCGGCTCCAAGGGGCGCGGCTTTCCGCCTTCGAGATGAACGAGCTCGGCATCCCCCACACGGTGATCGCCGACGGCGCCAGCGGCCACGTGATGAAGACCCTCGGCATCGACCTGGTGGTGGTGGGCGCCGACCGGATCGCCGCCAACGGGGACACCGCCAACAAGATCGGCACCTACAACCTGGCCATCGCCGCCCGCTACCACGGCGTTCCCTTCTACGTCGCCGCCCCCACCAGCACCATCGACCTGAAGACGAAAACCGGGGCCGAGATTCCCATCGAGGAGCGGGCCCCCGAGGAGCTCACCCACTGCGGGCCGGTGCGGGTGGTGCCCGAGGGCAGCCCGGTCTACAACCCCGCCTTCGACGTCACCCCGGCGGAGCTGATCACCGCCGTCGTCACCGAGGTGGGGATCGCCTACCCGCCCTTCGAAGAGAGCCTCCCGGCGTTGGTCCGCAAGGCCGAGGAGGTGCGGCGATGAGCTGGCAGGAGGAGGCCAGGAGGGTGGCCGACGGCATCCGCCGGCGGGTCACCGACTTCACCCTGAAAAACGGCGGCGGCTATCTGAGCCAGGCCTGCTCCAGCGCCGAGATCCTCGCCACCCTCTACACCAGGGTGATGCACCTCGGCCCCTCGGTGGCCCCGCCGGTGCCCCCGCCCTTTTCCGGGGTGCCGGGGAAGAACGCAAACTACACCACCGGCGCCGGCTACAACGGGCCCAAGGCCCCCGACCTCGACCGCTTCTTTATCAGCCCGGTGCACTACGCCCTGGTGCTCTACGCCACCCTGGTCGAGACCGGCCGGATGGCCGAGGAGGGCCTCGCCATGTTCAACCAGGACGGCAGCACGGTGGAGATGATCGGCGCCGAGCACTCGCCGGGCCACGAGCTGATGGCGGGGTCCTTGGGCCAGGCGCTTAGCCAGGTGATCGGGATCGCCCTGGCCCGCCGGGAGCGGGGCGAGACCGGGCGGAACTTCGTCTTCATGTCCGACGGCGAGTTCATGATCGGCCAGACCTGGGAGGCGATCGAGACCCTGGCCTTCTACCGGCTCGACTCGGTGATCGTCTACATCGACGCCAACGGCCAGTCGGCCGACGGCCGGATCGACGAGGTGATGCGGATCGAGCCCCTGAAGGACCGGCTCGAGGCCTTCGGGGCGGCGGCGGTGGAGGTCGACGGCCACGACGTCGAGGCCCTGGCGAGGGCCGCCGGCACCCCCCACCCCGGGAAGGCGCTCTTCGTCATCGCCCGCACCAACCCCTACTGCGGGGTCGAGGTGCTGGCCGAGCGGGCCCCCAGGTTCCACTACATCCGCTTCACCCGCCCGGAGGAAAAGGAGGCGCTGCGGCGTTTTTACCTGGAGAAGTGGGGGGAAAACCGTGAAGCTTGAGACCCAGGTCCACCAAAAGAACCTGGTGAAGTGGGCCGCCGACAAGCCCGAGGTGGTGGTCTTCTCCGCCGACCTCACCAGCTCCACCGAGGTGCGCCTTTTTGCCGAGACCTACCCCGATCGCTTCTATTCCTTCGGAATGACCGAGCAGAACATGATGTCGGCGGCGGGGGGCATGGCCCGGGAGGGGTTCACCCCCTGGGTGCACACCTTCGCGGTCTTCCTCTACCGCCGGGCCCTGGACCAGCTCCAGATGTCGGTCGCCTACCCCAACCTCCGGGTGCGGATCGTCGGCTTTTTGCCCGGGATCACCACCCCCGGCGGGGCCACCCACCAGGCGATCGAGGACGTGGCGATCCTGCGGGCGGTGCCCAACCTGACGATTCTGGAGACCGGCGACGCCACCGACGTCGAGACCGTACTCGACGTGGCCCAGGCGGTGGACGGGCCGGTCTACATCCGGATGCTCCGGGGGCAGATCCCCAGGCTCTTCACCGAGCCCCTGAAGCTGGGCCGGGCCCGCCACCTGAAGAAGGGCACCGACCTCGCCCTCTTCACCGCCGGGATCACCACCGAGGAGGCGATGCGGGCCACCGAGGTGCTCGAGGCCCGGGGGGTCTCGATCAGCCACCTCCACGTCACCACCCACAAGCCCTTCGACGACCCGGCGGTGCTCGAGGCCATCGCCGGCGCCCGCTACGGGGTCATCACCTTCGAGAACCACACCACCGTGGGCGGCCTGGGCAGCGCGGTGGCCGAGGTGATGGCCGAGGCCGGGGTGGGGAAGAAGCTGCTTCGGCTCGGGATCCCCGACACCTACGCCCACGGCGGCAGCCGCCCCTACCTGATGCGCTATTACGGCCTCGACGCCCTGGCGCTGGTGCGGGGGGTCGAGCGGCTGCTCGGCGAGAAGCTCGGGATCGAGGAGGAGGACTTAAAGGCGGTGCGCCTCGAGCCGGTGCACGGGGACTACAAGGCGGAGGCGCTATGAGGCTTGCCACCCGTAGCTTGTGGCTTGTGGCCCGTGGCCTGTGGAAAACTCACAAGCCACAAGCGAGCGCTGCGGGGGTTTCATGAACCAGACGACCTTGTACGACACCCCCCTCCCCCTCTCCGGCGAGCGGTTTTCGGCCTGGTACCGGATTGCCGCCGGGAGCCTCGAGGAAGCGCGGGCGGCGGCGAGGGCGCTCAGCGTCGAGCAGACCATCGAGTTCCCCGCCGAGCTCACCACCGGCCGGATCGCCGGCGAGGTGGTGGCCCGGGTCGAGGGGCTGGAGGCGGCGGGGCCGGGGGTTTTTGAGGCCCGCCTCTCCTTCGCGGTGGAGCTGGTGGGGGGCGAGCTCACCCAGCTTTTGAACGTCCTGTTCGGCAACTCCAGCCTGCTCCCCAACGTCCGCCTATTGCGGGTGGGCCTTTCCGAACGGCTTGCGGCCCGCTTTCCCGGGCCGCGCTTTGGCATCCAGGGGCTAAGGCGACGGCTCGGGGTCCAAAGCGGCCCGCTCCTTTCCACCGCGCTCAAGCCCCTGGGCCTCACCCCCAAGGCGCTCGCCGCGATGGCCCGCCGCCTTGCCGAGGGGGGGATCCACCTGATCAAGGACGACCACGGTCTCGCCGACCAGGCCTTCGCCCCCTTCGAGGCCCGGCTGGAGGCGGTGGTGCGGGCGCTGGAGGGCACCGGGGCGATCTACGCCCCCAACGTCACCGCCCCCGGCGAGGCGACCCTGCGCCGCGCCCGGCTCGCCAGGGCCGCCGGGGCGGGGGCGGTGATGGTGGCCCCGGGGCTGGTCGGCTTCGACCGCATGGAGCGGCTCGCCCGCGAGATCGGGCTGCCCGTCCTCTCCCACCCCGCCTTCCTGGGCGGCTTCGTGCCCAAGGGGGCGGGGGGCGTCGCCCCCTACGCCCTCTTCGGCCAGCTGCAGCGGCTCGCCGGCGCCGACGCGGTGATCTTTCCCCACCAGGGAGGGCGGTTCGCCTTCTCTCGCCAGGACTGCGCGGCCATCAACGCCGGGCTCAAGGAGCCCTTCTCCGGTCTTCCCCCCGCCTTCCCCGCCCCCGGCGGGGGGATGCGGATCGAGCGGGTGAACGAGATCCGGGCCCTCTACGGCGAGGACCTGATCTTCCTGATCGGCGGCGACCTCCACCGCCAGGAGGGGGACCTCACCGCCGCCGCCCGGCGCTTTTGGGCCGCGGTGCGGGGATCGGGATGACCGAGGAGGAACGGCTCGCGGTCGTCGCCTGGCTCTACTACAAGGAGGGCCTGACCCAGGAGGGGATCGCCAGGAGGCTCGGGCTCTCCCGGGTCAAGGTGGCCCGCCTCCTGGCCCGGGCCCGGGAGCGGGGGGTGGTCGAGTTCCGCATCACCCGGCCGCTCCCCGAGAGCTTCCGACTGGCCCGGGCGCTGGAGACCGCCTACCGCCTGGCCGAGGCGGTGGTGGCGCCCGGCGGTGAGGACCGCGAGGCCGCCCTGCGGGCGGTGGGGCAGGCCGCCGCCGAGACCCTGCTGCGGGTGGTCGGCCCCGGCGACGCCCTGGGGGTGGGCTGGAGCACCACCCTCCATCGCATGAACCCCTACCTCCACCCCCCCGGCCGGCCCCTCGGCGGCCGGGTGCACGAGCTGGTGGGCAGCTTTTTGGGGCAGGCGAACCCCTACTCGGTGAGCGCCCGGGTGGCCGAGGCGCTGGGCTGCCGGCTGGTGCCCCTGCCGGCCCCGGTGCTGGTGGAGCGCGCGGGTGTGGCGCGGGCGCTTTTGCGGGAGCCGGGGATCGCCGCCGCCCTCGAGGGCGCTCGGAGCGTGCGGGTGGCGTTCGTGGGGATCGGGCTCCTTGACCGCCGGGGCACCCTGGTGCAGACAGGGATGCTCCGCCTTGAGGAGGCCGAGGGGCTGATCCGCCTCGGGGCGGTGGGCGACGTGTTGATGCGGTTTTTCGACCGGGAAGGCAAGCCGCTCGCCACCCCCCTCGACGATCGGGTGATCGGGATCGACTGGGACGCCTTCCTGGCGATTCCCTACCGGGTGGCGGTGGCGGTGGGGGTGGAGAAGGCGCCGGTGATCCGCGCCGCCCTCGCCGGCGGGCTGGTCCACGCCCTGGTCACCGACGCCGCCACCGCCCGGGCGCTGCTTGAGGGGGGAACGCCCCTTGGTTCAACCTGACCGCTCGGGTCGCCTTGCTTGCGAAAGGAAGAAAGGGTCGTTAGGATAGGGTTTGCTGCCCCGAACGGGGCCGAGGGAGGACTATGGCGAAGAGCGCACGCACCCCATCGGCGATGAAGCGGCACCGCCAGTCGCTGAAGAGGCGGGCCCGCAACCGAGCGAAGAAGTCGATGATCAAGACCTTCAGCAAGAAGGCGGTGGCCGCCGCCGAGGCCGGCGACAAGGAGCGGGCCCTTAAGTACATGCGGGTGGCCGAGAGCCTGATCGACAAGGCGGCCAAGGGCTCGACCCTGCACTGGCGGGCCGCCGCCCGGCGGAAGTCGCGGCTGATGCAAAGGCTCCACAAGCTGCTCGGCAGCCTCAGCGCCTAGGGGGAAGCATGGGCAAGGGGGACCGCCGCACCAAACGGGGCAAGATCTGGCGCGGGACCTACGGCAAGTACCGGTCGCGGAAGAAGAAGTAGGCCGCTTGTGGGAGGGGAGGCCCGGCCCTCGGCTGGCCTTAGGGCCAGCGTTTTTTCTTGGGCGGTCAGCGGCCCTTGCCCCAGGGCTCCAGGACGATCCGTTCCTCCCGGACCACCGCCCGTTCGGGCCCCTGGCCGGAGAACCCCTCCTCCGGCGCCCGGGCCACCAGGTCGGCGATCCTGAGCTGCTTGGCCTCGACCCTTAGCGCCCAGATCGCGGCCGCGCGGTTGCCGCCGGCGCCGGCGTGGGCCAGGCCGCGCAGCTTGCCCACCACGATCACGTCGCCCCCGGCCACCACCTCGCCGCCGGGGTTGACGTCGCCGAGGACGACCACCGTCCCGCTGGCGGCGACCCGGCGGCCGGCCCGGACGGTTTCGGGGACGACCTCGGTGCCGGGTTGGGCCTCGGCGCCGCGGGGCGGCCGGAAGGTGACCCCGCGCTCCTCGCCGGCGGCCAGCACCGCCCGGACGACCTCGGCGGGGACGAAACCGGCGACCTCGACCTCGAGGGGAAGCCCGGGCACCCGTTCGAGGGCCCGGGCCACCTCCTCGGGGGTCTCGTCGCCGTCGAGGCGGAGGGCCAGGGCCTTAGGGGTGGCGCGCAGTCGCATCGGCCCCCGTTATACCCCAAAAGGCGGCCATCACCTTCTTGACCACCGGCAGCGCCGCCCGGCTGCCCTCGCCGCCGTTTTCGATGAAAGCGACCACCACCAGCGGGCGGTGCTTCCCGTCCGGCGGCCAGGGGCCGAACCCGGCGTACCAGGCGTGCTCGTACCCCGCCCGCTTGCCGGGGGTCTCGGCGGTGCCGGTCTTGCCCGCAGTGGGGACCGGGAAGTCCTTGAGGCGGAAGCGGGCGGTGCCCTCGGTGACGGTCATCCTGAGCCCCTGGCGGATCAGGCCGAGGTAGCGGCCGGCGACCGGCCGGGCCGAGGGCGGCGCGGCGACCAGGTGGAGCCTTGGCAGCCGGCCGGTGAAGAGGGCGGCGTAGGCCCGGGCCAGCTGGGCCGGGCTCGCCAGCACCGGTCCCTGGCCGATCGCCACCGAAAGGGTCTCGCCGGGGTACCAGGGCTCGCCGAAGGTCTTCCGCTTCCAGGCCCGGGTGGGGATGAGGCCGGTGCGCTCCTTGATCGCCAGGCCGGTCGGTTCCCCCAGGCCGAAGGCGCGGGCCCTCCGGGCGATGGCGTCGAGGGCCCGCAGGGGCCCCGCCTGGATCACCGCCTGGTAGAACCAGGTGTTGCAGGAGAAGGCGATCGCCCGGCGCACGTCCATCGGCCCCAGGTCGCGGGACGACCAGTTGCGCCTTAGCTGCCCCCCGAACCGGATCGCCGGCAGGCAGCGGAAGACCTGGCCGGGCGGGATCAGGCGGGCCTCGAGGAGGGCCGAGGCGGTGACCGGCTTGAAGGTGCTCCCCGGGGGGTAGGCCTGGACCGCCCGGTTCAAAAGCGGCTTGGCCGGGTTTTGGATCACCGAGCGGATGGCCTCGACCTCGACCGGGTGGCGAACGAAGAGGTTGGGGTCGAAGGCGGGGGCGCTGGCCATGGCCAGCACCGCCCCGGTCCCGGGGTCGATCGCCACCGCCGCCCCCCGCAGGGTCCCCGCCGGCGGCAGGCCGAGCTTTTTGCGCCCGGCGTTGACGTCGGCGAGGGCCTCGGCGAGGGCCTTCTCGGCGGCCTTTTGCAACCGGTAGTCGAGGGTCAGGCGGAGATCCTCGCCGGGGACCGGGGGGCGCAGGACCTCCTCCCTCAGGATCGCCCCGCGGGCGTCCCGCTCCACCAGCTTGAGCCCGCGCCGGCCCCGCAGGCGCGCCTCGAAGGCGGCCTCCAGCCCCGCCTTGCCCACCAGGTCGTCGGGCTGGTACCCCCGCTTGAGGTCCTCGGGGCCGGGGGGCTGCACGTAGCCGATCACCGCCCCGGCGATGGGGTGGGGGTAGGTGCGCTCGACCCGCTCCTTGAGCCAGAGGTTCCTCTGGCCGGCGGTGAGCTCGGCCAGGGTGGGAACCAGCGCCTCGGGGAGGTTGGCGGCCACCACCACCGGGCCCTTTTTCGGTTGGGGCAGGGCCTTCAGGTCGAGGAGGTCGAGGATGCGGCCGAGGAACCGCACCGGGCCGCCGGAATAGTAGAGGTCGTAGGCGATGCGGTTTTTGGCCAGCACCACCCCGTTCCGGTCGAGGATCCGCCCCCGGGGGGCGGGGATCGACTCGGTCTTGAGGTAGTTGCCCCGGCTCTCGGTGACGTAGCGCTGGTGGAGGACGACCTGGAGCTCGAAGAGGCGGAGGCCAAGGAGGAGAAGCCCCAGGTAGGCCAGAAGGAGCATCAGCCGGAGCCTATCCGGCATGCCCCTCCTCCCGGAGCAGGGCGTCCGCCGCCCGGAGGTAGAGGGGGGCCACCAGGGCGGTGAGGAGGGCCTCGCCGAGGACGGTGCCGAGGAAGTCGAACGGCCCCACCAGGAAGAGCCCCAGGGCGTAGACCACCAGGAAGACCCCGGCCCACTTGGCCAGGTAGGCGCCGGTCAGGATCGCCGCCCGGCCCAGGGTCTCCTCGATGTGCAACCGGCTGGCCAGCGCCAGCATCGCGTAGGCGGAGAAGAGGAGCCCCACCGCCAACAGCCCCAGGTACCCCCCGCCGGCGAGGTCGGCGAAGAGCCCCACCAGGAAGGCGGTCGCCAGCGCCCAGGCGGGGCGGAGCCTGGGGGTGAGGGCGGCGACCAGCAAAAACCAGAAGTCGGGGGCGGGGATTTCGTCGGGCAGGAGGCCGGAAAACAGCGAGGCCAGGAAGAGGGTGAGCAAGAACAGCGCGGCGATCCGCATCAGAGCCTCCGAAGCACGACCACTTCCTGCAGCAGCGAGAGCCGGACCCGCGGCTCGGCCTCGGCCCAGCAGACCAGCTGACCGGGCCCCGGCGGCGGCGCCCGCACCACCCGGCCGACCGGGATCCCCTCGGGAAAGAGCCCGCCGATCGCCCCGGTGACCAAAAGCTCGCCCGCCTTCAGGCCGGCCTCGCAGGGAAAGCGCACCCTGAGCGTCCGGGGGGGGCGGCCGTAGGCCACGCCCCGGCCCGGGCCCTCGAGCCGCCGCACCCCCACCGCGCTCTCGGGGTCCACCAGGGTGCGGACCACCGCGGTGCGGGGGGTGGTCTCGACGATCACCCCCACCAGCCCGCGCTCGCTGGTCACCGGCATCCCCACCGCCAGCCCGTCGGCCGCCCCCAGCCCCAGCACCAGCCGGCGGAAGAGCCCGCTGGGGTCGCCCTCGATCACCGGGGCCACCGCCACCACCCCGGGGGCCTGGCGCTCGCGGATCTTGAGCACCCGCCGCAGGCGGCGGTTTTCCAGCTGGAGCCGGGCGAGCCGTTGCTCCAGGGCGGCCTTCTCGCGCCGGAGCCTTAGGGCCTCGCTCCGCCAGTCGCGGCGGTCGGCGAGGGTGGCGAGGGCCGCCCGGAGGTTCTGGCCCACCCGGTAGCCGAGGGAAAAGATCGGGGCGGTGCGGCCGGCCACCTCGGCCGGCAGCGTCGGCGCGGTGCGGGCGGTGAGCACCGCCAGCACCAGGCCCACCCCGGTGAGCAAAAGCCAGATCGCCCGCAGCAACCCTTAGGCCCCCTCGAGCAGAGGGTACCCGAGTTCCTTGAGAACTTCCCAAACCGCCGCTACCGGGAGCCCCACCACCGCGTAGAAGTCGCCCTCGACCCCGGCGACCAGCGCCATCCCCTTTTCCTGGATGCCGTAGCCGCCGGCCTTGTCGAGCCCCTCGCCGGTGGCCGCGTACCAGCGGATCTCGTCCTCGTCGAGCTCGCGAAAGCGGACCCGGGGGGCCGCCAGCACCGTTCGGGCCCGACCCTCGGGGTCGACCACCGCCACCCCGGTGTGGACCGTGTGGGTGCGGCCCGAGAGGAGGCGGAGGAAGGCGGCGTTCTCCTCCCCGTCGCGGGGCTTGCCCAGCACCCGGTCGCCGAGGGCCACCACCGTGTCGGCCCCCAGGGCGAACCGCCCCGGCTCCCAGGCGGCCCGGGCCTTTTTCTCGGCCCAGACCAGGGCGAAGCGGCCGGGCGGGGCGGCGGGCGGGGGTTCGGCGAGCCCGGGGTCCCGGACCTCGAAGGGAAGCCCCAGCCGGGCCAGGAGCTCCCGCCGCCGGGGGCTTTTCGAGGCCAGGATCAGGGGCCTCATTCCCCGACCAACCGTACCCCGGAGGAGGTGCCGATGCGATCGGCCCCGGCCTCGATCATCGCCCAGGCGGTCTCGCGGTCGCGGATGCCGCCGGCGGCCTTGACCCGGGCCCGACCGGCGGCGACCTCCTTGAGCAGGCGGACGTCCTCGAGGCTGGCCCCCCGGGGCCCGAACCCGGTCGAGGTCTTCAGGAAGTCGGCCCCGCCCCGGATCGCCGCCTCGGCCAGGGGACGGAGCTCCTCGGGGGTGAAGAAGCCGGTCTCCAGGATGACCTTGAGCACCGCCCCCGGCACCGCCCGGCGCACCGCCCCCACGTCGGCCTCGACCGCCTTTAGGTTCCCCGCCTTGGCCTCGCCGATGGCGATCACCATGTCGATCTCGTCGGCCCCCTGGGCCACCGCCAGGGCGGCCTCGGCGGCCTTGACCTCGGGGGCGCTGGCCCCCAGGGGGAAGCCCACCACCGCCGCCAGGCGCAGGGGGGCGTCCCCCTTCTTCGCCCGCACGAGCGGCACGTACCGGGGGTTGACGCAGACCGCGTAGAAGTAGTGGGCCAGGGCCTCCTCGACCAACCGCTCGATCTGGGCCGGGGTGGCCTCGGGTTTTAGCAGGGTGTGGTCGATGTACCCCGCGAGCCGGTAGTCCATGCCCCTACTCTAAGCCGCGATAGGCTGAGGGGATGGAGCTTCCCGGCTACCGGCGGGTCGCCGAGGCGATCCGGGCGGCGCTCCTGAAGGGGGTGGACGCCCCCCGTCGCACCGTGCTGCCGGTGCCCGGGGGCCGCTTCCTGGTGATGCCGGCGGCCGACGACCGGGTGGCGATCGCCAAGCTGGTGGTGGTCCGGCCGGGCGGGGAGCCGAGCGTCCGCGCCGAGCTCTGGGCCCACGACCTTCAGACCGGCGAGGCGCACCGCCTCCCCGCCGAGGAGCTCACCGTTCGCCGCACCGCCGCCCTCAGCCTGTTGGCCGCCTGGAGCCTGGCCCCGAGAAAACGGGGTTCGCTCTTGCTCCTGGGCGCCGGGCGGCAGGCCCGGGGGCACCTCGAGGCCTTCCACGAGGGCCTCGCCCTCACCCGGGTCCTGGTCAAGGGGCGAAGCCCCGAGCGGGTCGAGGCCCTTCTCGAGGCCGCCCGCGCGCTTGGCCTTCCCGCCGAGCCCTTCTCCGGCCGCTACCCCGAGGACCTCGCCTTCGTGGTCACCGCCACCACCAGCCCCACCCCGGTGGTGGGGGACGACCTCCCCGAGGGGGTCTTCGTGGCCGCGGTGGGGAGCTACACCCCCGAGGCCCGGGAGCTCCCCGAGGCGCTCCTGGCCCGGGCCGAGTGGGTGGTCGCCGACACCGCCGACGCCCTCGCCGAGGCGGGCGAGCTGGTGGGGCTTCCCCGGGGACGGGTGCGGCTGCTCGCCGAGGTGCTGAGGGAACCCCCTCGGCCCCGGGGACTGGTCGTCTTCAAGTCCACCGGCCACGCGGTCTTCGATCTGGCCGCGGTGCGGGCCTATTTGAACGCGTAGGCGCCGCTGGAGAGGAACTGCAGGATGCCCTCGGCGATCCCCTCGGCCACCGCCTGGCGGTGGGCGGGGGTGGCCAGCGCCCGCCCCTCCTGGGGGTGGTTGAGGAACCCCACCTCGACCAAGACGGCGGGGATCCGGGCGTAGCGGAGGACGTAGAGGGGGGCCGAGTGGACCCCCCGGTCGGGGGAGGCGGCGGCCTGGCTCAGCCGGGCCTCGATCTTGCCGGCGAGCTGCTCGGAGAAGGACAGGTTGGCCTGGGCCAGAAGGTCCTTTAGGACCTTGTCGGTGAGGGTCTCGGTCTCCCGGGTGAGCCGCCGGCCCACCTCGCCGCCGCCGTTTTCCCAGACCGCCAGCCTCAGCGCCTCGGGGTCGGCGGCCCGCCCCAGGTAGTAGGTCTCCACCCCCCGGGCGGGGCGGGGGGCGGAGTTGACGTGGATCGAGACGAAGAGGGTCTTTTTGGGGTCGGCCATCCGGGCCCGCTTCTTGAGGTCGGCGAGCTTGCGCTTCCAGAGGTCGGGCTCGTCGGGGGGGGCGAGGTCGGTGTCGGTGGCGCGGGTCAGGACCACCCGGACCCCCTTGGCCTCGAGGATCCGCTTCACCCGCAGGGCGACGTCGAGGGTGATGGTTTTCTCCATCAGGAGGCCGAGGCCGGGGAAGACGTGGGTGGCCCCGGGGTCGGGGCCGCCGTGGCCGGGGTCGAGGACCACCACCGGCCTCGGGGGGTCGGGCTTCCTGGCCTTGGGGGCGGCCGCCTTCTTGAAGTCGAGGACCAGCCGGTAGGTGCCCGGGGTGGTGCCCTCGAGGACGAAGGTCCGCACCTCGACCCCGGGCCGGAGCCGGAGCTCGACGGTCTTGCCCGCCACCCGGTAGCCGAGGAGCTCGGGGCTATCCACCCGGACCTGGGCCGGGGGCAGGGCGGCCTCGAGCTCCAAGACCAGCCGCCCCTCCCGGTCCACCAGCCGGTAGTGGCTGCCCTGGGGCAGGTCGAGGACCATCCGGGTGAACCCCTGGTGGAGGCCGACCCGAGGGTTCGCGAGGGCGAGGGATGCCAGCAGGAATAGGACCAGGAGCCGCGGCATGCTGCGCCCACCATTCTACGCTGAGAAATGGGAGCCACGTGGGCAAACGCCCCTTCATGGTCCGCTAAGATAAGCGGGGTGCGCCCGGCGGGGCGCGGGAAAGGGGGCCTTTCACGTGGGCTATCAAGCAGAGCTCCAGGCGGCGCTCATGGTGGCCGTCTTCGCCGTGGTGGGGGTGGCGATCGTCTACGCCACCCTCTTCCTCTCCCGCCTCTTGGTGGGGGAGCGGCCGAAGACCGGCGCGAAGCTCGAGGTCTACGAGTCCGGCGAGGTGACGATCGGCACCACCGAGGCCCGGGTCGACGTCCACTACTACCTCTACGCCCTGCTCTTTCTGGTCTTCGACGTCGAGGCCGCGCTCCTCTTCCCCTGGGCCCCGGCCTTCGACAAGCTGGGCTGGCTGGGGGTCTTCGAGGTGGCGATCTTCGTCGCCATCCTGGCCGCCGGCCTCGCCTACGCCTGGCTGAGGGGGGTGTTGAAGTGGGTCTACTAGGGTCCGAGGAACGTCCCCAGAACATCATCCTGGGGACGCTGGACGACGTGATCAACCTGGCCCGGAGCCGGAGCCTCTGGCCGCTGACCTTCGGGATCGCCTGCTGCGCCATCGAGATGATGGCGGCCTGGACCCCCAAGGTCGACGCCGACCGGCTCGGCATGTTCTTCCGCAACACGCCGCGCCAGGCCGACCTGATGATCATCTCGGGGACGGTCAACAAGAAGATCGCCAAGAGGGTCAAGCGGCTCTACGAGCAGCTCGCCGAGCCCAAGTGGGTGGTCAGCATGGGGGCCTGCGCCAACCAGGGCGGCCCCTTCCGGCAGGGCTACTCGGTGGTCGAAGGGGTGGACAAGGTGGTTCCGGTCGACGTCTACGTCCCCGGCTGCCCCCCCCGGCCCGAGGCCCTGTTGCAGGGGCTCTTGCTCCTTCGGGACAAGATCGCCGACCGTCGGCTCCGCTACCGCAAGCCCCGGCTCGCCCGCACCGACTACGACGTCTTCGCCGAGCCGGGCCGGGACGGGAGGGTGCCGGTGCTATGAACGGGCTCCGCTTTAGGAAGACCGCCGAGTTCGACGAGGAGGTCTACGCCGTTCACCCCGAGGACTACCGGCCCCTCCTCGAGGCCCTCAAGGCCGAGGGCTACGACTACCCCCGCTCGCTCTCCGGGGTCGACATGGGCTACGGCCTCCGGGTGGTGGTCCACCTCTACGGGATCGAGAGCGGTCGGAAGGCCACCGTCTACACCGACCTTCCCTACGACGCCCCCGAGCTCGAAAGCGTCACCGACCTCTGGCCGGGGCTGGAGTGGTTCGAGCGGGAGGCCTACGACCTCTTTGGGATCCGGTTTAAGGGCCACCCCGACCTGCGCCGGATCCTCTTGGAGGAGGACTGGACGATCCACCCGCTGCTCAAGCGCTACGACACCGGCGGCTATCCCCTTCCCGACTGGCAGCCCGCTCCTTGGCCGGAGCCGGCGCCCTGGGAGGAACCCGAGGCCGCCGGGGAGGGAGGCGAGGCGTGAGGGGTCCCACCACCGTCGAGCCGGTGCCCGGCCGCACCGACGAGCTGATCATCAACATGGGGCCGCAGCACCCCGCCACCCACGGGGTGCTCAAGGTGGTGATCGGGGTCGAGGGCGAGCGCATCACCCGGGCGGTCCCCCACATTGGCTTCCTGCACCGCAACCACGAAAAGATCGAGGAGGCCCGCACCTACCCCCAGATCATCACCTACACCGACCGGATGGACTACGTCTCCGGGCTGCAAAACGAGCTCCCCTTCATCCTGGCGGTGGAGGACCTTCTGGGGGTCGAGGTCCCCCCGCGGGCCAAGCTGATCCGCACCATCTTCTTCGAGCTCTTCCGGATCGCCAGCCACCTGGTCTGGCTGGGCACCGGGATGCTCGACCTGGGGGCGATTACCCCCTTCCTCTACACCTTCCGGGACCGCGAGATGATCCTGGAGATCACCGAGAAGACCGCCGGGGCCCGGATGCTCCCCAACTACTTCACCTTCGGCGGGGTGCGCCGCGACGTCCACCCCGACTTCTTCAAGGACGTCGCCCACTTCCTCGACTTCTTCGAGACCCGCCTCCCCGACTACTACGCCCTGGTTCTCGACTCGCCGGTCTTCCAGGCCCGGGCGGTGGGGGTCGGGGTGCTGAGCCGGGAGCGGGCGATCGCCCGGGGGGCCTCGGGGCCGGTGATCCGCGCCAGCGGGGTGGCCTACGACGTGCGCAAGGCCGAGCCCTACGACGCCTACCCCGAGCTCGAGTTCGAGGTGCCGACCCGGCCCGAGGGCGACGTGTTCGCCCGGTTCTGGGTGCGGTTTAAGGAGATGGAGGAGTCGGTCAAGATCATCCGTCAGGCGCTGGAGAAGACCCCCAAGACCGGCCCCTACAAGGGCAAGGTGCCGCCCCGGGTCAAGCCCAAGCCCGGCGCCCGCTACCGGGCGGTGGAGATCAGCCGCGGGCACCTGGGGACCTACGTGGTCTCCGACGGCAGCGAACGGCCGCTTCGGGTTAAACACCGCTCCCCCAGCTTCGCCAACCTCCAGCTCATCCCCGACCTCTTCGTCGGCGCCCGCTTCGCCGACGCGATCGCGATCCTCTCGTCCCTCGATCCCGTCTTCGGGGAGGTGGACCGATGAGCCGGATGCCCTTACCCGCCGACCGACTGGTGCAGCCCAGATTGGTGGGGTACGACCCCACCCACCCCCGGCCCTGGCTGGAGCGGATCGCCTACACCCTGTTCTTCTCGGCGCTTTGGGTCATGGTGATCCTGGCCTACGGGGCGGTGCCGGCGCTCTTCCGCCACTACGGCTGGCTTTCCACCACCGCCGGGTTCCTCATCTACGCGGCGGTCGAGGCGGTGCTCGCCTTCTTGCTGGCGGCGGTGGTGGCGCTGATCCTGATCGTCGTCCTCCGCAAGTACCTGGGCAAGGTTCAGGAGCGGGTCGGCCCCATGCACTACGGCCCCGCCGGGGTCTTCCAGACCGTCTTCGACGCCCTGAAGCTGTTGGGCAAGGAGGACTTCGCCCCCAAGCGGGTGGACTGGTTGATCTTCCGCCTCGCCCCCGCGATCGTCTTCGTGAGCGCCTTCCTCCTGATGGTGGCGCTGCCGGTGGCCGGCGGCTGGGTGATGGCCGACCTCAACGTCGGGCTCCTCTATATCGTGGCGGTGAGCACGCTGGGGGCCTACGGGGTGGTGCTCGGCGGCCTCTCCCAGGGGAACAAGTGGGGGCTTTTGGGGGGCTTTCGGGCCGGCGCCCAGCTGGTCAGCTACGAGGTGCCGCTGGCGCTCGCGCTCCTTTCGGTGGGCGTCTACTCCGGCTCGCTCAGGCTCTCCGACGTGGTCGAGCACCAGTACGGGCTCTGGCACGTGGTGCCCCTCTTCCTCTCCTTCCTCGTCTACCTGGTGGCCAGCATCGCCGAGCTCAAGGCCACCCCCTTCGACCTGCCCGAGGCCGAGAGCGAGCTGGTGGCGGGGTACAACACCGAGTACTCGGGGATGAGCTTCGCCTTCTTCTTCCTGGCCGAGTTCGTCGAGCTCTTCCTCCTCCCCGGGTTCATGGTGGTGCTCTTCTTCGGGGGCTGGCACGGGCCGCTCTTTGGCCTTGAGCCGGGGAGCTTCGCGGCCGGGGTGCTGCAAAGCCTCTACTTCCTCGTCAAGGTGGCGGTCTGGGTCTGGATCTTCCTCTGGATCCGGGCCACCCTGCCGCGGTTCCGCGACGACCAGCTGATGGACCTCGCCTGGAAGGGGCTCCTCCCCCTGGCCCTGGTGGGGCTTTTGGTGGCGGCCTTCCTCAGGATGTTCCTGGAGGTGCTATGAGCCTGTTCGCCGAGGTATGGGAAGCGGTCAAGGCGGTGGGCGCCGGGCTCGGGGCGGTGAACAAGCGGATCTCGGAACCGGCGGTGACCGAGTTCTACCCCTACAAGAAGCCCGAGATCCCGCCGGTCAGCGTGCAGTTTCTGGCCTTGATCCAGAACGAGGACGGCACCGACCGGTGCGTGGCCTGCCTGCAGTGCGAGCGGGTCTGCCCCAGCCAGGTGATCACCATCGAGCGGAAGCGGAACCCCGAGGGCAAGGGGTTCGTCCTCGAGCGGTTCGACCTCGACTTCGCCAACTGCATGCACTGCGCCAACTGCGTCGAGGCCTGCCCGGTCTCCGCCATCGTCACCGTGGGGGCGTTCGAGCACGCCGTCTACGACATCAACCTGCTCAAGGCCGACAAGGCGATGCTCGACCACATCGGGCACGAGGCCAAGACCTGGTACAGCCCCAAGTTCGGGGTCGAGATCCGGACCCCCGACGGGCGGATCGAGAAGGCCCCGCCGGAGATGCAGCCGGGGGGGCTGGCCGAGCTCCTCGCCGAGGGGGAGGGGGGGGAGGCGTCGTGAGCGCGGTGGGATTCGCCATTCTCGCCGGGCTGGTGCTGGCCGGGGCGCTGGTGGTGGTGCTCAGCGAAAACGTGGTCCACGCCGCGGTGGCGCTGGCCTTCACCTTCTTCTTCATCGCCGGCCTCTACCTGATGCTCGGGAGCCCGATGCTGGCGGTGATCCAGTTCGCGGTCAACGCCGCCGCCATCCCCATCCTGACGATCTTCATCATCATGACCACCCAGAGCCGGCGGGTGCGGCCGGCCTCGGGGGCCCTCTACCTGATCGCGGTGGTGCTGGCCGGGGCCTTCCTCTACGGGCTGTGGGGCCTTTTGGGGGCGCCCCAGACCGCCTTCCGGCCGGTGAGCCCGGAGGGGCTCGGGGCCCGGCTGCTCTCGGTGACCCTGCTGCCCTTCGAGGTCGCCTCGGTGCTGCTCCTGCTGGCGATGGTGGGCGCGATCGTGCTGGCGAGGAGGCTGGAAAAGTGATCACCCTGGGGCATTTTCTCGCGCTATCGGCGGTGCTGTTCGCGATCGGTCTGTTCGGCGTGCTCACCCGGCGGAACCTGATCGCGGTCTTGATGTCGGTGGAGATCCTCCTGAACGCCGCCGCCCTGGCCTTCGCCAGCGTGGCCGCCTACAAGGACCCGGTGTTCTTCGCCGGCCAGCTCTTCGCGCTCTTCATCATCGTGGTGGCGGCGGCCGAGCTCTCGATCGGGTTCGCCATCCTGCTGTTGGTCTTCCGGCACGCCGGCAGCGTGGCCACCGACGTGGTCGAGGAGATGAGGGGGTGAGGCGGTGAACACCTTTACCTACGCGCCCGTGGCCTACTGGATCCCCCTGCTGCCCTTCCTGGGCTTTCTCGTCCTCGCCCTGCTGAACCCGCTTTTTAAGGGTCGGAGCGGGGGTTGGTTCGCCACCCTCGTGATGGCGCTGGTGGCCTTTCTGGCCAGCGGGGTCTTCCTCGAGGCCCTCCGCGCCGCCCCCCACTGGCGGCTGGTCGGGGGCGAGGCCGAGCTGGTGCGGCCGGCGCTTTCCGGCTTTCCCTTCCGCTTCGAGTGGCCCTGGCTCCAGATCCACGGCGAGACCGGCATCTCGCTGGTCGTCTACATCGACCAGATGGCGGCGGCGGTGACCGCCATGGTGGCCTGGGCCTCGTTCTTCATCCACCTCTTCTCGATCGGCTACATGGACGGGGAGGAGCGCTACCCCACCTTCTTCGCCTACCTCGAGCTGTTCACCGCCGCCATGCTGGCCTTCGTGATGGCGGGCAACTTCTTCCACGCCCTGTTGGCCTGGGAGGTCATGGGGCTGATGAGCTACCTCTTGATCGGCTTCTTCTTCAAGAAGGCCTCGGCCCGCCAGGCGATGAAGAAGGCCTTCATCACCACCAAGTTCGCCGACCTCGGGTTCATGCTGGGGCTCTTTTGGCTCTATAAGGAGCTCGGCACCCTCGACCTGGTCAAGGTGGCGGCGATGGCCGGGCAGCTGGCCGCCGGGGTGGCGCTCGCGATCGGCCTCCTCCTCTTCCTGGCGGCGGTCGGCAAGAGCGCCCAGTTCCCCCTCCACGTGTGGTTGCTCGATGCCATGGAGGGCCCGACCCCGGTCAGCGCGATGATCCACGCCGCCACCATGGTGGCCGCCGGGGTGTACCTGATGGCCCGGTTCTACCCGGTTCTGGAGGCCGGCCACGCCCTTTCTTACCTGGCCTGGATCGGGGCGATCACCGCGCTGTTCGCCGCCGTGCTGGGGGCGGCCTTCGCCGACGTCAAGAAGATCCTGGCCTGGAGCACGGTGAGCCAGCTCGGCTACATGTTCCTAGGCCTCGGGGTCTTCGGCTGGGCGGCGGCGCTCTTCCACCTCCTGGCCCACGCCTTCTTCAAGGCCCTGCTCTTCCTGGGCTCGGGCTCGATGATCCACGGGGCCAAGACCCAGGACATCTTCGAGATGAACCGGCTGGCCCGGTACATGCCGATCACCTACGCCACCTTCCTGATCGGGGCGGCGGCGCTGATGGGCCTGCCGCCGTTCGCCGGGTTTTGGTCCAAGGACCTGATCCTCCACGCCGCCCTGGCCCACGCCCCCTTCCTCTGGCTATTGGGGATCACCGGCGCCTTCTTCACCGCCTTCTACACCACCCGGATGATCCTGATCGCCTTCCACCACCCGAGCCTGCCCTCCCCCTGGAAGAAGGCGCCCTGGAACCGGGGCTGCCCGGCCCTGAACCTGGGGCCCGAGGACTGCCCCCCCGACCCCGCCCCCCCCGCCGATCACCGCCCCCACGAGTCGGAGCCGGTGATGACCCTGGCCCTTTTGGGCCTGGCCGCCTTCAGCCTGGCGGTGGGGCTTTGGGGCAGCCCGCTCTTCGGCCCCGGGCTGCTCGGCTTCCTCTATGAGGGGGCCAAGCCCGAGCTGCTCCCGGCCGGGGAGCTCTTGGGCGGCTACGCGATCGGCACCGGGGTGGCCCTGGCCGGGCTCCTTCTGGCCGTCGGGCTCTACCTCAGGGACCCCCTCACCCAGCGGCTCCCCGACCCGGTGGTGGCGGCGCTCCAGCGGCGGCTCTACATCGACGAGTTCTACTACCAGGTGGTGGGCCGGGTGGCCCAGTGGCCGACCGAGCTCCTGTGGCTCTTCGACACCTACGTCGTCGACCTCTTCGTCGACCTGGTGGGCTACCTGACCTACGTCGTCGGCCAGGCGCTCCGGGGCCTCCAGAGCGGGCGGTTCGCGACCTACGCCCTGTACCTGGTGCTGGGGGCGCTGGCCTTGGTGCTGGGAGGTGTGCGGTGGTAAGCCTCTTGATCTTCGTTCCCTTCCTGGCCGCCCTGGTGATCGCGCTGTGGCAGGAGGACGACGCCGCCTTCGCCAAGCGCTTCGCCCTGGGGGTCTCGGGGGTGCTGACCCTGGTCGCGCTGGGGCTCTACTTCCGATACCCCGGCCAGGGCTTCGCCTTCGAGGAGCGCCTTCCCTGGCTGCCCTCCCTGGGGGCCGGCTACCACGTGGGGCTCGACGGGATCGCCCTGCCCTTCGTGGTGCTCACCGCCCTCCTCACCGCGGTCAGCGTGCTGGCCAGCTGGAGGAAGACCGACCGCGCCTTCTTCGCGCTGCTCTTGGTCCTCGAGGGCGCCCTCACCGGGGTCTTTGCCGCCCTCGACCTCTTGCTCTTCTTCCTCTTCTTCGAGATCGTCCTGGTGCCGAT
Source organism: Thermaceae bacterium (assembly GCA_026984675.1). Taxonomy (GTDB): domain Bacteria; phylum Deinococcota; class Deinococci; order Deinococcales; family Marinithermaceae; genus WFXV01. Next base: position 37,425 of record JALSRQ010000119.1, read on the forward strand.
GTACTTCGTGATCGCCGTTTGGGGCTACGAGAACGCCCGCTACGCGGCGGTGAAGTTCCTGCTGTACTCGCTGTTTGGCTCGGTCTTCATGCTGGCGGCGATCCTGGGCACCGCCTACCTGGCGAGCGGGACGCTGGGCGGCCTCACCTTCGACTTCCCGAAGCTCCAAAAGGCCGCCCCCTACCTCGCCACCCTCCCGGCCGCCGCCTGGCTCTTTTGGGGGTTCGCCCTGGCCTTCCTGATCAAGCTGCCCAGCTTCCCCCTGCACACCTGGCTCCCCCACGCCCACACCCAGGCCCCCACCGCCGGCTCGATCTTCCTGGCCGGGCTGCTTTTGAAGATGGGGGGCTACGGCCTGATCCGCTTCAACCTGGGGCTCTTCCCCGCTGAGCTCAAGCGGTTTTCCGCCTTCCTGGCGGTGCTGGCGGTGATCTCGATCCTCTACGGCGCCTACGTGACCCTGGCCCAGCGCGACCTCAAGCGCCTGATTGCCAACTCCTCGGTGAACCACATGGGCTACGTGCTCCTGGGGATCGCCTCGATGTCGGCGATCGGGCTGCACGGGGCGGTCTACCAGATGGTGGCCCACGGGATCATCACCGGGCTGATGTTCTTGATGGTGGGGCTCCTGGCCGACCGCACCCACACCCGGGAGATCGGGGCGATGCGGGGGATCTACGCCTCGATGCCGGTGCTCGGCGGGATCCTCTGGCTGGCCCTCCTGGGCGGGCTCGGCCTGCCCGGACTGGCGGGGTTTTTGGGCGAGTACCAGTCGCTTTGGGGGGCGTTTGAGAGCGGCCTGACCCGCGGCTACGTGTGGTTCGCGATCTTCGGCATCCTGATCCTGGTGGGGGCGATGCTCTGGACCATCCAGCGGGTGCTCCTCGGGGCCAAGGAGAAGGACTACCCCGACCTCGATCCCATCGAGCTCGCCGCCGCCGCCCCGCTGGTCTTCCTGGCGGTGCTGCTTGGGCTGGTGCCGGCCCTGCTGACGCCCTGGATCGACGGGGGCATCCAGCCGCTGCTGGCGTTCGTGAGGGGGATCCTATGAGCACGCTCTGGATCGTGGTGACGCTGGCCCTCGGCGGGCTGGGGGTGGCCCTGGCGGCGCCCCTCCTGCCCCGGCGGGCGGGGGTCTTGGGGGGGGCGACGCTGGCGCTCTTTGCCCTCACCGCCCTCCTGTCCCTGGCCGCCTACCGCGAGAACGCGGTGATCTTCGGCTCCCTCGAGGCCGCCCCCCTGACCGCGGTGGCGGCGCTGCTGCTCTCGGCGGCGGGGTTCTTCGTGGCCTGGGGGAACCTGGTCCGGCCCGAGACGCTCAGGGGCGGCCCCGGCGAGTTCTACGCCTTCCTGCTTTGGGGGGCGCTCGGGGGGGTGCTCCTGGTGGGGGCCAACAACCTGCTGCTCTTCTTCCTGGGGCTTGAGCTCTCCTCCTACGCCACCTACGTGATCGCCGCCTACGACCGCGACCGGCGGGAGAGCGCCGAGGGCGGGATCAAGTACCTGATCCTGGGGGCGCTGGCCTCGGCCACCCTCCTCTACGGCTTCGCCCTGGTCTACGCCGGCACCGGCAGCATCGAGTTCGTCAAGATCCGGGCCGCGCTCGCCCACGGCGCCCCCCTCCTCGCCGAGCTGGGGCTGGCCCTGGCGCTGGTGGGGCTCGGGTTCAAGCTGGCGCTGGTGCCGTTCCACGCCTGGGTCCCCGACGCCTACCAGGGGGCCCGCCCGGTGGGGGCGGCCTTCCTGGCCTCGGCCCCCAAGATCGCGGTGGGGCTGGGGCTCGCCGCCCTTTTGGTCAAGGGCTTCGCCCCCCTCTCGGTGGCCGGGGGCTGGATCCTGGCGCTGGCGGTGCTCTCGTTCGTGCTCGGCAACCTCTGGGCGCTGGGGCAGGAGAACCTGAAGCGCCTCTTGGCCTACTCGACGATCGCCCACATGGGCTACCTGGCCCTCGGCCTCTCGGTGGGCGGGGCGTTCGGGTTCGCCGCCAGCGGCTACTACCTGCTCGCCTACCTGCTGGCGGGGACGGCGGCGTTCTTCGCCCTCGAGGCCGCCGAGGCCGCCGGCGTGCCCGCCACCCTGGCCGGCTGGAAGGGGCTCTTTCGGCGCGCCCCGGCGCTCGCCGTGCTGTTCGCCCTGGCCCTGCTCTCGCTGGCGGGGGTGCCCGGCCTGGCGGGCTTCCTGGCCAAGCTCTACGTCTTTGCCGGCACCGCCCAGGCGGGGCTCTACGGGGTCCTGGTGGCGGCGGTGGTGACCACCATCCTGGGCTACTTCTACTACTTCCGGGTGCTGGCGGCGGCGTTCCTCGAGGCCCCCGCCGAGGAGACCGCCCTGGCCACCAACCCCGCCGCCCTCTCGCTGCTCTTCGTCCTCGCCGCCCTCACCGTCCTCTTCGGGGTCTGGCCGGGGGCCGCCTTCGCCGCCCTCCGCCACGCCTTCGCGGTGTTGCTCGGCCTCTAGGTTTTTCTCACCGCCCTGGGCTAGGCTTGGATGGATGCGGAGCCTAGCCCTCTTTCTCGCCCTCGGCCTGGCCCTGGCCGCCGAGTTCGCCGCCTTCACGGTGGAGCCCGCCGGCGACCAGGTGGTCGACCTCACCACCGGGGTCACCACCCTGCCCTCGGGCGGCCGGCTGGTCGACGCCGAGCGGGGCCTGGTCCTGGTCGCCGACTTCATCGAGTACAAGGAGGGGGCGTTCGTCCGGGCCAAGAAGGCCCGGCTGGACCAGGGGAAGGTGCACTTTGAGGCCGGCGCCCTCGACTACCGGGTGGCCGCCGGGCGGGTCCGCCTCACCGGCGGGGTGGCCTTCTCGGCCCCGTTCCTAAAGGGCCTCAAGGCCGACGCCGGCCGCCTCGACCTGAAGGCGCGGGTGGCCGTCCTCACCGGGCACGTCGCCAGCCAGGACCCGGCCTTCACCGCCCGGACCCTGGTCGCCGACACCCGCACCGGGGAGGTCCTCCTCCTCGGCGACTTCGCCTACCGGGACCCCGGGCTCGGGATCGAGCTCACCGGGAAGGGGAAGGACGCCCGGCTCTACCTCAAGCTCGCCGAGGGGAAGGAGCCCGAGGTCCGCACCGCGGTGCCCCCCGAGGTGCTCCGTCGGCTCACCGCCTTCCTGAAGGAGTAGCCGGGTGGGCCGCGCCCTCGCCCTCGGCGTCCTCCTGGGGCTGGCGCTGGCGGCCGGCTGCCCGTCCGCCCCCTACGCCCTCAAGACCCCGCTGGGGCGGTTGGTGGGGGCGGGGCTCGTCTACCAGGGGGGCGCCCTCACCCTGACCGGGGCCTGCCTCGAGGCCGAGGGGCTCCGCTTCCAAAGCCCCCGGATCGTCTACCGGAAGGCGAGCGGCCGGCTTTCGGCCCGCGCTCCCCGGGGCGAGCTCCGGGGCTTTCGCTTCCAGGCCAAAAGCCTCACCGCCGACGACGGGCGGGTCGAGCTGGCCGACGCCCGCTTCGTTCGCGGCGGGCTCAGGGTGACCGCCCGGCGGGCCCGGGTGGAGGGGGCGGCGGTGGTGCTCGCCGAGCTCGCCGCCCGCACCCCCCGCTACCGCTTCACCGCCGCCCGCGGCCGGCTGGCGGGCGGGCGGTTCGTGGCCGAGGGGGTGGCCGGCACCCCCTGCCGGGCCGGCGACGCCCTCGCCCTCTCCGGCCGGCGGGCGGTGTTCGACGTCGCCACCGGCCGCCTGCTGATGGAGGCGAGCGAGGTCCGCTACTACGGGGTCTGCCTGGCCCGGCCGGCCCGGCTCCTCCTCGACACCCGCAGGCCCCCGCGGCTCGCCCTCCCCTTAAGGTTCTCGCTGGAGGAGGGGCTGAGCCTCGGGGTCGAGGGGCTGCCCCTGCCGGAGGAGGGGGTCCCCTTGGGCGAGGGGCGGACCCGCCTCACCCTGCTGGCCGAGCACCTCGGCGGCGGGGGGGCCGGGGTGACCTTCGGCCTGGCGCGGGAGGGCGCCGGGTTCCGGATGGGGCTCGACGCCGGCGGCGGGTTCGCCCTCAAGGTCTGGGCCCCCGGGGTCCGCACCGAGCGCCGGGCCGACGGCACCGCCTACCTGGCGCTGGCCCCCGCCTTCGCCCTGGGCCCCCTCACCCTGGCCCCCACGGTGGCGAC
>JALSRQ010000120.1 GCA_026984675.1 Thermaceae bacterium
CCGCTCTGCCTCGCCGGGGTCGGTGAGGTCGCCCCGCACCAAGGCCGACCGCACCCCCCGCGCCCGCACCGCTTGGGCGGTGGTCCGGGCGTCCGCCTCGCTCGTGCGGTAGTGGACGGCGACGTCGAGGCCCATGCCGGCGAGCTCCAGGGCGATCGCCCGGCCGATCCCCCGGGCCGCCCCGGTGACCAGCGCCCGCCTAGCCATAGGGCCGCTCCTTGAGGTAGGCCCGGACCAACCGCTCGGTGTAGACGTTCAACCGGCGATCGAGCGCCGCCTCCGGGGGGACCCAGGCCCACTCGAGGATCTCCCGGTTGGGCCGCACCGCCTCGTTCCCCGCCCGGGCGAAGTAGTTGATCAGGATGAAGTGGGCGGGCCGGTAGAAGGCGGGGTCCTCGATCATCTCCTGGAGCAGCGCGAACCGCAGGTCCCGAAGGGCGAGCCCCACCTCCTCGGAAAACTCGCGGAGGAGCGCCGCCTCCATGGCCTCGCCGTACTCGATCTTCCCCCCCGGCACCCCCCAGAGCCCCCGCCACTTGGCGGTTCGCGCCAGGAGCAGCCGACCCGAGGGGCCTACCGCGAGGGCGGCGACGGTGGGGATGGGGTACGCCATACCCCGTAAAGATACACGACGAGCCCGAGCCCGGCGGCCAGGATCACCGCCCCCAGGTAGGCCGCCGGCCGCCCCAGGAGGAGGAAGAGGGCGAGGGCGGTGTGCTGGGTGGAGAGGCCGAGGTTGGCGAAGAAGCGGTGCACCTCGGGGGGCGGGTCGGGGGTAAAGAGCCGCTCAAAAAAGCGGTCCTGGGGGCCGAAGAAGCGGCGGTAGAACGCCTCCAGCCGGCCCGCCCAGGGCTCGGGGCCGCGGGATTCGGGCAGGGACTTCGGCGAGTTCAGGGCGTAGTCGGCCGAGAGCAAAAGGACCAGCAGCCCCAGGGCCACCGCGGCCAGGCCGTAGGCCCCGGTGCGCGCCCCCAGGGCGGCGAAGAGGGCGAGGTTGGTGAGGAGGTCGACCTCGGTGTCGAGGTAGCGGCCGAGCTGGGTGGCCTGCCCCCGGGCCCGGGCCAGCTGGCCGTCGGCGTTGTCGAGGACGTTTCGGAGCAAGAGGAGCAGGGCCGCCAGCAGGTCGGCCCGGGCCGCCACCAGCCCCGCCGCCAGGAGCCCCAGCCCGCCCTGCCAAAGGACCAGGACCTCGGGATGGACGCCGGTGGGGAGGAGCCAAACCACCAGCCGGTGGGCGAGCGGGCGGTAGACCCGCTCGGAGAGCCACTCCACGGCCCGCCGGGGCTTAAGGCTCCTTTGGTAGAGCTCCCCGCCAGCATCCTTCCGGGAGTTCGACTCCACCGGCACGCCGCACCGCCTCCAGGCTAGGGTACAGGTAGACCCAGGCGGGAAACCGCCCCTCGGGGGTCTCGACCGCGATCGCCGCCCGGCGGTACTCCCGTCCCACCTCCTCGTAGGCGTCGAGCGCGGCCAGCGCCCGGTCGAGGTCGGCGAAGAAGAGGAGCTCCCCCTCGACCCGCCCCCTCCCCGGCACCGCCGCCGGGTAGCCGGCCGGCAGGGCGAAGAGCCGGAGCCCCCGGGCCACCGCCGGCAGCCGGCCGGTGAGCCCGGCCGCCTCGGCCAGGCCGGCGGCGGCCTGGCCGGAGCGGAGGGTGCCGTAGGCGAAGACCCCGACCGGCCTCATTCCTCGAAGACGTAGCCCTTGGGGACCACCACCACGCCGTTTTTGGTGACGGTGAGGCCGCGTTCGCGGTCGGCCTCGAGGTCGTAGCCGAGCTCGATGCCCTCCGGAATGCAGACCTCCTTGTCGACGATCACGTTCTTGAGCCGGGCGCGGCGGCCCACGGTGACGTCGTCGAAGAGGACGCTCCGCTCGACCAGCGCCCAGGAGCCCACCCGCACCCGGCGGAAGAGCACCGACTGCCGCACCGTGCTCCCCGAGACCACCACCCCGCCGGCCACCAGCGAGTTGATCGCCTGGCCCACCCGACCGGTCTCCTCGCGAACGAACTTGGCCGGGGGCGAGAAGAGGTTGGCGGTTCGGAGCGGCCACTCGGGGTTGAAGAGGTCGAAGGGCGGGTTCTCGGCCACCAAGTCCATGCTGGCCTCGAAGTAGGCGTCCACGGTACCGACGTCCTTCCAGTAGGTGTTCTCGGCCTCGCCGGGGATGGGGTTTTGGAAGAAGTCGTAGGCGAAGAGCCGGTAGCCCTGCCGGAGGGCCCGGGGCAGCACGTCGTGGCCGAAGTCGTGGCCGGAGTCCTCGATCTCGGCGTCCTCCCGGACCAGGTCCTTTAGGACGCCGGTCTTGAAAAGGTAGTTCCCCATCGAGACCAGCGCCCGGTCGGGGTCGTCGGGGAGGGGTTTGGGGTGCTTGGGCTTTTCCTCGAAGGAGAGGATCCGCCCGGTGCGGTCGACCTCGATCACCCCGAACCGGCTCGCCTCCTCGATGGGGACCGGGTAGGCGGCGATGGTGATGTCGGCGCCCTGCTCGCGGTGGAAGGCGAGCATGTGGCGGACGTCCATCTTGTAGATGTGGTCGCCGCCGAAGACCGCCACCGTGCGGGGCTGGTGGTTCTCGATCAGGTGGAGGTTTTGGTAGATGGCGTCGGCGGTGCCCCGGTACCAGACCGGCCCGAGCTCCTCGTAGAGGTACATCTGGGCCGGCACCAGCACGATGAAGTGATCGTTCAAGAAGGCCCCGAAGCGCCAGTAGCGCTGGATGTGCTCGGTGAGCGACTGGGCCTTGTACTGGATCAGGACGTAGATCGAGAAGATCCCCGAGTTGACGAAGTTGTTGAGCACGAAGTCGATGATCCGGTACTTGGCGCCAAAGGGGACCGCCGGCTTGGAGCGCTTGGCGGTGAGGGGGTAGAGCCGGGTCCCCCGGCCGCCGGCCAGGATCATCGCGAGGACCTCGAGGCGCCTGGGCATACCCTAAGGCTAAAGTAAGGGCGTGCGCCGCGTAAACCTGGACCAATTCAGCACCGGTTTCCCCCTCCCCCGGGCCCCCAAGGCCCGGCCCGACCCCCTCTTCGGCCAACCCGAGGTGCGGGCGCTCCTCGAGCTCGCCTACCCCGCCGGCCGCCCGGTGCTGCTGGCTACCCCGCCGGGGTACCCGCGCGAGGCGATGCTGGCGGCCTTCTTCCGCCCCTTTCTGGCCGCCGTCCCGGAGGAGCCCGCCCTCCGCCTGGTGCCCGAGGGGGCCGGGCTGGCCCTGGCCCGGGGCGGCCGCCCCCGCGGCCTGCTCCTGCGGCCGGCCGGCCGCCCCGGCTTCGCCTACCTAAAAAACCCCGAGCCCGAGGCCCTCTTCGGCCGCTTCCTCCCCCGACCGGCCGAGGGCGGCCCGGTGCTCACCTTCGAGGACTTCCGGCCCGGGCTCCTGGTCACCCTGGGAAGCGGGGTGCTGGCCCTGGCCGCCGAGGCCCTGGCCGCCCGCCCGGCCCTCGCCGAGGCGCTCTTTTCTCGGGTGGCCGAGGGGCGCTACCGCCCGGCCCCGCCCCCCGACCTCCCGGCCCCCGAGTTTCCCGCCCTGCCGACGACCGCCCGGCTGGTGGTGGCCGGCCCGGCCGAGGCCCTCGAGGCCCTGCCGCCCCTCCCCGGGGCCCTCTTCGGGGCGGTGAGGGAGGGCCTCGAGGCCACCCGCGAGGCCCTGGCCTGGCTCTGGGGCTGGCTCAAGGCCCAGGGCCACCCCCTGACCCGCCGGGAGCTCGGGCTCCTGGCCGCCCAGCTGGCGCGCCAGGCCGAGCACCGGGAGCGGATCCACCTGGGGCTTGAGGCGCTCGAGCCGGCCCTGGCCGCCCGGCGGCGGGGGCTCGACCTAAAGGCCGCCCTGGAGAAACTCCGCGAGGCCCGGAGCGGCCCCCTAAGGGCGTTTTTGAGGGAGCTTCGCGAGGGGCTCTGGTCGCTCGACCTCGCGGGCGCCCGGGTGGCCGAGGCGGTGGGGCTTTTGGTCATCGAGGAGGGGGCGGCGAGCTACGGCCGGCCGGTGCGGATCACCGCCAGCGCCGGCCCCGGCCGCGACGGGGTGGTCTCGGTGGAGCGCGAGGCCCAGCTCTCCGGCCCCCTGTTCAACAAGGCGGTGCTCACCCTGGCCGGGTTCTTAAAGGCCCGCTACGCCGAGGCCGGGCCCCTCTCGGCCAGCCTCACGGTGGTCTTCGAGCAGACCAGCGAGGCGATCGACGGCGACTCCGCCGGGCTCGCCGAGCTCCTGGCGGTGCTCTCGGCCCTCTCCGGCCTCCCCCTGCGGCAGGACGTGGCCCTGACCGGGGCGATCGACCAGACCGGCCGGGTGCTCCCGGTGGGCGGGGTGCCCACCAAGGCCGAGGGGCTCCTGGCGGCGGCCCGGACGCTGGGGCAAAAGCGGGTGGGGCTCGTCCTCCCCGAGGCCAACCTCCCCCACCTGGCGGCCAGCCCCGAGGTCGGGGAGGCGGTGGCCCGGGGGGCGCTCGAGGTCTACCCGGTCGGCCACGTCGACGAGGCGATCGAGCTCGCCTTCGGCCGCGACGCCGGCCGGGTGCACCGGGCGGCCAAGGAGCGGCTGGCCGCCTTCCGGGCCCAGGAGGACTGCGGCCACTGAGCATTCTCATGGCCCCGGGCTAGCATGGGCGGGATGAAACGGCTCGCACTCCCGCTGGTGCTCCTCCTCCTGCCGGCCCTGGCCCAGGCGCCGGCGACCTTTGATCCGCTCTTTTGGGCCAAGGCCAAGCCGGCCGAGGTGAAGGCCCACTTCGAGGGCATCGTCCAGGCCGCCGAGGCCGACCCCAAGGCCGCCCTGGCCCGGCTGGTCAACCGCACCGACCGCTTCGGCCGCACCCCCCTCCACTACGCCGCCGCCCTCAACCCCGACCCCAAGGTGATCGATGTCCTGGTGGCGATGGGGGCCGAGGTCAACGCCCGCGACCTGCTCAAGTTCACCCCCCTCCACTACGCCGCCGCCTTCAACCCGGTCCCCGGGGTCGCCGAGGCGCTGATCGGGCACGGCGCCGATCTCAAGGCGACCGACCTCGAGGGCCGCACCCCCCTCCACTCCGCCGCCATGAACCAGAAGAACCCCGAGGTCATCGCGGTGCTCCTAAAGGCCGGCGCCGACGCCAAGGCCCCCGACCTCTACGGCAAGACCCCGCTTGACTACGCGCTGGAAAACCCAAAGCTCAAGGACTCGCCGGCGATCGCCCTCCTGAAGGCCGCGATGCGGTGATCCGAAGCCGCCAAAACCCGAAGGTCAAGGCCCTCGCCCGGCTCAAGACCGCCAGGGGGCGGAAAGCGGCGGGGGCCTTCCTGGTCGAGGGGGTCCGGGAGATCGCCCGGGCGCTGGCCTCCCCTCGGGTCGAGCCCCGGGAGCTGGTGGTCGCCCCCGAGCGCCTCTCCCGCGAGGAGGCCGGCCTGGTCGAGGCCCACCCCGGGCTGCCCCGCCTCGAGGTCGCCGCCGGGGTAATGGAAAAGCTCGCCTACCGGGAGCACCCGGGCGGGCTCCTCCTGCTCGCCCGGGCCGAGCCCCCGGCGCTCGACGCCCTCGAGCCGGGCGAAAACCCCCTGGTGCTGGTGGCGGCCGGGATCGAGAAACCCGGCAACCTGGGGGCGATCTTCCGGAGCGCCGACGCCGCCGGAGCGACGGTGGTGGTGGCCGACCCCCGGGTCGAGCCCTTCGCCCCCCAGGCCATCCGGGCCAGCCTGGGCACCGTCTTCACGGTGCCCTTCGCGGTGGCCCCGGGAGCGGCGGTGCGGGCCTGGCTCAGGGCCCGGGGGCTCGGCATCCTGGCCGCCAGCCCGGAGGCGGCGACCCTCTACTGGGACGCCGACCTTACCGGACCCACCGCGATCGTGATCGGCTCCGAGGCCCGGGGACTGGCGCCCGCCTGGCGGGAGGCCGCCGACCGGACGGTGCGGGTACCGATGGGGGGCGCCGCCGACAGCCTGAACGCCTCGGTCACCGCCGCCCTCCTGCTCTTCGAGGCCCTCCGCCAGCGGCGGTCCTGAGGCCCCCCGGCTCAACTTTCCCCCAAACCCGCTTGACACGCCCGCGCCCCTCCGGGAATAATGACGGGCGGAAGGTTGACACTCTCCGCTTGAGAGTGTCAAAAACCCCAAAGAGGAGGGAAGCGATGGCGACGGAAACCAAGATCCGGATCAAGCCCCTGGGCGACCGCGTGGTGGTCAAGCCCATCGAGGAGGAAGAGGTCACCAAGAGCGGGATCGTCCTCCCCGACACCGCCAAGGAGAAGCCCCAAAAGGGTGAGGTCCTGGCGGTGGGCACCGGCAAGCTGCTCGACAACGGCGAGCGGGTGCCGCTGGAGGTCAAGGAGGGCGACATCGTCGTCTTCGCCAAGTACGGCGGCACCGAGATCGAGCTCGACGGCGAGGAGTACGTGATCCTCTCGGAGCGCGACCTGCTCGCGGTCATCGAGAAGTAAGGGAGGTGAGGGCAGATGGCGAAGATCCTGGTTTTTGACGAGGAGGCCCGCCGGGCGCTGGAGCGCGGCGTCAACGCGGTGGCCAACGCGGTCAAGGTGACCCTCGGCCCCCGGGGCCGCAACGTGGTCCTGGAGAAGAAGTTCGGCAACCCCACCATCACCAAGGACGGCGTCACCGTCGCCAAGGAGATCGAGCTCGAGGATCACCTCGAGAACATCGGCGCCCAGCTCCTGAAGGAGGTCGCCAGCAAGACCAACGACGTCGCCGGTGACGGCACCACCACCGCCACCGTGCTCGGCCAGGCGATCGTCCGCGAGGGGCTCAAGAACGTGGCCGCCGGCGCCAACCCGCTCTCCCTCAAGCGGGGCATCGACAAGGCGGTCGAGGCCGCGGTGGAGAAGATCAAGGCGATGGCGATCTCGGTCGAGGACCGCAAGGCGATCGAGGAGGTCGCCACCATCTCGGCCAACGACCCCGAGATCGGCAAGCTGATCGCCGACGCCATGGAGAAGGTCGGCAAGGAGGGGATCATCACCGTCGAGGAGTCCAAGGGGCTCGAGACCGAGCTGGAGTTCGTCGAGGGCTACCAGTTCGACCGCGGCTACATCTCCCCCTACTTCATCACCAACCCCGACGCCATGGAGGCGGTCCTCGAGGACCCCTACCTCCTCATCGTCGAGAAGAAGATCTCCAACGTCCGCGAGCTCCTGCCGGTCCTCGAGCAGGTGGCCCAGACCGGTAAGCCCCTCCTGATCATCGCCGAGGACGTCGAGGGCGAGGCGCTGGCCACCCTGGTGGTGAACAAGCTGCGGGGGACCCTGAACGTCGCCGCGGTGAAGGCCCCCGGCTTCGGCGACCGCCGCAAGGAGATGCTCAAGGACATCGCCGCGGTCACCGGCGGCCAGGTGATCAGCGAGGAGCTCGGCATCAAGCTCGAGAACGTCACCCTCTCGATGCTCGGCCAGGCCGAGCGGGTGAAGATCACCAAGGACGAGACCACCATCGTCGGCGGCAAGGGCAAGAAGGAGGACATCGAGGGCCGCATCGCCCAGATCAAGAAGGAGCTCGAGACCACCGACAGCGAGTACGCCAAGGAGAAGCTCCAGGAGCGTCTCGCCAAGCTCTCCGGCGGGGTCGCGGTGATCCGGGTCGGGGCCGCCACCGAGACCGAACTCAAGGAGAAGAAGCACCGCTTCGAGGACGCCCTGAACGCCACCCGGGCGGCGGTCGAGGAGGGCGTGGTTCCCGGCGGCGGCGTCACCTACATCCGGGCGATCGGCGAGGTCGACAAGGTCATCGCCGGGCTCGAGGGCGACGAGGCCACCGGCGCCAAGATCGTCCGCCGGGCGCTGGAGGAGCCCACCCGTCAGATCGCCGAGAACGCCGGCTTTGAGGGCTCGGTGGTGGTGAACCAGGTCCTCGCCGAGAAGAAGGAGCGGGTCGGGTTCAACGCCGCCACCGGCGAGTACGTGGACATGATCGAGGCGGGCATCATCGACCCCGCCAAGGTGACCCGGAGCGCCCTGCAGAACGCGGCCTCCATCGGCTCCATGGTGCTCACCACCGAGGCGGTGGTGGCCGAGAAGCCGGAGAAGAAGGAGGCCGCGCCCGCCGGCGGCAGCGCTCCCGACATGGAGTTCTAAACCGAGCCGGCTCGAACGCCCCCGGCCCTAGGGCCGGGGGCGTTTCTTAGAGCTTTTCGCGGAGGTGCTTGGGGAGCTGGAAGAGCGTCGCGTGGCGCTCGGGGTCGTAGTAGCGGAGCTCGAGCGCACGGGCGCGTTCCTGATCGACCCGGGAGAAATCCACCTCCCCCTTCACCCCCACCAAAAACGCCCAGGGCGAGGCGTAGCCGATCACCGGGAAGCTGTAGGCAAAGACCCGATCGAAAACCCTCTTCATTCGGCGGTAGGCGGTGAGCAACTCCTCGGTAAAAAGGTACACGCTCCCCGCCTGGGTGACGTAGATCCCGGGGTCCCTTAGAGCCCGGTAGGCGTCCTCGAAAAAGCGCTCGGAAAAGAGTACCGCCGCCGGACCCACGGGGTCGGTGGAGTCCACCACCATGGCGTCGAAGGCCGCTTCCTTGTCTTTTACGTAGTCGGCACCGCTTTCGACCCGGAGCTCCGCCCGGGGCTCCCTGCCCGCAAGGACCCGCTCGAGCACCCCCTTCCCCACATTCAAAAGCTCCACCGAGACCCGGAGCACCGCCTGGTCGAGCTCCACCATCACCGCCCGCTCGACCTCGGGGTGCCGGAGCACCTCGCGAAGGGCCCCGCCGTCGCCGCCCCCGACCACCAGCACGTCCCGGGGCCGGGGGTGGGCGAGGAGGGCGGGGTGCACCAGCGGCTCGTGGTAGCTCGCCTCGCCGTCCTCGACGAGCTGCACCGCGCCGTCGATCACCAGCATCCGGCCAAAGCCCTCGGTGTCGTAGACCTCGATCTTCTGGTAGGGGCTCTGTGCCTCGTAGAGCTTCGCCCGCACCTTGAAGCCCACCCCGTAGCCCCGCGGGTACCACTCGACGAACTCCATGCCGCCTCCTAGTACGGGAACATCACCACCGCCGCCACCGCGGCCACCGGCCGATCCTTGACCCGGGCCTCGGCCACCCCGGCGAAGAACCGGCCGAGCTCCCAGCCCCGCACCGCGAACCCTTCCTCGACCATCGCCCGCACCTGGGCCTCGGCGCAGGCCCGGTCGCCGTGGCCGGCGTACTCGTAGATGAGGCCGCCGGCGTCCCCCGGCCGGAGGCCCACCCCCAGCGCGGCGGCGATCCGCTCGCCCGGCTCACTGGCGGTGGCCTCGGCGTAGACGGTGGGCAGCAGCAACCCGATGGGGATTTCGGGGAGCCGTTCGATCCACTCCACATGGGGCGGGATCACGCTGGAAAGCCGCACCAGGTTGGCGTTTCCGATCCCCATCCGCAACAGGGCGTTGTCGAAGGCGTTCAAGGGGGTGCCCCCCTCGGCGCTCGCCGAGAGCAGGATGGCCCGTCGGGGCGTCGTCCAGCTCATACCGGCCGCCCAGTCT
>JALSRQ010000121.1 GCA_026984675.1 Thermaceae bacterium
AGCCCCGGCACCAGCCCCCGCACCCGCACCTCGACCACCCCGCCCAGGGTGTCTCCCCGCGCCCGGGCGGCGTCGATCGCCGCGATCATCGCCGCCTCGGCCTCGGGGTCGGGGGTGTAGAGGGGGCTTTGGTAGACGCGCTCCTTCTCCTCCCAGCGGAAGGGGCGGCGGGCCCGGATCCCCCCTAGCGCCACCACGTAGGCGGCGCTCTCGACCCCGAGCTCGGCGAGCAGCCGGGCGGCCACCGCCCCCACCGCCACCCGGGCGGCGGTCTCCCGGGCGCTGGCCCGCTCGAGGACGTCCCGGAGGTCCTTGTGGCCGTACTTCAGCCCCCCCGCCAGGTCGGCGTGGCCGGGTCGGGCGGCGGTGAGGGCCTTCTTGCGGGGTTCGCCGCCGGGGGCGGGGTCCATGATCTCGGCCCAGTTCCGGTGGTCCCGGTTCTCGATCACCAGCGTGACCGGGGCCCCGGTGGTCCGCCCCGCCCGCACCCCGGAGCGGATCGCGGCCCGGTCGGTCTCGATCCGCATCCGGCGGCCGCGGCCGTAGCCCCCCTGCCGCCGCCGCAGCCAGGGGACGAGGTCCTCCTCGGTGAGGGGGAGCCCGGCGGGAAGCCCGTCGACGATGGCGTAGAGCGCCGGTCCGTGGGACTCGCCGGCGGTCAGAAAACGCATGGAAAAAGCCTAGCACGCCGGCGGCCAAGAAAGGGGCCGGCCCGCGAGGGCCGGCCTGTAAGGCGGTGGAACCGGGCCCTAGCCGCCGCAGGGGACGGCCAGGGTGCCGGGGCAGGTGGTCGGGGTGGTGCGCCGGGCCTTGAGGACGATGATCAGCTCGTTGTCCTCGCTCTCGTCGCTGGTCTGGGAGAAGAGCGCGCCGATCAGCGGGATGTCGGAGAGCAGCGGGATCCCCTGCTTGCTGTGCTTGGTGCTGTTCTTGATGAGGCCTCCGAGCACCACCGTCTGCCCGTCCTTTACCCGCAGGATGGTGTCGGAGACCTGCTTGGAGAGCTTGTCGACGTCGCCGTCCACCGGGTTGCGCTCCAGGATGTCGGAGACCTCGGTGTGGATCTTGAGGACGATCTCGCCGGAGTTGGTGACCTGCGGCGTCACCTCGACGATCACCCCGGCGTCGTAGGGGACCTTCTCCACCTTGTTGTCCACCACCCGGCGGATGAAGAAGGTGAAGCCCGACTGGATGCGGCCCTTTTGGTTATTGAGCACGGTGATGTTGGAGTCGTTGACCCGCTTGGAGAGCCCCTGCTTTTCCAGCGCGTTCAGGGTCGCGCTGATGTTGAGGGCGGCCAGCGAACGGGTGGCGTCGAAGATCAGGCTGAGCCCGGCGTCGGCCAGGGCGGCGACCAGGTTGCCGCCGGCGGCCTGCCACTTGAGCCCGAGGTTGTTGAGGGTGCTCCGGGTCACCTCCTGGATCCGCACCTGGACGTTCACCTGCTCCACCGGCTTGTCGAGTTTGGGGATCAGCTCCTCGACCAGTTGCAATTGCTCGGCGGTGCCGGTGACGATCAGGGTATTGGTGCGGGGGTCGGCGACGATGCTGACGGTGGGGTTGGCGCCGCCCGGGGCGGGCTGGCCCGCCTGCCCCGGCTGGCCCTTGGTGGCCGCCACCCCTTTGGCCTGGAGGGCCCCCTGCAGGACCTTGGCGAGGTCCTCGGCCTTGGCGTTGGAGAGCCGGAAGGTGCGCTGGTAGATCGGCGGCCCCGCCTCGGGGGCGACGTCGACCTTGGCCAGGATCGCCTGGACCTCCTTCTGCTGGGCCTCGGTACCGCGAACGATCAACACCTTTTGCCCCGGCACCTGGGCGACCTTGATCCCCGGGACCTCCTGTCCGAGGAAGGCGGCGAGTTTGGTGGGGTCGAGGTAGCGCACCGCGTAGAACCGCCGAACGATGGGGGCCTTCTCGGTCTTGGCCTGCTCTACCTCGGGGGCCACGTCGATCTTGGCCAAAAGCCGCTTGACCTCGTCGATCAGCTCGGGGGTGCCGCGGACGATCAGCACCCGCTGGTTGGGTACCCGCACCACCGAGAGCTGGGGGAGCTCGGTCTTGAGCAGCTTGATCGCCTGGTCGGGGTCGATGTACTTGACGGTCAGGAAGGCCCGCACCACCGCCGGTTTCTGGGGTTTTTCGGGGGCCTTCCCCTGGCCCTGCGCCCGGGCCACCACCTCGGGCGGGGCGACCAGCAGGAGGTCGTCGTCGAGGAGGGCGAAGTCGATCTTTTCGTCGCCGAAGGTCTTGAGGACCACGTCCCAGACCTTGCGGAAGGGTTTTTGCTCGATGTCAAGGCGAATCTTGGTCTTGGCCAGCTCCTCCGGCAGCTTGATCACCGGGGTGAGCCCGACGCTCTTGGCCAGGGCTGCCAGTACGGCCTCGAGCGGGTCCCCGGCGGCCGAGGTCTTCACCGTGACCGGGCGGTCGAACCGCGGGCTCGCCGGGAATCCCCCCGCCAGCGCCAGGGCAAACGCCAAAACCAAGCCGAATATCCATCGCTTCATACCTATCCACCGCCTCCGTACTCCAGGGTAAGGTCGTGGTTGCCCTCGACCAGCAGCACGCGTTCCGCCGTCACCGCCTTGAGCCGCACCTTGGTGCCGGGAAAGCGTTCCCCGACCGGCAGGGCGACGTAGCCGTCCTTGGTCCGGAAGATCGCCACGCTCACCGGGCCCAGCGCCACCCCCGAGAGCTTGAGCCCGACCTGCTCGGCCCAAGACTTAAGCGGGTTCCGGGGCCGGGTCGGCGCGGGCTTGGCGTCCGGTTGGGGGGCCGGGGGCTGGGGGGCCACCTCGTGGGCCACCGGGGCCAGGGTAAGGGGCAGGGTGCCGCCGCCCAAGCGGGCCTCGGGGGGCACCACCGGCTCGCGTCGGGTGGGCGGACGCACCGGCGGGATCGGCACCTTGAGGAGCTCGGGGGCCCCGGCGGCGCCGGCGATGGCGACCGGCTTCTCGGCGTTGCCGACCGGTTTGGCCTTGGGCTTCGGGGGTTGTTTGGCGGCCAGGATCGCGCGGCGCTTTTGGGGCAGGGGCAGGAAGGGGTTCGGGGGAGCCTCGGCCTCGGCCTCGGGGAGGGCGGCGGGGGCCTGGGCGGCCGGCTTGGGCTGGCCCGGGGCCGGCACCTCCTTGGGGGCCTCGGTGACCAGGAAGGGCAGCGGCAGGATCTCCAGCGCCCGGGCGCTGGGGCTGGTGGCGGCCTTGGCCTCCTTGGCCGGCACCGGCTTGGGGGGTGGGGGCTGGGCGGTGGCGGGGTTCCCCTGTCCCTGAATGTAGAGGAGGTACCAGGCGGCGACCGCGGCCACCAAAAGCAAAACCGCCACCAGGATCTTGGTCGTGGTGCTCACCCTCATGGTTGCTCGCCCTCCCCTCGAGGCCCGCGGTAGACGTAGAACCGCACCGTCAGGCTGGCCCCGATCCTGGGGTTCAGCGCGTTCTGCTCGGCCAGCGAGAGGTTCACCCCGTTGATCGAGCTGTAACGTTTAAGCCGCTCCAGCCGCTTGAGGTAGGCGTAGAGCTCGGGGAAAGGAGCCTCCATGCGGAGCCCCACGTCGATGCTGCGCACCTCGGCGATCTCGCTCTGGGAGCGGCTCCGGGTCAGCGAGCTCAGGGTCACGCCGGTGTCCTTGGCGTTCTTGGTGAGCAGGTCGAGGACCTCGTAGAACTTCTCCTCCTCGGGCAGCGAGGCCAGGAAGCCCTGGATCTCCTTTTCCAGGTCGGCGATCCGGGCCCGGAGCTCCGGCAGACGGCGCTTGGCGGCCAGGCCCTTGTTGCGCTCGACGGTGAGCCGCTGGATCTCGTCCTGGGTGTCGGCGATCCGCTTCAGGGTCGGCTTGTACCAGAAGAAGTACCACCCGGCCACCACCAGCACCGCAAGGCCGATGACGAGGAGCGCGAGGCTGCGCGAGTCGAGTCGGGAAAGCGCCTTCACTTCGCCCCCTCCTTCGCCTTGGCCAGCGGCTTCTTCGGGTTGAGCACCATGCCCACCGTGGCGCTGAAGTTGTAGATCTTGGTCTTCTTGTCGAAGCTGGCGTTTTGGAAGTTGATCCCGAACCCGGGGTCGGTCTCGAAGGTGTGGACGAAGTCGATCAGGGCCCGGTCGGAGGCGGCCTCGCCGCGAAGGGTGAACTCGACCCCGGCGGGCACCCCGTAGAGGCCCTGGGCCTTTTGGGGGTCGATGCCGCGCGCGCTTAGCGAGCTAAGGCTGACCAGGAGCCGACCCCGGCGGGCCGGCAGTCGGGTGAGGAACTCGGCCAGGTAGTCCGACCAGGGCCGGAAGGTGGCCCGCACCTGGCGGGCGACCTGGGCGATGGCCTCGAGCTCCCGGCGGCGCTTTTCCAGCTTGTGGTACTCGGCGATGTAGGGCCGCAGGATCTGGACCTCGGCCTTGAGCTGGTCGCGCTGGTCGAGGAGCTTGCCGAGCCGGGCCTGGGTGCCGAGGTGGACGTAGGCCACCGCGCCCAGGAGCACAAGCGGCACCACGATCGCGGCGGTGCGCCACCAGTCCGGCCCGGCGCGGCGTCTTAGGCGCTTGGGCAGGAGGTTCAGGTTAACCAAGCTTGCTCACCCCCCGGAGGGCCAGACCGACCGGCACCACGAACTCCGGTCCCAGCTCCTGAAGGAGGCCGGCGTCGAAGCGCCCGGTGTCGATCTTGATCGACTCCCACGGGTCGATCTCGCTGAAGTTGATGCCCAGGGCGTCGGAGAGAAGCCCTTTGAGCCCTTTGAGCTTGCTGCCGCCGCCGGCGACGTAGGCCTGGTCGAGGCTCTCCTCGCCGAACTGGGACTTGAAGAACTCCAGGCTCCGGCGCACCTCGGTGGTGAAGTCGATCAAAAGGCCGCGGATGGCGTCGTAGATCTCGGCCGGGCTGGGGCGGTCCTTGGGGGCCTCGAGCTCGAGGAGGGCCTCCTCGTCCTCGGTCGAGAGGGTGGCCAGGGCGTACTCCTTCTTGGTCTCCTCGGCCTGCTCCGGTTCCATGCCGAAGGCCCGGGCGATCGCCTGGGTGAAGTCGCGCCCGGCGACCGCCAGGGTGCGGGTCAAAAGCGGCCGCTCGCCCTTCAGGAAGACCAGCGAGGAGGACTCGCCGCCGACCTCGAGGTAGAGCGTGAGGGGGGCCTCGCCGTTCTCGCGGGCGGTGAGCCGGCCGGCCAGGGGGCGGAGGCCGGCGAAGGGCTTCAGGTCCACCACCAGGGGTTCCAGGTTGGCGGCGAAGAGGGTCTCCACCAGCTGGACCACCGTCTCCTCCTTGGCGGCGGCGATCACCACCTCCATCTCGGCCCCCTCCTCGATCTCCTCGGGGTCGTCGAGGAGGTCGAAGTCCAGGACCACCTCGTCGATGGGGAAGGGAATGTACCGCTCGGCCTCCCAGCGGATGGCCTCCTCGAGCTCCTTTCGGTCCATCCGCGGCACCTTGATGATGCGGGTGTAGGCGACCTGGTTGGCCAGCGCGGTGACCACGTGGCGCTTCTTGGTGCGGGCCTCCTTGACCAGCTCGCGGATCTCCTCGGCGAGCGCGCCGGGCTCGGAGATCAGCCCGTCGTGGAAGAGGCCGGGGGGCGTGGGCCGGTGGGCGAAGCTCTTGAGCTGGGGCCCCCGTCCTCCGAGCTCGACCAGCTTCAGGTTGCTGGCCCCGATCTCGAGCCCCATGGCTTCGTACCGGTTTCGTAAGAGGTTGTTTAATAACGAACCCACGCTGGCCTCCTCCGGGTCTACCGCTATTAGCCTACCATGAGCATTCTAAAACCCTAGGTCATTTGCAACGCCTCGATCACCGCGGCGGTGAACGTCTCGGTGGTGGCGCGGCCGCCGAGGTCGGGGGTGCGGGGCCCCTCGGCGAGCACCCGGTCGACCGCCGCCTCGATCCGCCCGGCGACCTCGGCCTCCCCCAGGTGCTCGAGCATCATCGCCGCCGAGAGGATGGTGGCGGTGGGGTTGGCGATCCCCTTGCCGGCGATGTCGGGGGCCGACCCGTGGACCGGTTCGAAGATCGCCGCCTGCTCGCCGATGTTGCCGCTGGGGGCGATGCCCAGGCCCCCCACCAGGCCGGCGGTGAGGTCGGAGAGGATGTCGCCGAAGAGGTTCTCCATCACCAGGACGTCGAAGTCCTGGGGCTTGCGGACCAGGCGCATGGCGCAGGCGTCGACGATGACCTCCTCGATCTCCACGTTGGGGTGGCGTTTGGCGGCGTCGCGGGCGGCCTCCAGGAAGAGCCCGTCGGAGAGCGGCAGCACGTTGGCCTTGTGCACCAGCGCGAGCCGCCCCCGGCGGCGCTCGGCGAGGCGCAGGGCGTACTCGGCGATGCGGTAGCTGGCGTCGTAGGTGATCACCCGGTCGGCGATGGCCACCTTGCCCCGGGCGTAGACCCGTTCCTGCTCGACGTAGAGCCCCTCGGTGTTCTCGCGCACCACCACCAGGTCGGTGCCGGGCACCGAGCCGGGGACCGGGTGGTACTTGGCCGGCCGGACGTTGGCGAAAAGGTCGAGCCGGCGGCGGAGGTAGCGGATCGCGCCGAAGAAGCCGGGGACCTTCTTGGTGGGGCTGGTGGCGGCGCCGAAGAGGGTGGCGTCGGTGGCCAGGATCTTCTCCACCGTCTCCTCGGGGACCGAGGTGCCGCGCTTTTGGAAGGTCTCCCAGCCGGCCTCGGCCTCGACGAAGACCAGGGGCAGGCCGGTGGCCTCGAGCACCCGCCGGGCGGCGGGGACGACCTCGTGCCCGATGCCGTCGCCTTCGATCAGGGTGATGCGGTAGGGGGGGTTAGCCATCGTCGTTCACCGCGCCCATCCTACGCCTTTGGCCCTGGCGACCGAGCTCGTAGGTGGCCCAGGCGATCCCGACCGCGATCAAGAGGTCCCCGACGCTGATCACCTGGTAGCGGAGGGGGAGGGTGTCGCCGATCCAGCGGAGGGGGTCGCCGGGGCGGGCGAGGACGTGGAGCCCGTCGCCGCGCCGGGCCAGGACCGGGATCGCCCGGCCGATGCCGGCGGCCCGGAGGGCCTCGGCGGTCACCGGCATCTGGCCGCCGTAGGCCAGGATCGCCAGGGTGTTGAGGGCAAAGCCCAGCGCCACCGGCCAGAGCCCCCGGAGCGTTAGGTTCCGGGCCAGGCCGAAGGCGAGGAGGCAAAGGGCCAAAAGCTCCAGCCCCCGCCCCCAGGTTTCGGGGTCGAGCCGGCCGGCCAGGGCCAGCCGCCGGACCCCGCCCTCGATCAGGGCGGCGGCCACGAACACCCAGCCGCTCCTTACCTGGACTTCGGCGTAGTCGCGGAGCCGGACGCCCGCGAGGAGGGCGGCGAGGAACCCGACGAGGACACCGCCGACGAATAGGTCCGTAGGAACACCTCCCGGTCGCGCCAGATAGGGTTGGTCTCCCAGAGTTCTTGGAAGAGCGGAACCAGCCCGGGGTCGAACTGGGTGCCGGCGTTGGCGAGGACCTCGGCCAGGGCCTCCTCGGGGGTCTTGGCCGGCCGGTAGGGGCGGCCGGCGGTCATCGCCTCGTAGGCGTCGGCCAGGGCGACGATCCGGGCCCAGGGGTGGATGGCCTCGCCGGCCAGGCCGTCGGGGTAGCCGCGGCCGTCCCAGCGCTCGTGGTGGTTGCGGACGATGGGGAGCACCTCCTTAAAGAGGGGGGCGTGGCGGAGGAGCTCCTCGCCCTCGGTGGGGTGGCGCTTAATGCGGGCGAACTCCTGCTCGGTGAGGCGGCCGGGCTTAAAGAGGATGCGGTCGGGGACCGCCAGCTTGCCGATGTCGTGGACCCGGGCCCCGAGCCGCACCTTCTCCCGGTCCACCGCGTCGAGGCCGGCGGCCTTGGCGAGGTCCACCGCGATCGCCGCCACCCGCTCGGAGTGGAGCCGGGTGTGGGCGTCCTTGGCGTCGAGGGTGGCCATCAGCGTCTCCACCGTCTGCTCGAAGGCGCCCTGGAGCCGGACGAACTCGTCCCAGTGGTAGCGGGCGTAGTAGAGCGGCACCAAAAAGAGCAGCACCGGCCAGCCCCCCCAGCCGCCGAAGACCGGGGGGTCGGCGGTGTAGAGCCGGGCGAAGAGCAGGGCGACCGGGGTGAGGACCAGGTAGCTGAGGGAAAGCCAGCTGAAGTTGGCCTGCCAGACGCTCCAGAGGGGGCTCTCGGTGTCGAGGGCGACCATGTAGGCGACCAGGGTGATGTTGACGAAGAAGAAGACGAAGCCCCCGGCGAGGACCGCGAGCCCCTCGGCGAGGTCGGGGGCGAGGGGAGTGAGGAGCCCCGCCGCCAGGTGGTAGACGAGCGCCCCCACCGCGATGCTGGCCGCGTTCTGGAGGCGGTTGAAGACCTCGGCGTAGAGGGGGTAGCCGCGATCCCGGAAGAATCGAGGGTTCAGGTAGAAGGCCAGCACCAGGAGCGGCGGCACCCAGAGGGGGAAGACCAGGAGGGCGGCGAGCAGGACGATGAAGAGCTGGGAGATGGTCGCCTTGAGGGGCAGCACGATCTGGGTGCTCTGCACCCAGGCGGCGAGGAGGCCCCAAAAGAGCAGGTCCAGGGGCGCCGCTGGCCGGGGGTCGAGGCGGAAAAGGAGGTAGACGAGGGGCCCGAGGGCGAGGGCCAGGCCGGCGTTATAGAGCCAGGCCTTGGCGGGGAAGGGGAGGGAGCCGAGGCGGGGCCGCATCGCGAGACGGGGCCATTATACGAAAAAGCAGCCGCGGCGCGGAATCCCGCGCCGCGGCTCTCGTTTTTGACCTCTTAGGGGTTGTAGCTCGCGCTCGCCCCCGCCGCGATCGCCAACGCCACCAGGCTGGTCAGGATCCCGAACAGCTTCGCAAGGTTCTTCCTCATCTTTGCTTCCCCCTCTCGCTCCTTCTGGGATTTGGGGCGGTGCCCCTTTCGTTTTTCCTGCCCTTATGCTAGGATGAGGTAAAGAAGGCGTCAATGTTCAAAGTAGCGGCATGGAAGTATAGTACAGTGTTCCAGCCCACAACCCCTCCGGGGGCTCGGGGTAAAACCCACCGCCGCGTCGGGGCGGCGGTGGGCGGCGGGGTTTGGAAAATCCCTTTGGCATCGCAATCGAGGCGAATGCACCGGAGGCAAAAAATCCTCAGGCTACCTCTTCTCGGCTATTTTAGCATCCCCCATTTGGGGGCCCCCGTTTGGGGGTTGACACGGTTTCTGGCGAACCGGGGCCTCCCGGGGGCAGTATGGGGGCAA
>JALSRQ010000122.1 GCA_026984675.1 Thermaceae bacterium
CGAGCTCGCGGTAGACCCAGAGGAGCTCGGGGACCCGGGAGACCTTGGCCGAGAGCACGATCTTGCCCTCGGAAAGGCCGAGCTCGAGGGCCGCCTCGGCCGAGCGCACCACGCTTTCCACCAGGGCCTCGAGCACCACCGCCTCCGCCGGTTTCGGCTCGGCTCGGCGGGCGTTTTGGTCCATGAGCTCGGTAAGGACCCCCATGTCCAGGGAGCCCCAGTTCCCCCCGATCCGGACCGGCTTGCCGAGGTCCTTGGCGACCTGGATCATCTCGGCGAAGGCCTCGTCCTTTCGCTTTTTACCGAGCGTGCCCGGGTTGATGCGGAACTTGTCGAGGGCCTCGGCGGCCTCTGGGTACCTCCGGAGGAGGACGTGGCCGGAGAAGTGGAAGTCCCCCACCAGGGGCACCTCCACCCCGAGGTCATGAAGCCGGGCCTTGATCTCGGGCACCGCCCGGGCGGCGGCCTCGGTGTTCACCGTGATCCGCACGATCTCGGCCCCGGCCTCGGCGAGGGCCTGGACCTGGCGGGCGGTGGCGGCGGCGTCGGCGGTGTCGGTGTTGGTCATCGCCTGGACCGCCACCGGGTGCCCGCCGCCCACGGGCAGGTTGCCGATCCACACGGTGGGGGTCGTTCGCTTCCCGGCCATCCCCTCCACTCTAGCGAGCCTGGGGGGACCAAAGGAAAGGCCGGGCAGAAAGCCCGGCCGCCTGGTGACCCCAGGGGGAATTGAACCCCCGCCTCCGCCTTGAGAGGGCGGTGTCCTCACCGCTAGACGATGGGGCCCCGGGGTGGTGGGCCGTGAGGGAATCGAACCCCCGACCAGCCGATTAAAAGTCGGCTGCTCTGCCAACTGAGCTAACGGCCCAACGGCCCCCCGCGATTATACGGACCGCCGGGGGGCCTGTCAAACCGGGTTTTCCCGTTAGGCACGGGCTTCCTCGGGCCAAAGGCGACGCAGCTCGCGGGGCAGGATGCCGGCGATGTCCTCGATCTCGCCCTCGGAGATCTTCCGGGCCAGCACCCGGAAGACCGCCCGGGCCACCGCCTCGGGGTCGACGTCGGGCTCGCCCATCCGGGTGGTCTTGAAGGCGCGGTAGATGTGGCGCAGGAACGCCTCCTTGTGCCGCTCCTTCACCGGCTTGCCGGTGGGGTCCCAGCCCTCGTAGTAAAAGCCCCGGATCAGCATGGGGAGCTGGGCCCCGAGCTGGGCGACCTCCTCGACCGTGAGCCGGTCCCGGAGGGCGTGGAGCACCGAGCGGAGGGCCAGGTAAGCCTTGTGGCGGTCGTCGGTGCCGAGCTCCCTCATGACCTCCTTGAGCCAGGCGTGGGTCTTGTGGAGGGTGGTGTCGAAGACCTCGAGGCCGGTCGCGCTCATCGCCTCACCCCCTTTCCGGTAGCTTTATTTTAAAACCTGCGCCTGTCCGTATCAACCGCCCATCATCCGTTGCGGCAGGAAGAGGACCACCTCGGGCCAGACGGTGAGCAGGGCAGCGAGGCCCATGAGGATCAGAAAGAACGGCAGCGCCGCCCGGGCCACGAAGCTGATGCCCCGGCCGCTGATCCCCTGGATGACGAAGAGGTTGAACCCCACCGGCGGGGTGATCTGGGCGGCCTCCACCATCAGCACCAGGAAGATCCCGAACCAAAGCGGGGAGAACCCCGCCGCCTTGATGAGCGGCAGCACGATCGGCAGGGTCACCACGATCATCGAGATCCCGTCGAGGAAGAAGCCGAGGATGACGTAGAAGACCGCCAGCACCAGGATCAGCATGTAGGGCGAGAGGTGGAGGCCGGCGATCCAAAGCGCCACCGCCCGGGGGATCCCGACGTAGCCCATCGCGGTGGTGAGCACGCTGGCCCCGGCCACGATGAGGCCGATCATGCTGGTGGTGCGCACCGCTCCCAGGGTGGCCTCGAGGAACCCCCGCCAGGTCAGCGTGCGGTAGGCGAGCGCCAGCAAGAGCGCCCCCACCACCCCGATCGCGGCCGACTCGGTGGGGGTGGCGAGGCCGGCGTAGATACTCCCCAGCACCGCCAGGATCAAGAGGGTCACCGGCAAAAGGTCCCAAAGCCCCCGGAGCCGCTGCCCCCAGGTGAACCGCTCCCGGGCCAGGGGGGCGAGGTCCGGCCGCAGGAGGCCGATCGCCGCCAGGTAGCCCATGAAGCCGCCGGCGAGCAGCAGGCCGGGGAGGATGCCGGCGATGAAGAGCCGCCCGATCGAGACGTCAGCGAGGACGCCGTAGATGATCATCACCAGCGAGGGCGGGATCAGAAACCCCAGCGTCCCCGCCCCGGCCAGCGAGCCCACCACCAGCCGCTCGTCGTAGCCCCGCTTCCGGAGCTCGGGGATGGTGATCTTGCCGATGGTGGCGGCGGTCGCCGCCGAGGAGCCGGAGATGGCGGCGAACAGCGTGCTGGCGGCCACGTTCACGTGGAGGAGCCCGCCCGGCAACCGGCCCAGCCAGGGGGCCAGGCCGTCGAACATCTTCTCGGAGAGCCGGGTCCTGAGCAGGATCTCGCCCATGTAGATGAAGAGCGGCAGGGCCACCAGCGCCCAGGAGTCGGCGGCGTTCCAGCCGATGTTGGCCAGCACCTTGACCGGCGGCGGCGAGGCGAAGAAGGCCAGGGCGAAGAGCGCGGTCAAAAACAGCGAGACCGCCACCCAGACCGACAGCCCGAGCAGGAAAAAGAGCACGCCGAGGATGGCGAGGGACGCGTAGAGCACGTCGGGACCCACGGTTTACCTCGAGGCCTCCCCCCAGGGCCCCCGGGGGTCGAGGAACGACTTGAGCAAAAGGGCCAGGAACTCCACCCAAAGCAGCACCGCCCCGAAGAGGGCGCCCCCGTGGGGGTAGACCATCGGGGTGCGGGCAGGGGTGAAGCTCCGCGTGTGGTAGTGGAGCGAGTCGGCGAAGAGGCTATAGAAGGCGAGGACCAAAAGGCTGGCGAAGAAGAGCCCCAGGGCCAGGGCCACCCGGTCCAGCCAGCGCCGGCCCCGGGGCGAGAGCCGCTCGTAGAGGAGGCCGACCCGGATGTGCTCGCCCTTGGCCAGGGTGTAGCCGGCGGCACCGTAGATCATCGCCGCCAGCAGGTACCCCGAGTACTCCTGGGCGACCAGGGTCGAGCGTCCGGCCAGGAGCCGCAGGCCGATCTCGGTGAAGATCAGGGCGGCGGTCGCCACTAAAAGGGCCCCGGCGACCCAACCGGCCAGGGTCACCAGGGCCTCGAGCACCCGGATCAGGGTCCTCATTGGCCGAAGTAGGCCTTGAAGATCTCCTGTCCGTCCTTACCCGCGATCTTGAGCCACTTGTCCCAGAGCTTCTTGGCGGCCGCCTTCATGGCCTTCTGGAGCTCGGGGGTGATGTTCTTCACCACCTTCATGCCGTGGTTTTTGAGCGCGAGCTCGGAGGCGAGGTCGGCCTTCTTCGAGTTCTTCCACTGCTCGTCCTCGATCTGCTTGGCCGCCTCCAGCACCGCCTTCTGCACGTCCCCCGGGAGCCGGTCGAACATCGCCTTGTTCACGATCACCATGTTGAGGGGGTAGGCGTAGTTGATGCGGTGGAAGTAGTTCGTCACCTCCCAGAGCTTGGCGTCGACCCCGGTCACGGTGGAGGTGAGCACCGCGTTGACCAGCCCGGTGGAGAGCGCGGTGTAGAGCTCGGAGAAGGGGATGGCGATCCCCTCGGCGCCGAGGAGCCGCACGAACTCGGCGGAGTTGGCGTCGTAGGTGCGGACTTTGAGCCCCTTGAAGTCGGCGGTGCTCTTTAGCTCCTTCTTGGCGTAGATCCCCGAGGGGGGCCAGGGGACCGCGTAGAGGAGCATCGCGTTGTTCCGCTCCAGGGCCTTCTGGTAGTAGGGCTTGGCGATCTGGTAGAGCCGCCAGGCGTCGTCGTAGCTTCCGGCCAGAAGGGGCAGCGAGGTCAGGCCGAAGATCGGCTCGTCGCCCTGGACGTTCCCCATCAAGACCTCGGCGATGGGGAGGGTGCCGTCGCGGACCACCCGCAGGATCTCGGCCCCCTTGTAGCCGAGCGCCCCCCCGGGGTGGACGACGATCTCCAACTTGCCGCCGGACTTGGCCTTGACCAGGTCGGCGAACCGCACCACCCCCTTGGTGTGGAAGTTGGCCGGCGGCCAGGCAACGTGCATGTCCCAGCGCTCGGCGCTGGCTACCCCGAAGCCGAGCATCAGTCCCAGGGCCAACCACAACGCTTTCTTCATAGCCTTACCCCCTTTCCAGCCGCGATTATCGCACCCCGAAGGGAGCCGCGTCAACGGCGGCGACATATTTATGCAAAAAGGCGGCCCGGACCGGGTCCGGGCCGCCGATCCCACCGGGGCTACTCCCCCGGCTTCACCGGGGTGACCGCCGCCTCGTCCTCCTCGCCGGTCCGGATCCGGATCACCTTCTCCACCGGCAGGACGAAGATCTTGCCGTCCCCCACCTCGCCGGTACGGGCGGAGGAGAGGATCGCCTGGATGGTGGGCTCGACGAAGGGCTCGGAGACCCCGATCTCGAGCTTGACCTTGTCGTAGAGCCCCATCTTGACGGTGGTCCCGCGGTAGGTCTCGACCCGCTCGGTCCCCCCGCCGTGGCCCATCACCCGGGTGATGGTGAGGCCCCGCACCTCCGCCTTGAAGAGCGCCTCCAGCACGTCGTTGAGCTTCTCGGGACGGACGATGGCCACGATCAGCTTCATGCCGCACCCCCTTCCTCGGCCACCAGGATCGCCCCCTCGGTGGTGGGGTAGGCCTCCTCGCCGTGGAGGGCGGCGTCGAGCCCCACCGCCTCATCCCGGGCCGGCACCCGCAGGGGCAGGAAGATCCGGGTCACGAACAGCAGCACCAGCGTACCCACCGCGCTGTAGGCCATGACCACCAACACCGCCAGGACCTGGTAGCCGACCTGGGCCCAGTTGCCCTCCAGCCCGCCGGGGGTCCCGCCGTTCCAGGCCGAGGCGGCGAAGACCCCGGTGAGGATCGCCCCGGTGATGCCGCCGAAGCCGTGGGCCCCGAAAACGTCGAGGGAGTCGTCGAGGCCGAGCCGGGGCCGCACCAGCAGGAAGTAGTAGCTGGGGAAGGCGGCCAGCGCCCCGATCCAGAGCGCCCCCAGGGGGCCGACCCAGCCGGCCGCCGGGGTGATCGCCACCAGCCCCACCACCACCGCGGTGGCCGCGCCTACCGCGGTGGCCTTGCCGTTTTTCAGGTAATCGAGCAGGATCCAGACCACCGCGGTCATCGCCGGCGCGAACATCGTGTTCACGAAGGCGAGCGCCGCGCTCTCGTTGGCGGCCAGGGCGCTGCCGGCGTTGAAGCCGAACCAGCCGAACCAGAGCAGCCCGGCCCCCAGCAGGACGAAGGGGATGTTATGGGGCAGGAAGGCGACCCGGCCGAACTCCTTCCGGGCCCCCAGCACCAGCGCCGCCACCAACCCGGCGGTGGCGGCGTTGATGTGCACCACCGTGCCGCCGGCGAAGTCGAGGGCCTTCGAAAGCAGGCCCCCGCCCCAGACCCAGTGGGCGATGGGGGCGTAGACGAAGAGGATCCACAGGGTCGAGAAGATGAGCCAGGCCCCGAACCGCATCCGCCCCACCAGCGAGCCCGAGATCAGCGCCGCGGTGATGATCGCGAAGGTGCCCTGAAAGCCCAGGTTGACGATCACCGGAAGCCCGCCGTCGACCAGGATCTTGCCCTTCTCCATGAACCCGTGGGCCAGGGCGTAGGCCAGGCCGCCGACGTAGGCGGTGCCGGGGGCGAAGGCCAGGCTGTAGCCGAGCAGGATCCAGGCCACCCCCCCAAAGGCGAGCACCGCGAAGCTCATCATCATCGTGTTGAGCACGTTCTTCTGGCCCACCAGCCCGCCGTAGAAGAAGGCCAGCGCGGGGGTCATCAGGAGCACCAGCGCGGTGCTGGCCAGCATCCAGGCGGTGCTGCCCGAGTCGAGCCCCCCGGCCGCCAGGGCCGAGCCCAACGCCATCGGTAGGAACGCCCATGCCAGTCTTTTCACCCTCACCTCCATACGCGGCCAGGCTACGACACGAATAAATATGCTGTCAAGACCAACCGGGACGGTTGTTAGGAATACGGAGAACATCTTTCCTGAAAACCTGGTCTAGGCGTTAAATCGTTCCAGCGGACTTGGACGAACGTGCCGATTTCTACGTACGCTCGGGCAGCGCCGCCGAACAGGGGTAGAATAAATCCGTGACCGGGCGCCAGAGAAAACTCCTCGGGCTCCTGGTCGAGCGGTTCGTCGAGGAGAAGCGGCCGATCCCCTCGGCGGCGCTGGCCGAGGCCCTCGGGGTCAGCCCGGCGACGGTGCGCTACGACCTCGCCGAGCTCGAGGCCCTGGGGCTGATCGAAAAGCCCCACGCCTCGGCGGGCCGCGTGCCCACCGAGCGGGGGCTCTCGACCTACGCCCTGGGCCTCCTACCCCCCCGCGCCCTCCCCGAGGCCACCGCCCGGCGCCTCACCGAGGCCCTGGAGCGCTCGGGGCAGGACTGGCCCCGGTTGGCCGCCCAGATGGCCGCCCGGCTGGCCGGCTACCCCGCCCTGCTCCGGCTGGTGCCGGTGCGCTCGCAACGGATCCTGGCGGTGCACCTCTCGCCCTTGGCCGGCCGCCGGGTGCTGGCGGTGGCGGTCCTCGAGGGCGGCCGGGTCCGCCAGGGCACCTTCGCCCTCCCCTTCGAGCCGCGGGAGGAACTCCTGGCCGAGGCCGAGGCCCTCTTCAAATCCCCCCTCCGGCCCGAGGAGCTGCCCAGGCTCCACGGCCGATCGCCCCAGCTCGAGGCCCTGCTCCGGGCCCTGGCCGGGGCGCTCGGGGCCGGCCGGGGGGAGCGGTTCTTCGAGGGGCTCGCCGAGCTCCTCTCCGAGCCCGAGGCCAAGGACCCCGGCCTCCTCCGCCGGCTGGTGGCCTGGGCCGAGGAGCCCCCCGCCGAGCCGCTGACCCCGCCGGGGGGGGTGAACCTCCGGGTCGCCGAGGGGGCGGCCTGGGTCCAGGTGGGGTTCGCCCGCCCCGGCTGGCAGGGGGAGGTGGCCCTCATGGGGCCGGAGCGGATGCGCTTTCGCCGGGCGCTTAGCGTAGCCTATACCCTGGGAAGGGTGCTGGGGAGGGAAGATGCGCGTTAAGGTTCGCCTGTTCGCCCAATACCGCGAGGCCGTCGGCCGGGAGGTCGTCGACCTCGAGCTGCCCGAGGGGGCCACCGTGGCCCAGGCGGTCGCCGCCCTGAAGGCCCGCCACCCCGGGCTCGACCCCGAGGCCGGCATGGCGGCGGTGAACGCCGCCTTCGCCGGGGCCGACACGCCCTTGAAGGAGGGGGACGAACTCGCCCTCCTGCCGCCGGTCTCCGGCGGCGAGGGGGAGCGGCTCTTCCTCACCCGGGAGCCGCTGGAGCCCATCCTGGGCTCGCTGCTGGCCTGGGCGGTGCGGCCCGCCTACGGCGCCAGCGTGGTCTTTCTCGGCACCACCCGCAGCCCCAACCGCGGCCAGGAGGTCGAC
Source organism: Thermaceae bacterium (assembly GCA_026984675.1). Lineage (GTDB taxonomy): Bacteria > Deinococcota > Deinococci > Deinococcales > Marinithermaceae > WFXV01. The sequence goes on from JALSRQ010000122.1 coordinate 7,499, forward strand.
CACCTGGTCTACGAGGCCTACCCCGAGATGGCCCCCCGGGTGCTCGCCCAGATCGCCGGGGAGATGCGGGAGCGCTGGGAGCTCGGCCGGATCGCGATCGGCCACCGCCTGGGACGGGTGGACCCCGGGGAGGCCTCGATCGCGATCGTGGTCTCCAGCCCCCACCGCCCCGAGGCCTTCGCCGCCGCCCGCTACGCCATCGACCGGGTGAAGCAGGTCCTCCCGGTGTGGAAGAAGGAGGTCCTGGCCGACGGCTCCCACTGGGTCGAGGGCGGGGTCGACCCCACCCTCAGGATCGGGCGCCCCACCGAGCCGCGCGTATAATGCCGCACTAAGGGGAGCCATGCCGGAGGCCGAGGAGCTCATCGTGGAGGCGCTCAGCAGCTACGGGATCCCGCCCGCTGCCAGCCGCAACCTCATCCAGCGCGCCCGCCGCAAGAACGGCCTCGGCGACCGCCCCGAGGACTGGGTGCGGTTGATGGAGGGCCCCCTCCTCGCCGAGATTCAGAACGTCATCCCGATCTTCCGGATGGGGGGCGCCTACGCCGAGGCGCTAAGGGTCCTGAAGGGCCGGCTGCCGGCGCCCGCTCCTGCCCCCGAGGCGCCAAGGCCCCGAACCGCCTACCGCCTGACCGAACCCGAGGGCCGCAAGCGCCTGCTGGCCGACCTGGCCCGGGAGGAGGGGGTGTTCGGGGTCGCCCTCCTCAGCCCCGGCCGGGCCGAGCTCCGCTTTCCCGGCGCCGGGCCCCACCTGCCCCCGATGCTCTACGCCGCCCACCGGATGGTCGCCAAGCGCCGCCCCTACCGGTTGGCGTATGTTTTGGTCAAGGACGCCCAGGTCTTCCTGCGTCCTTTGGGAGAATACGTGGTGACCGTGGTGGCCAAGCGCGGCGCCAACCTCGGCCGGATTCTGGCAAGGCTGGCCGAGCTCGGTCTCGAAGGAGGTCAAGGATGATGCGAAAGTGGACGGCGGTGCTGGCCCCGGTGCTGTTGGCCCTGGCCTGGGCGGCGCTGCCCCCGGCGGCGGAGCTCTACGACCAGGTCTTCCCCAAGGTGCTCGAGGCCAAGCGGGTCCTGGCCAAGGACCCGGCCCAGGCCCTGGTCCTGGTCGAGGACGCCCAGAAGGCCTACGCCAAGGGGAAGGACCGGCTGCCCGCGGTGATCGCCGCCGGCATCGAGCAGGCGCTCAAGGACGCGCGGGTGGCGGTGGCCCGGCGGAGCAAGGGGGACCTGGAGGGCCGCATCTGGGTGGTCCGGGGGGCCTTCGGCAAGGCGCTCTACGACGCCTTCTTCGAGGCCGTCGCCAAGGGGGACCGGGAGGCCGCCAAACCCCTGCTGGACCGGCTGGTCGAGGCCAGCGCCCGCCCCGAGACCCTCAAGGCCGAGGCCGAAAAGCTCGCCGAGGCCAAGGACCTCGCCGGGCTCCGGAGGCTCTTTGAGGGGGCGTACCTTGAGGCCATGGTCAAGACCCTCGACCTGGCCCGCCAGGGCG
>JALSRQ010000123.1 GCA_026984675.1 Thermaceae bacterium
GGTCGTCCGGATCGCCGAGAAGTACGGCCGCAAGGTGGCGGTGGACGGCCGGAGCATGGTCAAGTTCACCCGGATCGCCCAGGAGCTCGGCTACCTCGAGGTCAACGACCGCCTCTACAGCCTCGACGAGATCAACGACCTGCCCGACGAGCAGGTCCTGGTGCTGGCCACCGGCAGCCAGGGGCAGCCGATGGCGGTGCTCTCCCGGCTCGCCTTCGGGGGCCACGCCAAGCTCGGCGTGAAGCCGGGGGACACGGTGATCCTCTCCTCGAGCCCGATCCCCGGCAACGAGTCGGCGGTGAACCGGGTGATCAACCGGCTCTACGAGCTCGGGGCCTTCGTCTTCTACCCCCCGGCCTACCGGGTGCACACCTCGGGGCACGCCTCCAGGGAGGAGCTCAAGCTCATCCTCAACCTCGCCAAGCCCAAGTTCTTCATCCCCTGGCACGGCGAGATGCGCCACCAGACCAACTTCGCCTGGTTGGCGAGCGCGATGCCGGACCCGCCGGAGAAGATCCTGATCCCTAAAAACGGCGACGTGATCCGCCTCACCCCCGACGAGATGAAGAAGGTCGGCGAGGTCCCGGCCGGGGCCTACTACGTCGACGGACTGGGGGTGGGGGACATCACCGACGAGATCCTCGAGGAGCGCCACCGCATGGCCGCCGACGGGGTGGTGGTGATCACCGCGGTGACCGGCCCCGAGCCGGTGGTCGAGGTGGTGAGCCTCGGCTTCGTTAAGGCGGGACAAAAGCTGCTCGGCGAGATCCGCCGGCTCTCCGAGCAGGCGGTGGTCCAGGGGCGCAAGCAGAAGAAGAGCCTGGAGGCGATCCGGGACGCGATCTACTTCCCGGTGAAGCGGTTCATCAAGAAGGCGACCGGCCGCGACCCGGTCCTGATCCCGGTGGTGATCGAGGGCTGAGGCACCCGTGGCGCCCTTGTTCGCCTCGACCCTGCCGGTTTTTCTGATCGCCGCCCTGGGCTGGGTGGCCGCCCGCAGCCTCCGCCCCGACGTTCCCGGCTACGTCCGGCTGGTGCTCTACGTCTTCGTCCCCTTTTTGGTCTACGACCAGGTGGCCCGGGCGGCGGGGGGGACGGTGGCGCTGGGGCGGTTCACCCTCGCCTACCTGCTCGCCTACGCCGGGCTCTACCTCTCGGCCCGCCTCCTCGGCCGCCTGGCCCGCCTGCCCCTGCCGGTGGAGAAGACCCTGGTGGCGGCGGCGGTCTTTCCCAACTCGGGGAACATGGGGCTCTCGGTGGCCCTCTTCGCCCTGGGCCAGGCCGGGCTGGAGCGGGCGGTGATCTACTTCCTGCTCTCCACCGTGGTGCTCTTTGGCTTCGGACCGGTGCTCTTCCGCGGCGGCGGGGCGGGGCCGAGCCTCCGGCTCCTCCTGCGGCTGCCCTTCGTCTGGGCGCTGCTTTTGGGTTTGCTGGCGGCGGTCGCGGGGTACCGGCTCCCCCCGGTCCTGGCCCGGCCGGTCTCGATGGTGGGCGCCGCCGCCATCCCGATGCTCCTGGTGGGGCTCGGCATGCAGATCGCCCGCACCCGGTTCCGGCTCGGCGGCTTCGAGCTGCTGGCGAGCGGGGTGCGGCTTTTGGGGGGGCCGGCCCTCGCCGCCCTGGCGGCCTGGGCCCTGGGGCTTACCGGCCTCGACCGGGCCCTTTTGGTCCTGCTCTCGGGGATGCCGGTGGCGGTGAACACCTACATGCTGGCCGCCGAGTTCGGCGGCGACGCCGACCTCGCCGCCCGCACCGTGGCCGTTTCCACCGTGCTCAGTTTTCTTTCCATTCCGGCGGTGTTGCTTTGGGTGGGGTAGGGGTCCCGTAGAGGACGGCGGCCACCGGCTCGCCCTCCCATCGGAGCACGAGCCGGTAGCTCCCCTCGCCGGGATAGGGCAGGGGGACCTTGAGCTCGGTGGGGGCCTCGACGAACAGCGCCCGGTGGGCCAGCCGGGCGGCGTCGCGGTACCAGGAGAGCTCGAGGTAGCCGGCCCGGGGCACCGTCCGCACCCGGATCGCCGCCACCGCCGCGCCCCCCTCCGGCACCACCCGTGCCTCGACCACCGGTCGGTTGGGGGGCGGCGCCTCGGGGGGGATCGGGGGCCAGAAGGTGTAGCGGCATCCGGCCAGGAACAGGAGCACCAGCAGGGCGTACCGCACGCCTTGAGCCTACTGCCCGGGGCCGGCGGTGACCAGGGCCAGCAGGGCGCAGGCGGCGGTCTCGGCCCGGAGGATCCGCCGCCCCAGGGTCACCCGCCGGAAGCCGCGGGCCTCGAGGGCGGCCAGCTCCTCCTCGGTGAAGCCCCCTTCGGGGCCGACCGCCAGGGCCAGCGGGCGGGTGGGGTCGTCGGCCTCGGCGACCCGGAGCCGGGCCCGGGGGTCGCCCACCAGCCCCAGCGGCACCGGCGGCACCTCGGCCAGGGGGATCGGGCCGGCCACCTCGGGCAGACGGGTGCGACCCGACTGCTTGGCGGCGGCTACCGCCACCCGCCCCAGCCGCGCGAGCTTTTCCCGCCCCAGGGCCTTGGGCACACTGCGGGCGCTCACCACCAGCACGAAGCGGCGAGCGCCGAGCTCGGTGCCCGCCCGCACCACCTCGAAGAGCTTCTCGCCCTTGAGCAGGGCCAGGTAGACGGTGATCGTGCGGTCGGGCTCGCGCTCGGCCGGTCGCGCCTTGAGGACCCGCACCCGGATCCGCTCCCCTTCGATCCCGACCACCTCGGCCAGGGCCTCGCGCCCCCGCCCGTCGAAGAGGGTGAGGCGGTCGCCCGGCCGGGCCCTCAGGACCCGCAGCAGGTGGCGGGCCTCGCCGCCCTCGATCCAGAGCTCGTCGGCGATGGCGGGGACGTAGGCGCGGTGGGGCCGCACGGCTAGGCCTTCCGGTGGGCGAGGAGCACCCAGGTCCCCTCCCCGGTGCGGCCCAGGGGGGCGAGCCCGGCGGCGGCGAGGGCCCGTTCGGTGGCCCCGGCCCGGTCGGCGAGAACGCCGGTGGCGAGGAGCCGACCTCCGGGGGCCAGCCGGGCGGCGTAGCCGGGGGCGAGCCGTTGGTGGAGCTCGGCGTAGAGGTTGGCGACGATCAGGTCGAAGGGGCCCTCGGCCTCCTCCAGGCTTCCCCTCCGCACCTCGATCGCGACCCGGTTGCGGGCGGCGTTCTCCCGGGCGGCGGCCACCGCCACCGGGTCGATGTCCAGGGCCAGGACCCGCGCCCCCAGCCGGGCGGCGGCGATCGCCAGCACCCCCGAGCCGGTCCCCAGGTCGAGGACCCGGGCCCCCGGCCGCACCGCCTCGGCCAGGGCCCGCAGGGCCAGCCGGGTGGTCTCGTGGTGGCCGGTCCCGAAGGCCATCCCCGGCTCGATCACCAGATCGAACCGGTCCTCGGTCGGGGGGTGCCAGGGGGCCCGCACCCGGAAGGGGCCGGCCTCGACCGGCTTGAGGTCCCGCTTCCAGGCCGAGAGCCAGTCCTCGTCGGGGGCCCTTTGCCAGCGGCCGGGGAAGGGGAGTTCGGTTCGCTCGGCGAAGTAGGCGAGGACCTCGCCCTCCCGCTCCTCCAGCCCCCGCGCACCGCGGGCGAAGAGCTCGGGGATCCAGGGGTCGAGGCTTTGAAAGCTGCCCTTCAGGCGGAAGATCCACATCGCCGGTATTCTGCCCTAGAGCGGGGGAAAGCGCTCGGCCAAGGCCCGGGCCCGGGGCAGCTTTTCCCGCACCGCCGCGGCGAGCCCCTGGGGGGCCTTGGTCGCGAACCAGTAGAGGTCGTGGAGGTAGGTGAGGGGGATCCAAAACGCCAGCCGCCGCCAGAGCCCCTCGGGGTCGGGGTAGCGGCGGACCACGCGGCGGAGGGTGGCGAGGGCGGCGTCGGGGCCCAGGAGGTCGAGGCTTCCGGTCTTGAGGATCGCGAGGTCGCGGGCCGGGTCCAGGGGACCGGCCCGGGCCCAGTCGACCACGAAGACCTGGCCGTCGTCGGCGACCAGCACGTTCCCCGCCCAGAGGTCGCTGTGGCCGAAGGCGAGCGGGGTCCCGGCCACCGCGGAAAGGCGCGCCTCCAGCCGGCGGGCGACGGCGACCACCCCGGGGAGGTGGGCGAGCGCCCGCCGGAAGCGACCGAGCCGGGAGCGGAGTTCCTCGGGCTCGACCCGGCCGGGTTCGGGGAGGCGGTGGAGCCGGAGCAGCAGGGCGGCCAGGCTGGCGAGCGCCCGGCCGTCGAACCGCTCGGGGGCCAGCGGCCGCCCCGGGAAGTAGCGGAGCACCAGCACCCCGTGGCCGCTGGCCAGCACCGTGACCTCCCGCACCCGGTCGCCGAAGCCGGCGCGGGCCAGGTTCCTGGCCTCGCGGTAGGCGAGCGCCCGTTCCCGGGGGCGGTAGACCTTGTAGACCCAGCCGCCGCCGCGGAAGACCCGGGCCTCGAGGCCGGTCCCCAGGGGCTCCATCGAGCCGTAGCGGTCCTCGAGCTCGGCGAGGGCGGTGCGGACCGCCGCTTGACCCATGGGCCTAGGGTAGCATGGCGCCGGTGGCGCGGGCCCCGGACACCCTGACCCTGCACCCGGCCGCGACGCTGGCGGTGCGCGACGGCCGGGTGGCGAGCTTTGACCTCGAGGGCCGGCTCCTCACCTACTTCGAGGACGGGGTGCTCTACAAGCGGGCGCTCGACTCCAGCGTCCACGCCCGGCGCCGGGTGGAGGGGCGCCGGCAGCGGTTTCGGGTCGGGGAAGCGCGGGCGCGTTGGGTCTTTCGCCGGGCCCGGGAGGTGGCGGAGAGCCATTTCCCGGGGTCCCGGGGGGAAGCTAGAAAACGGCTTCGGGCGATCCTCGGCTGGACTCCGGAGCGCCTCCTCGCCGAGCGGGACCGTTTTGCCCGGGTGTATAAGCCGATCGCGATCCTGCCCCCCGACCGCTACTTCACTATCGTCCTCCAGGCCACCGAGGGTTGCACCTGGAACCGCTGCACCTTTTGCAGCTTCTACTCCGGGCGGCCGTTTTCCGCCAAGGATCCCGAGACCTTCGCCCAGCACGCGCGCGCGGTGCGCGACTTCCTCGGGAAAAACGCCCTTTTGCGGAGGGACCTTTTCCTCGCCGACGGGAACGCGCTCGCCCTCTCCCTTGGGCGGCTTTTTCCCCTTTTGCAAACCGCCCGGGAGGTCTTTCCGGACCGGCCGGTCTACAGCTTCATCGACGTCTACAGCGGCGAGCGGCACCAGGGGGAGTTCTGGCGCGCGCTTCGCGAGGCCGGCCTCGCCGGGGTTTATGTCGGCATGGAGACCGGGCACGACCCCCTCCTCGCCTGGCTCAATAAGCCGGGAAGCCGGGAGGAACTTTTGGAGTTCGTGCGGGTGCTGAAGGGGGCCGGGCTTTTCGTGGGCCTGATCGTGATGGTGGGGGCCGGGGGTGATCGCTTTCGCGCGGCCCACTTCCGGGAGACCCTAAGGGCCCTGGCCGCGATGCCGCTTAAGCCCAGCGATATCGTCTTCCTCTCGCCTTTCGTTGAGGACCCCCGCTCGACCTACCGCCTCCGGCGCGAGGCCGAGGGGATTCGCCCCTTAAGCGAAGGGGAGATCGAGGCCGAGCTCGCCCGCCTGGCCCGCGCGGTGCGGCGCCTCGGCTTGCGGGCCGCCCGCTACGACATCCGCGAGTTCCTCTACTGAGCGGGATCGAAGAGGAGACGGAACCCTTTTTGCGGGGCGAATTCGATCCCAAGCGGTCGGGCCCGGGTTCCCGACTTCCAGGGTGGCCTCGGGCCCGCCCCCGGGTCCCAGGGCTGGAAGCAGATCGGTTCGTGCATCGCCTGGACCAGCCAGACCCCCGGCGTTCCCGGATCCTCGATCCACTCGACGGTCTGCCCCCAGTAGACGGGGGGCATCCCGGGCGGTGTCAGGTAGTTGCCCTGGTGGTCGCGCAACCGGTCGGTTCGCAGGATACGGCAGTAGCGCAGTTGCACGGGGTCGAAGAGGGGACCCAGGTGATAAAACCCGCTCGCGACCGTGGAGGTACCCTGCTTGATGTAGACGTCCTCCTGGAACGTCGCCGCCAGGGGCTCCAGCATCCAGCCCCACTGGTTAAAGGAAAGCGCAAGCCGTTGGTCGGAAAAGCCCGCGGCGCTCAGGTTGATCTCCGCATCGTACTCGGTGCAGTTTCCCTGGTCGTCGCAACGGCGGGCGTAGTCGTAGACGATACCCGGGAAGCGGTTGTCGAGGACGGTGAAGCCGGTGGGCGCGGCCAGGTGGGCGCCGTAGGTGCTGCGGGGATTCGGCGGGTTTTCGCGCCAGGCCGGGTGCACCAGGTCGAAGGTACGGACCGTATGGTCGCCGGTTTCGAAGGCGCAGGACTGCACGAAGGACTGGAAGGCGAACTCGGGATAGTAGCTCCAGTCCCAGGGGCTTTGGGGATCGCCCGGCGCGTGGAGGATGGGCCAGCGACGGGTCGTGTAGTTGGCGTGCTCGACGAGGTAGGTGAACTCGGGAAGGCGGTAACGCACCGCGTCGCCGCTGATCTCGGCGTACATCTCCTTGAGGTGCGGGGCGCCGCGGACGCGGATCGTGCCGGTGAGCGGCGGGCAACGTTCGGGAACCGGCACCTCGGGGCCGTTGTAGCGGTCGGGCTGGAAGGCGACCTCGAGCTCAGCGCACATCAAGCGCACCGGCACCTCGACCCGGGGGTTTTGCGGGTCGTCGCTCTCGATCACGATGACGTCGTTTTTCTCCCCCACCGCATCGCAAAGTGCCTCGGCGTTGTCGGAAACCAGGTCCAGGAAGTGCCCGCCCGGGGGCAGGACGCCCTCGGTGGGGGACAGGCGAAGCCAGTCGGGCAGGGTCAGCCGGTAATGGAGCTCGGTCTTCCCGCCGGCCTCGCGAAAGTCGAAGACGTCGTTGGGTATCGCCCCCCAGCCGGCGTTGGCGGGCAACAGATAGTTGAAGGCGGTGACCTCGGGCGGGTGGAGCGCCTTGAGCTCGAGGGTCGGGGGAGGATCGCAGGTGAGCTCGACCGGGAGCTCAATGCGACCCTCGTCGGGGTCGTTGCTTTCGATGACCACCGAACCCGTGTGGGTTCCTTCGGAGGGACAGCGAAGCGTAACCGGCACCTCGGCCCGGTGCTGGGGAGCGAGCGTTCCACTCTGTTCTCCCGCAAGCGGTCGCGCGTTTCCGGCGGGGATCGCCCGCGGCGGCCCGAGGTCGGCGAGGGCGGGATCGCTGCGAACCCGGTAGATGAGATCCCCGTCGCCCACGTTCTCAAAACTCAGGGTTGCCGATCGGCTTTCCCCGACCCGCATCGCGGCCTGGAAACGGCCGGGATTCACGGCATCGATGTCGGGCCGGCGGCACCAGTCGGGGAGCGGCCAGCCCAGGTCGGCCCAGTCGCTCGTCCGCAGGTTTTGGCAAGCGGCCTCCTTGAACGCGGGTACGTAGCTGGCGTAGTAGGCCACCAGGCCGTGGGCGATGTCCTCTGCGGCGACGTCGAGGGGGTCCTCACGGCTCAAAGGGGTCCGGTCGGCGTCGAAGTCGGGATCGGTGGCCGGGCGCACGAGGCTTTCCAGCAGCGGCACCGCGTTCCGGCAATCGAGGTAGTGGGCGACCTCGAGGGTCACGTTGTTCGGTATGGTGATAATTCGCTTGCTCGCTTGGTAATCCTGAAGATAAGGTTCAAAGCCGGTGACGACCGTCACCGTTCCCGTGACCAGCTTGTTGGGCGGGTTCACGTGGAAGCGGATCGGGTCGCCGGCGTGGTACAGGGGCCCGTCGCGATCGTCGCTGGAGAAGGAGTAGGGGCGGGCGTCCCGGGCCCGCTGCGGGTTGATCAGGTCGAGGTTCTGGTAGACCAGCACCCGTTTTCCCTCGGCCTCCGGGAGTACCCGCCCGGGCGCTGCCCGCGAGCGCGCCCTCAGGGAGTGGAACAGGTATTCGAAGAGGCTGGTCACGTAATTTTGGGAAACCGAGCTCAAAGGGTCGTCGCCGGAACCGGTGGTCAGCGCCGGGTTCGGTTGGTACCGATCCTCGGTCTCCGGAACCCGGACCGTGCCCGAGAACATCGCCAGCATCGTGCCCACGTCGTCGCCAGCCCCGGCCACCGCGTTGAAGTGGAGCGAGATATAGGCGACCCGGGGGGAGTTCACGTAGTTATCACCACCGGGATCGTAGGCGATCCCCAGCTCGGCGGCGTGGTCGCGCACGAGCTGGCCGGCTCGGGAGATGGCGTGATCCTTGACCAGTACATCGCGCACACAGCTTGAATCGTTTGCGCAAAGAGTTTTAATAGCTTGAAAATCGTAAACGTCGTTTCGGCCTCGGACCGCCAGGTATTCCCGGTCGCAAAAGAGCCGGTCGTTCGCAGGATCGCGGACCAGGGGGCTTTTTCGGAAGAGGGCCTTTTGGGGGCACTCGCCTTCGGTGCCGTATTCCCCGTAGCGTATGAGCTCGACCCTGAACCCGAGCCGTTTGAGGAACGCCCGGAGTCTGAGCGCGAGGGCCATCGTAAGCTCGTCCTCCGCGAGCGTGTTCTTGCCGGCGACGGTGGGGAGTGCCCGCTTGCTGCCGTCGGCGCGGTAGCAGAAGTCGTACGGGGGACGGTTTCCGGCCGGGCCGTGGCCGGGCGAGAGCAAAACCAGGGTTTCTCCCGGATGGTCGGGCAGGCCGGAGGAGGGGCTCCATTCGAGCGTACCGGCCTGGCGGACCCGGGAACACCCGAGCTGTTTAAAGGCGGGGGCCTCGGCGAGGTCGAGGGGGCCCTGGCGCCAGTCGCCGGTGGAGGGTGGGGGCTTTTTCCCGCCGCCACCGCACGCGGCCAGCACCAGGAGGGCGAGCGGGAGGAAGAGGAGCGGTTGGGGGCGGGGTTTCACGGCCTGACCTCCAGGACGAGGAGGCGGAAGCTAGCTTCGTAGGCCCGGACGAGATCGGCCCGACCGGTGTCTTGGAGCCAGGTTTCGAAAAGGCTTTGATCGCCGTGA
>JALSRQ010000124.1 GCA_026984675.1 Thermaceae bacterium
GTTGCGGTGGCGTCGGCGGTGACGATCCGGCCCCGGCGGAGGATCGCCACCCGGTCCGAGAGGGCCTGGGCGACCTCGAGCCGGTGAGTGGTGAGCAGGATCGCCTGCCCCGCCTCGGCCAGCTCCCGGACCAGGGTCTTGACGTGCTCGGCGGCCTCGACGTCGAGCCCCAGGGTGGGCTCGTCGAGAAGGAGGAGCCGGGGCCGGTGCACCAGGGCCACCGCGATGGCCAGCTTTTGCTGCATGCCCCGCGAGAGCTCCTGGGTCAGGGCGCGCCGCTTGGCGAGCAGGCCGAACCGCTTTAGAAGCCGCAGCCCCCGGCGCCGGGCCTCGCCGGGGGCGAGGCCGCGAAGGGTCCCGAAGTACTCCAGGTTCTCCTCCGGAGTAAGCCGCCAGTAGACGTTGCGGTTGCCCTCCAGCACCGCCCCCACCCGGGCCAGGGCGGCGGGCTCGCGGTGGGGGTCCTGCCCCTCGATGCGGACCTCACCGGCGTCGGGGCGCACCAACCCGGCGATCATCTTGATCGTGGTGGTCTTCCCCGCCCCGTTCGGACCCAGGAAGGCCAGGACCTCCCCGGGGCGGACCTCGAGGTCCACCCCGTCCACCGCCGTCACCGCTCGGCCCCCTTGGCGGTAGGCCTTGCGGAGGCCCCGGGCCCTCAACACGGGTTCCATGTCGAGAATGTTAAGTTCTGCTTTCTAAAATGTCAAGCCTAACTTCCTTTTCTAGGATCTCCGCCGCCCTCGCCGCCCCGTCCTCGCCGGCCAGCCGGGCGGCGAGGGCCCGGGCGCGGGCCCGGGGCTCGGGGCGCAGGGCCGCCCGGAGGGCGGCGGCGAGCCGATCGGCGTCGAGTCGGCGGGCCGGCACCGGCGCCGGAGCCACCCCCAGCGCCCGGGCCCGCTCGGCCCAGAAGAACTGGTCGGCGAGGAAGGGCACCCAGACCCCCGGCACCCCGGCCCGGAAGACCGCCGCCGAGGTGCCGGCCCCGCCGTGGTGGACCGCCGCCGCCACCCGGGGCAGGAGCCAGGAGTGGGGAACCTCGTCGAGGAGGTAGAGGTCGTCGGCGGGCTCGATCGCGGCCCCCGCCCACCCCCGGGCCACCACCGCCGGCACCCCGACCCGCCGGAGGGCCTCGAGGACCCGGCGAAAAACCCGCCCGGGCTCGGGCGGCCGCATGCTGCCGAAGCCCAGGTAGACCGGCCGGGGCTCCCGATCCAGGAAGCGCGCCAGCCCCGGCGGCGGCCGCCAGGGGCGGGGGCGGCGGAACCAGTAGCCGGTGAGGCGGTAGCGCGCGGGCCAGTCCCGGGGCCGGGGCACGACGTGGGGGGAAACCCCCAAAAGGACCGGGACCCCGCGGTGCGCAAGCTCGGGGTAGGGGCCGGCGAGGCCGTAGGGGCGAAGCCCGAGCCGCCGGCGGTAGGCGTTGGTGGGCCGGGCCACCAGCGCCCAGGCGAGCCGCTCGGCGGCCCGGTAGCTGAGACGGTTCAGGGCGCCCAGCCGAGCCAGCCGGGGCACCGGCCCCACCGGAGCGGGAAAGGCCCGGGTGGGGAGGAGGGGCTGGAGGAGGGCGGGGAACGCCGGTACCCGGTGGGCCTCGGCCCAGCTCCAGGCCCAGAATCCCAGCGAGCCGAAGACCACCGCCTGGGAGCCGGGGAGCTCGCGGTCGAGGGCCTCGAGGAAGGCCGGCGCCGCCCGCTCGAAGGCCCGGATCAGCTCGCGGACGAAGGCGAGCCCGCCGCTCCCGGCGGCGAAGAGACGGCGCAACCCGGCCTCGTCGAGGGCCCGGCGGGGGTCGGGACCGGCCGGGCGGTAGGCGACCGGGCTCCCCTCAAAGAGGGATTCGAACCCCTCGGGGGCGAGGAGCCGCACCCGGTGCCCCCGGGCGGCCAGGGCCTCGCCGAGGGCGAGGAAGGGCTCGACGTCGCCCCGGGAACCGGCGGTGACCAGGGCGACCTCCAACCCGGCTCACCCCCACCGCCCCCGGTCCCGCCGGCGGTACTTGGCCATCGCCTTTTGGAAGGCGGCCTCGAGGCGCACCCCCTCGCGGTTGGCCAGCGAGGCGACGACGAAGAGCACGTCGCCGAGCTCCTCCTCCAGGTCCCCCTCGCCCTCGCCCGGCTTGGGGGTCTTGCCCTCCCGGTGGGCGAGCACCCGGGCCAGCTCCCCCACCTCCTCGACCAGGCGGGCGAGCTGCAAAAGGGGCGGGAAGTAGCCGGTCCGGGTGCCGCCGATCCAGGCGTCGACCTCGGCCTGGAGCTCCCGCAGGGTCATCGGCCCCGGATCTCCTCGAGCTCAAGGCCATAGAGCGCGACCAGCCGCACCACCCGCTCGACGTCGCCCAGGTCGATCATCTCCGAGGGGGAGTGCATGTAGCGGTTGGGGACGCTGACCACCGCGGTCGGCACCCCCTCGCGGGTGAGCGCGACGGCGTCGGCGTTGGTGCGGGTGTGGCCGGACTCGACGCTGGTCGTGTAGGGAATCCCCTCCCGCTCGGCGATCGCCCGCAGCCGGCGCACCAGCTCGGGGTGCAGGTAGGGGCCCACCGAGAGGTCGGGACCCTTGCCCAGCTCGGCCTGGCCGGCGACCCGCTTCTCCACCCCGGGGACCCGGGTGCAGTGGGTGACGTCGACCACGATCGCCTGCCGGGGCTTCAGGCGGAAGGCGGCGGTCCCCGCCCCCGCCCCCGAGACCTCCTCCTGGGCGCTCGCCACCGCGGTGACCTCGACCTGGGCGCCGGCGTCGCGGAGGTGGCGGAGGGCCTCGAGGACGGCGAAGGCGCCGATGCGGTTGTCGATCGCCTTGGAGACGATCCGCCGGCCGTGCAGGTAGCGGAGCGGCTGGTCGAGAACGCCGACGCTGCCGACCTCGAGGTAGGCGAGGGCCTCCTCCCGGGCGTCGACCCCGAGGTCGACCCAGAGGTCGCGGATCCGCACCGCCTTCCGGCGGTCCTCCTCCTCCAGCAGGTGGGCGGCCTTGCGGCCCACCACCCCGAGCACCTCGCCCTTCTTACCGAGAAAGCGCACCCGCTGGCCGACCAGGACCTGGGGATCCCAGCCCCCCAGCCCCTGGACGTAGACGAAGCCCTTTTCGTCGATGTCGGTGACGATCAGGCCGATCTCGTCGAGGTGGCCGTCGAGCATCAGGCGGCCGGGCTTGCCGGGGTTGATCTGGGCGAAGACGTTGCCGTTGGTGTCCTCCCACACCTCGTCGGCGAAGGCCTCGGCGGCCCGCTTCCAGACCTTGCGGGCCTCGCCCTCGAACCCGCTCGGCCCCACCGCGGCCAGGAGTTCCTCGAGGAAGGCCAGATCCAGCTCCACCTGCACGCTCCACCTCCGCCCCCAGTCTACGCGGCGGGGTAAGTTAGGGGCGTGAAGGCCACCGTCGTCGGCGTGGGCAGCGAGCTGATCGAGGGGCGCACCCTGGACACCAACACCGCCGAGCTGGCCCGGGACCTGCTGGACCTCGGCCAGGAGGTCGCGGTCACCTACCGGGTCGCCGACCGGCTCGCCCCGCTGGTCGCCGAGCTCCGTCACGCCCTGAAGGGCCACCGGCTGGTGGTCACCACCGGGGGCCTCGGCCCCACCCCCGACGACCTCACCCGCGAGGCGATCGCCGAGGCGGTAGGGGCGCCGCTGGTCTTCGACCCCGAGGTCTACCGCCGGATCGCCCGGTTCTTCGCCCAGCTGGGCCGGCCGATGCCGGAGATCAACCGCAAGCAGGCGATGAAGCCGGCCGGGGCCCAGTGGCTGGAGAACCCCCGGGGTACCGCCCCGGGGTTCCTCTGGCGCTCGGGCGACCGGGCGGTGGTCGCCCTTCCCGGCCCCCCCGCCGAGTGGCGACCGATGTGGCGGGCGGCCCGGGCCGCCCTGGGGCTCGTCGGCCAAGGGGCACGGGTTAAGGTTTTCAAGACCTTCGGGCTCGGCGAGTCCGACCTCTACCTGGCCCTCGGCGAGCTCCTGGGGCGGGGGCGGGACTACGAGGTCAGCACCTACGCCAAGCCCTGGGGGGTGGAGGTGGTGGTGCGAGGAAGCGAGGCGGTGGCCAAGGAGGTCCGCCGCCGGATCCAAAGGGCGATCTGGGGCGAGGACGAGGACACCCTCCCCGGCCTGGTGGCCCGCCGCCTGGCCGCCGAGGGGAAGACCCTGGCGGTGATGGAGTCGGTCACTGGCGGGCTCGTCGCCGCCCTGCTCGCCGATGTGCCCGGGGTTTCAAAGGTTTTTTTGGGGGGTATGGTATCGTACACGGGTGAGGCGAAGGTGCGTTTCGGCGTCTCCCCGTCGGTGCTGAGGTCGCACGGCCAAGTGAGCCGGGAAACCGCGCTGGCCATGGCCCGGGCGGCCCGCCGGCGGCTGGACGCCGACTACGGCCTCGCCGTCACCGGGGTGGCCGGCCCCGAGGACCTGGAGGGCCACCCCGTGGGCACCGTCTACGTGGCCTTCGCCGGGGAGCAGGGCGGGCTGGCCCAGGGCTACCGCTTCCCCGACCAGGGCCGCGCCGCGGTGCGCCAGCGGGCCGCCTACGCCGCGCTGGCCTTCTTCTGGAGTCGGGCATGAGGCTCTTTTACGCGGTCTTCCTCCCCCGACCGGTCGCCGAACGGCTGGCCGAGGCCCAGACCGGGCTCAAGGGCAAGTGGAAGCCCGTTCCCCCGGGGCAGATGCACCTCACCCTGCTCTTTTTGGGCGAGGTCCCCCAGGACCGGCTCGGCGAGCTCAAGGGGGTCGGCCGCGACGTGGCCGGCGGTGTGCCCGCCTTCGAGGCCCGGGTGCGGGGCACCGGCCACTTCCCCGCCGCCGGCAGCCCCCGGGTCTGGTACGCCCGGGTTGAGGGCGAGGGGTTCGAGGCCCTGGCCCAGCGGCTCCGCGAGCTCCTCCCCGAGTTCGACGCCGGGCCCCCCTTCACCCCCCACGTCACCCTGGCCCGCAAGAAGGGGCCGGCGCCCCGGGCGGCCCCGGTGGTCTTCGACCTCACCTTCCCGGTGGACGCCATGGCCCTGGTGCGCTCGCAGCTCACCCCCCGGGGCCCGGTCTACCGGGTCCTGGAGACCTTTCCGCTTAAAGGGAGTGTGAAAACCGGTGGAACGCAACGAAGAAAAGACCAAGGTGCTGGAAAGCACGCTCAAGGCGATTGAGAAGAAGTTCGGTACCGGCGCGATCATGCGCCTGGGGGAGGCCCCCCGCCAGCGGGTCGAGGTGATCCCCACCGGCAGCCTGGCCCTCGATGTGGCCCTGGGGGTGGGGGGGATCCCCCGCGGCCGGGTCACCGAGATCTACGGCCCCGAGTCCGGGGGCAAGACCACCCTGGCCCTCCACGTCATCGCCCAGGCCCAGAAGCGGGGCGGGGTGGCCGCCTTCATCGACGCCGAGCACGCCCTCGACCCCGGCTACGCCCGGGCGCTGGGGGTCGACGTCGACGACCTCCTGATCAGCCAGCCGGACACCGGCGAGCAGGCGCTGGAGATCGCCGAATTGCTGGTGCGCTCGGGGGCGGTGGACGTGATCGTGGTCGACTCGGTGGCGGCGCTGGTCCCCTCGGCCGAGATCGAGGGGGAGATGGGCGACGCCCACGTGGGGTTGCAGGCCCGGTTGATGAGCCAGGCCCTCCGGAAGCTCACCGCGGTGCTGGCCAAGTCGAACACCGCGGCGATCTTCATCAACCAGCTCCGGGAGAAGGTCGGGGTGATGTACGGCAACCCCGAGACGACCCCCGGGGGGCGGGCCCTTAAGTTCTACGCCTCGGTCCGCCTCGACGTCCGCCGCATCGGCCAGCCGATCAAGCGGAAGGACACCCCCATCGGCAACCGGGTCAAGGTCAAGGTCACCAAGAACAAGCTGGCCCCGCCCTTCAAGGAGGTCGAGCTCGAGCTTTACTACGGCCGCGGCATCGACCCGCTCGCCGACCTGGTGACGGTGGCGGTCGACCAGGGGGTCATCGACAAGGCGGGCTCCTGGCTCTCCTACCGCGACGTGCGGCTGGGCCAGGGCAAGGAGCGGGCCGCCGAGTACCTCAAGGAAAACCCCGAGCTCGCCGAGGAGATCCGGGCCAAGGTCTTCGAGCGGGTGGGGATCGCCGGGGGCGAAGCGGCGCCCGCCGAGGCCTAGGAGGGGCGCCGTGACGCCGGTCGACGTTCTGCTCGTCCTGATCGTGGCCCTCCTCACCGGGGGGCTGGGCTACTTCCTGCGGCGGGGGCCGGCCGCCCCGCCCCCGGGGCCGCCGCCGGAGGAGGCCCGCCGCGCCGCCGAGGCGGAGGCCCGGCGGCTGGTCGAGGAGGCCAAGCGCGAGGCCCGCGAGCTGCTCGAGGCCGCCCGGACCGAGATCCGCGAGCAAAAGGCCCAGGCCGAGGCCGAGGCCAAGGCCCGGCTGGCCGAGATCGAGCGCCGCCTCGCCGAGGAGCGCGCCCGGCTGGAGGCCGAGATCGAGCGCGAGCGGGGCCGGGCCCTCAAGGACCTCCAGCGCGAGCGCGAGCGGCTCCTGGCCGAGATCGAGCGGGACCGGGCCCAGCTCAAGAAGGAGCAGGAACGGCTCGACGCCGCCTGGGAGGACCTCAAGCGGGAACGCGAGGAGCTCAAGAAGCTCGACGAGCGGCTGGTCCGCCGGGGCGAGCAGCTCGACGCCCGGGCCGCCCGCCTCGACGAGCTGGAGGAGCGCCTCAACGCCCGCGAGGCCGAGCTCAAGGCCTGGGAGGAGCGCCTGGCCGAAAAGGAGCGGGAGGTCACCCTCAAGCTCGAGGAGGTCGCCGGGCTCACCCGGGAGGAAGCCACCCGCCGGCTCCTCGAGCAGCTCGAGGCCGAGCTCGAGGAGGAGCGCGCGCTCAAGGTCAAGGCGGCGATGGAGCGGGCGCGGCTGGAGGCCAAGAAGAAGGCCGCCGAGATCCTGGCCCAGGCGATCCAGCGCCAGGCCTCGGAGACCGCCAGCCAGCTGGCGGTGAGCGTGGTGCCGATCCCCACCGACGCCATGAAGGGGCGGATCATCGGCCGGGAGGGGCGGAACATCCGGGCCTTCGAGGCGCTCACCGGGGTCGACCTGATCATCGACGACACCCCCGAGGCGGTGATCCTTTCCTCCTTCAACCCCCTTCGACGCGAGATCGCCCGGATGGCGCTGGAGGAGCTGGTGGCCGACGGTCGCATCAACCCCACCCGGATCGAGGAGGTGGTGGAGAAGGCCAAGGAGGAGATGAAGCACTTCCTCTACGAGCGGGGCGAGGAGGCCGCCCTGGAGGCCGGGGTGGTGGGCCTCAAGCCGGGGCTGATCCAGCTCCTGGGCCGGCTCCACTTCCGCACCTCCTACGGCCAGAACGTCCTCGCCCACTCGGTGCAGGTGGCCCACGTCGCCGGCATCCTGGCCGCCGAGCTCGGCTACGACCCCGCCGCCGCCCGCCGGGCCGGTCTGCTCCACGACATCGGCAAGAGCGTCGACCGCGAGATCGAGGGCTCCCACGTCGAGATCGGCCTCCAGCTGGCCAAGCGCTTCGGCGAGGGGAAGGAGGTCCTGGACGCCATCGCCCACCACCACGACCCCGAGAACGCCGAGACCCCCTACGCTGTCCTGGTCGCCGCCGCCGACGCGGTGAGCGCGGCCCGGCCGGGGGCCCGGCGGGAGAGCCTGGAGGACTACATCAAGCGGCTGGAGCAGCTGGAGCGGATCGCCACCAGCTTCCCCGGGGTGGACCAGGCCTTCGCGGTGCAGGCCGGCCGGGAGGTGCGGGTGATCGTCGAGCCCAACCGGATCAACGACCAGAAGGCCGCCCTCCTCGCCCGCGAGATCGCCAAACGCATCGAGCGCGACATGGACTACCCCGGCGAGGTTCAGGTGACCGTGGTGCGGGAGGTGCGCGCGGTTGAGCACGCCCGCTGAGCCCAGGATCCTGATCCTCGGCCCCGGGGCGGTGGGCGGCTACTTCGGGGCCCGGCTGCTGGCCGCCGGGGCCCCGGTCGCCTTCGCGGCCCGGGGTGCCAGCGCCCGGGCCCTCCGCGAGCGGGGGCTGGTGCTCGAAAGCGAGGTCCACGGCCGGGCCCGCTACCCGGTCCGGGTGCTCGAGGCCCCCGACGGCGAACGCTTCGATCTGATCCTGGTGGCGGTCAAGAACCCCCACCTCCCCCAGGCAGCCACGCCCTGGCGGGAGGCCCTCGCCGGGGAAGGGGCGGTGCTCTCGCTTTTAAACGGGGTCACCGCCCCCGAGGTCCTGGCCGCCGTCTTTCCCCGCCCGCGGGTGGTCCCCGGGCTCTGCTACGTGGGGGCCGAACGGGTGGCCCCAGGGGTCGTCCGCCACCGAACCGCGGGCCGGATCGAGCTCGGGCCCCTGTTCCCCGAGCAAGCGCCCGCCGCCGAACGCGCCCACCGCTGGCTGACCGGCTACGGCCTGCCGGTGCGCTACCGCCAGGACATCTGGGACGCGCTTTGGGAAAAGCTCCTTTGGAACGCCGCCCTGAACCCCACCACCGCCCTCGCCGACCGCACCATCGGCGACCTTCTGGAGAGCGAGGCAGGGCGCCTGCTGGTGCGGCGGGCGATGGAGGAGACCCTGGCGGTGGCCCGGGCCGAGGGGGCCGGCCTCGAGGCCGCCGACCTCGACCGCGCGATCGAGCAGGCCCGGGGCTGGAAGACGATCACCACCAGCATGTGGCAGGACCGGCGGGCCGGGCGGCCGCTGGAGCTGGAGGCCCTGGTCGGCGAGGTGGTGCGCCGGGGCCGCCGGCGCGGGGTCCCCACCCCGGTGCTCGAAACCCTCTACCTTTTGCTCCAGGCGGCCCAGGCCTAGCCCGGGCCGAGCGCCGCCGGGTGCGGCCTAGGCGGTCTTGCCCACCGGACCGAGGGCGATTCCCCACTCCGCCAGCGCCCTGCGGATGCCCTCGGCGTCGATCCCCGCCTTCCGGTGCAGGCGCTCGATCGGCCCCTGCTCGGTGAAACGGTCGGGGT
>JALSRQ010000125.1 GCA_026984675.1 Thermaceae bacterium
CGTCGATCACCCGGGGGGCGTTCTTGAACATGGTGTAGCCGTCGCCGCCCCGGCCCATGTAGTCGTTGATGGCGCAGACGTAGGTCTTGTTGGGGTCGAGGGGCTTTCCGTTCACGGAGACCTCGAGGATCCGCTCGCCCGCCGGGCGGTTCGGGTCAAAGACGTATTGGATGCCCGAGACCTGGGGGAAACGGCCCTTGGTCCGCTCCCACTGGGAGACGCCGTTCTCCAGCGCGGCCCGCAGGGTCTTGCCGCTCACCTTGACGCTGATCACCACGTTGCCGAAGGGGAGGATCGAGAGGATATCCCGCTTGGTGAGCCGACCCGGGCCGTAGATCTGGTCGGTGCGGATGCCGCCGCCGTTTTGGATCGCGCAGTCGGCCTTAGCGTAGGCCCGGATGGCGTCGGCGATCAGGTCGCCGAGGTTCGACTCCTGGCGCCGCACCACCTTGCGGCGGGCGTCGAGCGGCACCTTGGTCTCGCCGATCGGCTGGTTCAGAGCCTTGTCGAGGGCGGCGGCGTACTTGGCGACCACCTGCTTCATCGCCGGGTCCTCGGGGATCGAGGCGTCGACGGTGTACTCGGTGGGGATCACCACCGGTTTGAGGCCCGGGACGGTGAAGACCTTGAGCTGGGCGAGGTGGACCCAGTTGGCCCCGGTCTTCCAGATCAGGGTGCCGTTCACCACCTTCCACATGGGGGCGTGGTCGTGGCCGCCGAGGATCAGGTCGATCTCCGGCACCTTGGCGGCGAGCTCCTCGTCGTGGACCATGTCCATGTGGGTGAGGGCGATCACCACCTCGGCCCCCTTGGCCTTGAGCATCTTGGCGTACTTGCGGCCGGTCTCGACGAAGTCGAGGTACTGAGCGTCGGGGCCGGGGCTGGTGAGCTCCAGCCAGTTGTCGATGAGCCCGATGATCCCGACCTTAACCCCGTTCCAGTCGACCATCGCCCAGCGGGCGGCCCCGGCCAGGGGCTGCCCGGTCCGCTTGTTGAGGAGGTTGGTGGCGACCCAGGTGAACTTCGACTCCTTGACCCGCTGGGCGGCCACCTCCGGGCCGAAGTCGAACTCGTGGTTGCCGTAGGAGGCGTAGTCGAGCCCCAGGTGGTTGAAGACGTCGACCATCTGGCGGCCCTTGAAAACGCTGGACATCGTCGAGGGGCTAAAGGCGTCGCCGGAGAAGAGGATCAGGTTCTCCTGGCCCCCGAGCTCCTTGATCAGGGTGGCCACCCGAGCCGCCCCGCCGTACTTTCCGTGGTGGATCGGCTGGATTTCGTAGACGTCGTTGAAGTGGATGATCGAAAACTCGCCGGCGAAGGCCACCGCCGCCAGGAGCAGGGCGGCCAGGCTCCCCAAAAACCGCTTCATACCATCACCTCCACCGCCCATTGTAGGCGATCGGACCGGCTCAGACCGAGGCCGGCGCCGGGCGGTCGGAGGAGTGGCCGGGGTAGGCCTTGCCGCCGGTGATGGAGGCGGCGGCGTGGTTGGCGGCGGTGGCGGCCTCGCCGAAGTTGACCTGAATGAGCTTCAGCTTGCCGGGGTAGGTGACCGCGTCGCCGGCGGCGTAGACCCCGGGGCGGCTGGTCTCCATGCGGGTGTTGACCGCGATCTTGCCGCCCTCCATCGCCAGTCCCCAGCCGGCGATCGGGCCGGGCTTGGTGAGAAAGCCGGCGAGCACCAGCACGGCGTCGACCGGGAGGGTCTCCAGGGCGCCCGACTCCAGGTCCGCCACGGTGGCCTCGTGGACCCAGTCGTCGCCCCGCACCGCCTTCAGGGCGTAGGGGGTCTTGACCGAGAGCTCGCCGCGACGGGCGGCCTCGAGGAGCAGGGCGACGCTCTTTTCGTGGGCCCGGAAGGTGCGCCGTCGGTGGATCAGGGTCACCCGGGCGAGGTTTTTGAGGGCCAGCGCCCAGTCGACCGCGCTGTCGCCGCCGCCGACGATCAGCACCCGCTTGTCGCGGAACTCCTCGGGCCGCCGGACGGCGTAAAAGAGGCCGCGGCCCTCCAGCTCCGCTTCCCCCTCGGCCCCCACCCGGCGGGGCTGGAACACCCCCAGCCCGGAGGTGACGATCACCGCCCGGGCGGTGTAGGCGTGGCCCCGATCGGTGGTCAGGCGAAAGCCCCCGGGAAAGTCGGCGAGCCCCTCGGCCCGCTCCTCCAGGGCGTAGATGGGGTGGAAGGGGGCGAGCTGGGCGACCAACCGGGCGGCCAGGTCGGCGGCCTTGATCTTGGGGAAGCCCACCACGTCGTAGATGTACTTCTCGGGGTAGAGGGCGACCAGCTGCCCCCCCGGCTCGGGCAGGGGGTCGACCAGGCGCACGCTGAGGCCCCGCATCCCGGCGTAGAAGGCGGCGGCCAGGCCGGTGGGCCCGGCCCCCACCACGATCAGGTCGGTCTCGGCGTCCATCGGGCTACTCCTTGCGGCGGGCGAGCTCCTCCAGGCCCTTGAGGTCGAGCAGGGTGATCTTGCCGTAGCCCGACTTGATGTAGCCCTCGCGGGCGAGCTCGCCGATCACCTTGGTGACGGTCTCCCGCACCGAGCCCACGGCGGCGGCCAGGTCGTCGTGGGTGAGCCGGATCAGCGGCCGCCCCTCGGGGTCGCGGTCGGCGACGTCGGTCTCCATGAACTCCAGCAAGGCGGCGGCGATGCGGTTCTTGAGCCGCTGGTTGACGAGCCGCTCGATCCGCCGGTAGCCCTGGTGCAGGGCGAGCACCAGCCGCTGGGTGAGCTCCTTGAAGAGCTCGGGCTCCAGCCGGGCGGGGTCGAGGGCCTCGACGGTGGTCGGGGTCATCGCCTCGGCGAAGTAGGCCCGCTCGCTGCCGGCGATCACCTCCTCGCCGAAGAAGTCGCCGGGCCGGACGAACCGCAGGGTGAGGGCGTTGCCCTCCTCGTCGACGTGCTGGATGCGGACCAGCCCCTGGCGCACGCGGTAGAGGGGCTCCTTGGGCCCCGGCACCCCGGGGTAGAGGATCACCTCGCCGGGGGCGAAGGCCAGCGTGTCGCGGCTTTGGGTCCTAAGCACCGTTCCCTCCCGACCCCAGGGTAGCACGGCCGGGCTATTTTGTAAACATAGTTGTTACGAAAACCGGGTGGCCTCGACCAGCCAGGCGAGGTAGGGGGGGTGGCCGTCGGCCACCGGCAGGGCGAGGACCTCGGGAACCCGGTAGGGGTGGAGCTCGGGCACCCGCTTTTTGAGGGCCTCCAGGCGGTCGGCGGGGGTCTTGATGAGGAGGAGGACCTCCTCGTCCTCCTCCACCCGCCCCTCCCAGCGGTAGACCGAGCGGAGGCCGGGGACCCGGTTGACGCAGGCCGCCAGCCGTTCCTCGACCAGCCGCCGGGCGAGCTCGCCGGCCGCCTCGGGGGGGGCGGTGACCAGGACCAGGTAGGCCGAGGTCGCCATCGCTACTCCTCCACCACCACGAAGGCCGAGGCCACCTCGTCGTCCTCGGGGAGGTTCATCAGCTTGACCCCCGAGGTGGCCCGGGAGTAGGTGGGGATGCTGGCCACCCGGGTGCGGATCGCCTGCCCCCGGCGGGAGAGGACCAAGAGGTCCTCGTTCCCTTCGACCGGGAGCATCGCCACCAGCGCCCCGACCTTGGCCCCGGTCTTGAACCCGATCACCCCCTGGCCGCCCCGCCCCTGGCGGGGGTACTCGCCGGCGGCGGTGCGCTTGCCGTAGCCCCGGCTGCCCACCGCCAGCAGGTCGCCCTCCCAGTCCTCGGGGATCACCGCCAGCGAGACCACCCGGTCGCCCTCCTTCAGGCGGATCCCCCGCACCCCCTGGCTGGCCCGGCCGGTGGCCCGGACCTCGGCCAGGGCGAACCGGATCGCCTTGCCGGCGCGGGTGGCGAGCACCGCGTCGGAGCCGGCCCGGGCGCTGGCCACCGCGATCAGATCGTCGCCCTGCTGCAGGTGGATCGCGATCAACCCGGAGCTGTTCAGGTGCCGGTACTCGACCAGCGGGGTGCGCTTGACCACGCCGTTTCGGGTGGCGAAGACCAGGTCGCCGGGGGCGGTGAGGTCGCGCACCGCCAGCAGGGTGGCGACCTCCTCCCCCTCGGCCAGCGAGAGGAGCTGGCGCACGTGGCTGCCCCGGGCGGCCCGGCCGGCCTCGGGGAGCTCGAAGACCCGGAGGCCGAAGACCCGCCCCTGGTTGGTGAAGAAGAGCAGGACCTCGTGCATCTGGGCGACGAAGACGTGGGTCGCCTCGTCCTCCCCCTTGGTGCGGCCGGCCTGGACCCCGACCCCGCCCCGGCCCTGGGCGCGGTAGGCCTCCAGCGGGGTGCGCTTGACGTAGCCGGCGGCGGTCATGGTGATGACCATGGGTTCGTCGGCGATCAGGTCCTCGGGGGCGAAGCCCTCGGCGAAGGTGGTGATCACCGTGCGGCGGGGGTCGCCGTACTTCTGGCGGACCTCGGTGAGCTCGGCCTTGATCACCCCCCACAGCCGGGTCTCGTCCTCGAGGATCCCCCGGAGGTAGGCGATCCGTTCCTGGAGCTCGCGGTACTCGGCCTGCAGCCGCTCGCGCTCCAGGCCCACCAACCGCTGCAGCCGCATGTCGAGGATCGCCTGGGCCTGGACCTCGGTGAGCCCGAAGCGGGCGACCAGCCCCCGCTTGGCCTCGGGGGCGTCCTTGGAGCCGCGGATCAGGGCGATGACCTCGTCGATGTGGTCGAGGGCGATGAGGAGCCCCTCCAGCACGTGGGCCCGCTCCTCGGCCTTTCGGAGCTCGAAGGCGGTGCGGCGGGTGACCACCGTGCGGCGGTGGTCGAGGTAGAGCCGCATCAGCTCCAGCAGCGAGAGGACCCTGGGCTCGCCGTCGACGATCGCCAGCAGGTTGACGGTGAAGCTGGTCTGGAGCTGGGTGTGCTTGTAGAGCCGGTTGAGGACGACCTGGGGGTTCGCCCCCCGCTTGAGCTCGATCACCACCCGCATCCCCTGGCGGTCGGACTCGTCGCGCAGGGCGGCGATCTCCTCGATCTTCTTGGCCCGCACCAGGGCGGCGATCTGGGCGATCAGGCTGGCCTTGTTGACCTGGTAGGGAATCTCGGTGACCACCAGGGCGTGCCGGCCCTTTCGCTCCTCGACGTGGACCTTGGCCCGCAGCTTGAGGCTGCCCCGGCCGGTGGCGTAGGCCTCGCGGATGCCCCCCTTGTGGAGCCGGCCGCCGGTGGGGAAGTCGGGTCCGGGGAGGATCTTGAGGACGGCCTCGAGGCCGATCCCGGGGTCGTCGATCATGGCCGTGAGGGCGTCGATCAGCTCGCTGAGGTTGTGGGGGGGCAGGCTGGTGGCCATCCCCACCGCGATCCCGGTGGCGCCGTTGGCGAGCAGGTTGGGGAAGCCGGCCGGCAGGACCTCGGGTTCCTCGGCGGTGCCGTCGAAGTTGGGCTTGAAGTCGACGGTCTCCTTGTCGATGTCCCTAAGGAGCTCGAGGGCGATGGGGGAGAGCCGGGCCTCGGTGTAACGATAGGCGGCCGGAGGGTCGCCGTCGATCGAGCCGAAGTTCCCCTGCCCGTCGACCAGGGGGTAGCGGAGGTTCCAGTCCTGGGCCATCCGCACCATCGCGTCGTAGACCGCCTGGTCGCCGTGGGGGTGGTACTTCTTGATCACCTCGCCGACCACCCCGGCCGACTTGGAGTGCTTGCGGCCGGGCAGCAGCCCCTCCTGGTACATGGCGTAAAGGATCCGGCGCTGCACCGGCTTGAGCCCGTCGCGGACGTCGGGCAGGGCCCGGTCCACGATCACGCTCATCGCGTAGTTGATGAAGCTCTGCTTGACCTCTTCAGTGATCTCCACGGGTCGCACTTCGGGCATGGCGTTCCTCGCTTTAGGGGGAATGCGTTCCCAGGGGAACGCAATTCTTTACCTCAAGGCCCATTATACCCCAAGGCCGCCCGGGGCGGGGGTTGGGCCTTAGCCGGTGAGCTCGAGCAGGTACTCCAGGGCGTAGCGGTAGCCGAGCGGCCCCAGCCCGGTGATCACCCCGGCCGCCGCCGGGGCGGTGACCGAGCGGGTGCGGAAGGCCTCGCGGGCGTGGATGTTGGAGAGGTGGACCTCGACCACCGGCAGGGGTTGGGCCCGGATCGCGTCGAGGAGGGCGTAGGAGTAGTGGGTGAGGGCCCCGGGGTTCAGCACCATGCCCCGGAAGCCCTCGTCCTGGGCCCGCTGCACCCACTCGACCAGCTGGCCCTCGTGGTTCGACTGCCGGCTGACCACGCCCACCCCGAGCTCGCTGCCCCAACCCTGGAGGCGTTCCTCGAGCTCCTCGAAGGTCAGGGTGCCGTAGACCTCGGGTTCGCGCCTGCCCAAGAGGTTGAGGTTGGGGCCGTGCAGTACCAGGATCATGTCGCCTCCCTGAAGCGGCGGTAGGTTTCCTCTAAAATCTTAGCCGCCACCGGCCGGATGGCAAGCCTCCCCGGGGCCAGGGGGACCACCCAGTAAAGCCCCTCGGAACGGGCCTTCTTGTCGCGCTGAAGGAAGGGTTGGAGCTCGTCGAACCCAAGCTCGGGGAGCGGCGGGGGCGCCAGCCAGTCGAGCAACGCCCGGACCTCCTCGACCACCGAGGTCCCGCCCAGGGCCTCGCCCAGGAGGGCCGCGAACAGGAGGCCGTAGGCGACCGCCTGACCGTGGGTGAGGCGGTGGGCGGTGGCGGCCTCGAGGGCGTGGGCCAGGGTGTGGCCGAGGTTGAGGAGCCGGCGGTCCCCGGCCTCGCGGTAGTCCCTCCCGACCACCCCCACCTTGACCCGCACCGCCCGGGCCAGGTAGGCCTCGAGGCCGGGGTGGTCGGGGGTGAGGTCGAACGGCGCCAACAACCCGCGGTCGCCGGCGATCAGCCCGTGCTTGAAGGCCTCCACCAGCCCCTCCTTGAAGACCGCCGGGGGGAGGGTGGTGAGGGCCTCGAGGTCGGCCCGCACCGCCTCGGGGGCGTGGAAGGCCCCGACCAGGTTCTTCCCCTGGGGCAGGTTGACCCCGGTCTTGCCCCCCACGCTGGCGTCGACGATCGCCAGGGTGGTGGTGGGGAAGCTCCGGTAGGCGATCCCCCGCAGGTAGGTGGCGGCCAGGAAGCCGCCGAGGTCGGTGAGGGTGCCGCCCCCGACCACGTAGAGCACGCCGTCCCGGGGAAGCCCGAGCTCGGCCAGCCAGGCCAGCAACTCGCCGTAGGTCGCCAGGGTCTTGGCCCCCTCGCCCCCCGGGATCCCCTTAAGGGCGGCGATTCCGGCAGCCTCCGCCACCCGGCGGGCGAACCCCGCCACCGCCCGGTCGTAGAGGAGGGCGGCCGGCCGGGGCTCGGGGGCGGTCTCCAGACCCCGGCCCAGCTCGATCGGGTAGGGGGGGTCAGGCACCTCGATCCGCATGCAGCCTCCAGAGTTCCTCGACGATCGCCTGGGCGGTCTCCTTGGGGGAGCGCCCCTCGCTCTCCACGTGGATCGGGGCCTCCCGGTAGAGGTCGGCCCGCTCGGCGAAGAGCTTCCGAATCCGCTCCAGGGGGTCGGCACCCTCCAGGAGCGGCCGCTTCCCCGGCCGGCGGCGCACCCGCTCGAGGATCGTCTCGGGGCTCGCCCATAGCGCCACCACCGGGCCCCGGGCCAGGAGCCGGCGCCGGTTTTCCGGGTCGACGAAGGTGCCGCCCCCCAGGCTCACCACCAGGTAGTCCTTGGTCACCAGCTCGGCGACCGCCTCCCGCTCCAGGCGGCGGAAGGTGGCCTCGCCGAGGTAGCGGAAGATGTCGGGGATCGCGAGCCCGGTCTCCCGTTCGATCAGGCGGTCGAGGTCGACGAAGTGGAGCATGAGCTCCCGGGCCAGCTCCCGGCCGATCCGGGTCTTGCCCACCCCCATGAAGCCGGTGAGCGCCACCCAGGTGGTGGGGCGAGCGACCTCGATCCGTTTCACCTAGTACTCCAGAACCCGCTTCCGGTAGGCGGCCAGCCGCTCCTTGATCTCCTCCAGGGTATCGCCGCCCAGCTTCTCGAGGTAGGCCTGGGCCAGGGTGAGGAGCACCATCGCCTCCACCACCACCCCGGCGGCCGGCACCGCGGTGACGTCGGAGCGCTCCCGGGCGGCGTCGGCCGGTTCCTTGGTGACCACGTCGACGGTGGGGAGGGGGCGCATCAGGGTGGCGATCGGCTTCATCGCCGCCCGGAGGACGAGTTCCTCGCCGTTGGTAAGGCCGCCCTCCAGGCCCCCCGCCCGGTTGGTGGGGCGCGAAAAGCCGCGGCCGGGCTCCCACGCGATCGGGTCGTGCACCTGGGAGCCCGGCCGGTCGGCGACCCCGAACCCGAGCCCGATCTCCACCCCCTTGATGGCGGGCACGCTCATCGCCGCCTGGGCCAGCCGGCCGTCGAGCTTCCGGTCCCACTGCACGTGGCTCCCCAGCCCCGGCACCAGCCCCCGCACCCGCACCTCGACCACCCCGCCCAGGGTGTCCCCCCGCTCCCGGGCGGCGTCGATCGCCGCGATCATCGCCGCCTCGGCCTCGGGGTCGGGGGTGTAGAGGGGGCTTTGGTAGACGCGCTCCTTCTCCTCCCAGCGAAAGGGGCGGCGGGCCCGGATTCCCCCCAGCGCCACCACGTAGGCGGCGCTCTCGACCCCGAGCTCGGCGAGCAGCCGGGCGGCCACCGCCCCCACCGCCACCCGGGCGGCGGTCTCCCGGGCGCTGGCCCGCTCGAGGACGTCCCGGAGGTCC
>JALSRQ010000126.1 GCA_026984675.1 Thermaceae bacterium
CATGACGTCGAGCACCACCAGGTCGGGCTCGGCGTTGACCAGGAAGTCCCAGGCCTCGGCCAGGCTGGCGGCGGCGTCCACCTGGTGGCCCTGCCGGGCCAGAAGGGCGACCAGGGGCCGGCGGAGCCCGGCCTCGTCCTCGACCAGCAAGACCCGCATCCCGACCAACCTAACCCGGGGGGGTTAACGGGGGGTAAGCGGGGGCTCGACCTCCGGCCGGGCCAGGGCCGCCCCGGCCAGCAGCACGCCAAGCCAAATCCACCCGCGGTACAAAACACCACCTCCGGAAAGAGCCTCCCGGAGGCGGGTAAACGGCGGGTAAACGAGCTCAGAGCTCGGCGGTGCTGGGGTCGGGGATACCGATCGTGTGGTAGCCGGCGTCGACGTAGACCACCTCGCCGGTGATCCCGGCGGCCATCGGCGAGAGCAAGAAAAGCCCGGCGTTCCCCACCTCCTCCTGGCTCACGTTCCGGCGCAGGGGGGCGACCTTCTCCACGTGGTCCCAAAGCAGGGTGAAACCGGGGATGCTGCGGGCGGCGACGGTGCGCACCGGGCCCGCGCTCACCGCGTTGACCCGGATCCCCCTGGGCCCGAGCTCGGCGGCGAGGTAGCGGACCGAGGCCTCCAGGGCGCTCTTCGCGATCGCCATCACGTTGTAGCGGGGCACGTACTTCTCGGCGGCGTAGTAGGAGAGCGCCACCACCCCGGCCCCCTGGTTGAGGTAGGGCATCGCCTCGCGAACGATCGCCACCAGGGAGTAGGCGCTCACCTCCAGCGCCTTGAGCCAGTCCTCCTTGGTGGTCTCGAGGTACTTCCCCTCCATCGCCCGCCGGGGGGCGAAGGCGATGGCGTGGACCACCGCGTCGATCCCGCCCCAGTCCCGGCCCAGCTCGGCCACGATGGCCTGGAGACGGTCCTCGTCGGTGACGTCGAGCTCGAAGAGCCGGTCGGCGACGCCCCGGGTGGCCTTCTCGACCAGGGGGCGCACCCGCTCCCCCTGGTAGGTCATCGCCACCTGGGCGCCGGCCTCTTTCAGCTTCTTGCCGATGGCAAAGCCCAGGCTGCGTTCATTGGTGACCCCGAAGACCACCGCTTTTTTGCCCGAAAGGTCGATCGGAACCATGCCTCGAGTCTATAGCATGGGGGTATGCCCGGGGTCGGCCGGTTCCCGAAGATGGCGGCGCTGCAAAAGTTCCGCGCCTTAGCCCTGGGCTATCCTGAAGAGGAGGCCGAGGCGATCGGCATCGCCCAGGCCACCAAGTACGCGATCTTCAAAAACCTCCACGTCTACGGCCGCCGGCGCCGCCGGGAGGCGGCCGCATGGGCGCGGCGGGGGCGGCCCTTGGACCTCGAGAAGTACGCCACCTTCCAGCTCGCGGCCCTGGACGGGCGCCCCTTCGTGGGTGGGCGGACCTTTTCCGCCGAGGACTATAGGCGCGCCCTTTTCCTCCGCTACGGCGGGGAGACCGCGCGGCGGGTCGAGGCCTGGGCCAAGGACTTGATCAAGGCCACCCCGAGGGAAGTGCTCGAGGACGAGCGCAAGTTCTTTCGCTACGTCTGGCTTCCCCACCGGGACGACCCGATTTAGGCGGAGAACGACTCCACGAAAACCCGCCCCGGACTCGGGGCGGGCTCGAAGGTGTGGGCTTTTCCTACGGCGTTGCCGAGGGGCACATCCCTTGCGCTTGCATCCAAGCGGCAAGGGTGGTTTGCCGGTCGGCAAAGGTCAAGTTGACGTGCGCGCCCGGGCACGGTTGGTCGAGGTCGTCAAGCTGGCCGCTGAACGTGAACGCTACGCGACCATCCACTTTCCCGTAACCGCTCACCGACGCGGACTGGAAGGCGCCTTCGCTCGTAGTCTGGATGTTCTGGGCTTCTAGATAGAAAGTTACGCTTTTGTCGGGGGCGCGGTCTTCAAATTCGAAGGTGATGCGTTCGGGAATCACTTGGATCGAGAAGCATTGACTATCCCGTTGGACTGTCCCTGTGATGGAAAACTTTACACCAATCGTTGCTTCTTTCCCGTATTGGGTTTTGGCTTTGGAGATGTACGGCCTGTTGCATTCGTACCGCATTTGCTGCAAGTCGCTTTAACTTTGGCCTAAGTCCCCGCGGGTCATTGCATGTTTTGGACCAAGGGGCTGCGTACGCAGCCCCTTGGTCGTTAGGGCAAAAAGACCACGTCCCCCGCCAGCGCCGGGGTGAAGACCGAGAGGGCCTTAAAGCGGCCGGCCAGCCGGTGGCGGGCGGTGGCGGGGATCAGCACCATCCGCCCGGGCTTGGCCAGGAAGAGCCGCCCCTCGACCTCGACCCCGCCGTAGCCCTCGAGGACGTAGACCGCCTCGTCCTTACTGCGGTGGTAGTGGAGCGGCTGCTCGTCGTCGATGTGAAGGGCGACCGCGGTGGCGAGCGCCTGGTTGGCCAGGGGCTTCGCCGAAAACCGCTTCCCGGACGGCACCGGAGCGGCCTGGTAGCGAAAGGCCAGCGGCCGGCCCTCGGCCGGGCCGGCGCCCCCTTTCACGAAGACGATGTCGCCGGCGAGCTTCGGGGAGAAGCGGGAGAGCAGGTCCATCCGGCCGAAGAAGCCGTGGGTGGTCGCCGGCGGGATCAGCACCCCCCGGCCGGGGGCGAGGGGGATCCGCTCCCCGGCGACCTCGGCGTAGCCCTCGCCGTCGAGGCAGAACGCCACCTCGGTGTGGGTCCGGTGGTAGTGGTAGGGCTGGGCCTCCCGGATACGGATCAGCACGCTGGTGCCCCGGGGGGTCTGGCCCACCGGCCGGGCGGCGAAGGGCTTGCCCTGGGGGACGACCAGCCCCGCGAAGTCCTCGGGGTAGCTCCGGGCGATCGCCTCGCCCGCCCCCTTTCCGGGCGCGCCGTAGCCCTGGGCCCGCCCGCCCGGCAGGGCGAGGAGCGCGGCCAGCCCGCCAAAACCCTTGAGGAACCGCCTGCGATCGAGTGCCTTCATACCCTCACCTCCGCCCCTAGATACGCGGGACGGGGGCGGGCGGATGCCTAGAGGGGGACCCGGCCGAGGGGATGGGTGGGGCGGGGGCTCCCGCCCGGGGGCTCCAGGCTCACCCCCACCGCCCGGAACCCCGCGACCCGAACCCGCAGCATCCGCCCGGCGGTGACCCCGAGCGAGACCGGACCCCCCTCGGTGTGCCCCCAGGCCTGGTAGACCCTCCCCGGCGGCGGGGGCGCGGCCAGGACCAGGAGCGCCTCGCCCTCGCCGGTCAGCACCACCCGGCCCAGAAACCGGCCGTCGTCGGCCCGGAGGGTCGCGACCCGGGTCCCCGGCCGGGCGAGAAGGGCGAGGAGCTCGGCCCCGGCGCGGGCCTGTCGGTAGGCGGGGAGGGCGAGGACCAAAAGGAGGGCGGCGAGGGCGGCGGCGAGCAGGAGGAGGGGCCGCCGGCGGCGCCGGGGGGCGGGGGGCTTGAGGGCGAGCGGCAAGCTGTAGTAGGCCTCCTGCAGCGCGCGGACCTCGGCCCGGCAGCGGGGGCAGGTTTGGAGGTGGGCCTCGACCCGCTTTTGCTCCTCGTCCTCGAGGAGGCCCATCGCGTAGTCGGGCAGCAGGTCCTCGGGGTGGTTCACGGTTCCTCCAGGTGGTCGCGCAGCTTCCTAAGCGCCCGGCGGAGCTTGCTCTTGGCGGTGCCGAGCGGCAGGCCGAAGGCCTCGGCGAGCTCGCGATGGCTGTAACCCTGGTAGAAGGCGGCCTCGAGAAGCCGCCGCTCCAGGGGGTCCAGGCGGGCCAGCGCCCGGCGCACCCGGACGCGGTCCTCGATCGGCGGGGGGTCGGCGGCGGCCGCCGAGGGGAGGCGGTGGACGTCGGGCTCCAGGCGCTGGGGCCGGGCCCGTCGGGCCCGCAGGCGGGAGAGCGCCAGGTTGCGGGCGATGACCCGGGCGTAGGTGGCGGCCCGGGCTTTCTCGGGGTCGAACCCGGCGGCCGCCGCCCTGAGCTTTAAAAGCGCGTCGTGGAACACCTCCTCGGCCTCCTCGGGGGTGCCGAGCATGCGGCGGAGCATCGGGAAGAGCTGGGGCCGGAGCTCGCGGTAGAGCGCCTCGAAGGCCTCCTCGGACCCCTCGGCCACCCGGCGGAATAGATCCTCCAGCACCCCTACCCCAGCTACGCTTCCGGGGCCGGCTCGGATGCCTCCTCGCGGCTGGTCTCCCGCAAAATCGCCCGCACCCGCTCGCCGGGGATGGTCTCCTTCTCCAAAAGCTCGGCGGCGATCCGGTGCATTGCCGGGGCGTGGGCCTCCAGCACCCGCTTGGTCCGCTGGTAGGCCTCGTCGAGGATCTTGCGGACGTCCTCGTCGACCAGCTGGGCGGTGGCCTCGGAGAAGTCCTTGCGCCGGGCCAGCTCCTCGCCCAGAAAGACCGGGCCGGTGTGGGAGCCCCAGGCGATGTTCTTGAAGTGGTCGCCCATCCCCCAGTCGAGGACCATCCTCTTGGCGATCTCGGTGGCCCGCTTGAAGTCGTTCTCGGCCCCGGTGGTGACGGTGCCGGTGAAGAGCTCCTCGGCCGCCCGCCCCCCCATCAGGACGCTAAGCTCGTCCATCAGGTGATCGATCGAGATCAGCACCCGCTCCTCGGGCTTGGGCACGGTGACCCCCAGCGCCATCCCCCGGGGCACGATCGAGACCTTGGTCACCGGGTCGGCGTGGGGGAGCACCTCGCTGGCGACCGCGTGGCCGGCCTCGTGGTAGGCGACCGCCCGCCGCTCGCGCTCGGAGAGCTTCAGCGCCCCCCGCTCCAGCCCCAGGGTGATCTTGTCGAGCGCCTTCAGGAAGTGCTCCTGGGCGATGCGGGCGGCCCCCTCGCGGGCGGCGATCAGGGCCGCCTCGTTGGCCAGGTTCTTGAGGTCGGCGCCGGAGAACCCCGGGGTCACCCGGGCCAGCTCGTCGAGGTCGACGTCGGGGGCGAGCGGCTTGTTGCGCACGTGAACCCTCAGGATCTCCTTGCGCTCCTCCAGGCTGGGCAGCCCCACCACCACCTGGCGGTCGAACCGGCCGGGGCGCAGGAGGGCCGGGTCCAGGATGTCGGGGCGGTTGGTGGCGGCCAGCACGATGACGTTGGTGTCCTTCTCGAAGCCGTCCATCTCCGAGAGGATCTGGTTCAGGGTCTGCTCCCGCTCGTCGTGGCCGCCGCCGATCCCGGCGCCCCGCTTCCGGCCGATGGAGTCGAGCTCGTCGATGAAGATGATCGAGGGGGCGTGCTTGCGGGCGTCCTCGAAGAGGGTCCGGACCCGCGAGGCCCCCACCCCCACGAACATCTCCATGAACTCGCTGGCCGAGACCGAGAAGAAGGGCACCCCCGCCTCCCCGGCCACCGCCCGGGCGAGGAGGGTCTTGCCGGTGCCGGGGGGGCCTACCAGGAGCACGCCGCGGGGGATCTCGGCGCCGAGCTTGCGGTACTTCTCGGGGTTTTTGAGGAACTCGACGACCTCCCGGAGCTCGGCCTTGGCCTCCTTGTGGCCGGCAACGTCGGCGAAGGTGGTGGCCACCCGCCGCTCGGTGCCGTACATCCGCGCCCGCGACTGGCCGAACTGGGTGACCTGCCCCATCCCCCCCTGGCTGCGCATGAAGAAGAACCAGAAGAAGACGATCAGGAGCAGGGTGGGGCCAAGGTAGATGAGGAGCTGGGGCCAGATCGAGGGGCTCTGGGTCTGGATCTCCACCCCGTGGGCCTCGAGGAACTCCAGGAGCCCCTTATCCCCTACCTGGGGCGGGGGCAGGTCGACCACGAACCGCTTGGAGGCGGTGGCGCCGGTGGCGGTGGGGAACCGCTCGGGGGCCTTGAGGTATCCGGTGATCCGGGTGTCGCTGATCACCACCCGCGCCACCTTGTCCTCGGCGACCAGGGTCTTGAACTCGGTGTAGCTGATCTTCGGGGCCGCACCCGGGGAAAGCTGCAGGAACACCCAGTAGCCGAGCAAGAGGGCGAGCAGGGGGATCCATGGGTTGATGCGTTGCGCCAAAAGTCTCCCTCCGAAGCACCATCCTACACGCCCGGCGGCTTGCCGAGCGTAACCCCCGGCGGGTAATCTGGCAGGGTCGATGGAACGGGTCGAGGCGCTGCTTTCCCAAGGGAAGTACGGGGAGGCCTTCGAGGCGCTGACCCGGCGTCTGGACGCCGCCCCCACCCCCGACGAGCGGGGGCGGCTGGCCCTGTTGCTGGCCGAGCTCTACGCCCTCTACGGCCCCGAGGATGCCGAGAACCTCGAGGCCGCCCTGGCCGAGGCCCTCGAGGCCGACCCCGACCTCGCCGCCCACCCCCGCGCCCGGGCCCTCTCCGCCCTCCTCCGCGCCTACCGCGGCGAGGCCCCGGCCGGGCCGGTCCCGGACGAGCCCCGGGCGGCCTACCACCTGGCCCAGGCGGCGCTCTGGGCGGGGCGGCCGGAGCGGGTGCCGGGGTTCCTCGAGGCCGCCCGCCCCCTGCCCCCCCACCTGGCCTGGCGGGCGGAGGCGCTCAGGGGCCACGCCGAGGCCGACCTCGGCCGCTTCGCGGAGGCGCTGGCGGCCTACCGCCGGGCGCTCGCCCAGGCCCCCGCCGCCGACCGGGGCCCCCTCGCCCTCGACGCCGCCGAGGCCGCCCTGGAGGCCGGGCAGCCGGAGGCGGCCGAGGCGTTCCTAAGGGCGGCGGGCCCCGACCCCCAGGACCCCGCCCAGAGGGCGAGCTGGCACTACCTCTGGTCCCGGGCCGAGCTGGCCCTGGAAAACCCCACCCGGGCCCTGGAGGCGCTGGCGCTCGCCGAGCAGGCCGAGACCGAGGCCGGCGACCCCAGCTACGGCGTGCCCCTCCTGAAGGGCCAGGCGCTGATGCAGAGCGGGGCCTACGCCGAGGCGGTGGCGGCCTTCCGGGAGGCCCGGCGGCGGGCCCCCCCGGAAGAGCAAAGCTACGTCACCCATGAACTCGGGGTGGCGGCGCTGGAGGCCGGCGACCTGGCCGAGGCCGAGCGGCTTTTAAAGGAGGCCTTCGGCGACCCCGACTACCCCCACCGGGGGGCGGCGGCCGCCGACCTCGCCGAGCTCTACTACCGGCTGGCCGACCTCGAGGCCACCCGGACCTGGGCCGAGGAGGCCATCGGCTTGGGGCAGGCGGCCGCCGGCGAGCTGTTTTTGGGCCACGTCGCCTACGACCGCATGCGGCTCGACGAGGCCCTCGCCCACTACCGGCGGGCGGCCGAGCTCGCCCCCGAGGGGAGCCGCGAGTGGCTGGTGGCCGAGCAGACGATCACCGAGATCCTCGCCCAGCAGGGCTACCCCGAGCCCGAGGAGGTGCTCCGGCGGGCCCAGGCCGCCCTCCGCTACACTCCCCCCTCGGACGACTGGGCCAGCGCCCTGGAGCTCTACGCCGAGCGGGCCCGGGCCCTGCTCTCCGGCGGCCGCACCCTCAACTAGGGCTCCCCATCGGGTTCTTGAGCGCGCCCACGCCCCCGATCGCGGCCTCGACCTCGTCCCCGGGTTCGAGGAGCCGCCCGGCCTCGAGCCCGGAACACCCCGGGAAGGTACCGGTGGCCATCACCTCCCCGGGAACGAGCCCCTCGCCGAGGGCGGCGTAGGCCACCGCCTCGGCGAGCTCGAAGCGGGGCCCCTCGGCGTTTCCCTGGCAGACCCGCTCGCCATTGATCCTGACCTCGCCGGAAAGCGCCTGCCAGCGGGGGAGGACCTCGTCCGCGCTCACCACCACCGGGCCCATCCCGGTGGCGAAGTTCTTGGCCTTGACCGGGCCGAAGCCCGACTGCATCTCGGCGGCCTGGACGTCCCGGGCGGAGAAGTCGTTCAGGACGAAAAATCCCCCGATCGCCCGGGCGGCCTCCTGGGGGCTTGGGTTGCTTCCGAGGGGGTGAACGACGACGAAGCCGAGCTCGAGCTCAAAATCGAGCGCCCGGGTGTAGCCCGGCCAGGGGACCGCTTCTCCTTCCGTCAGGAAGGTGCGGGGGTTGCCCACGTAGTAGATGGGCCGCCGGTACCAAAGGGGCTTCGGGCGGAGTTTGGGGTGGGGTTTGCCGGTGAGGCGCTCGTAGAGGAGGGCGAGCCGGTAGGTCCGGGGCTGGAATTGCTTGAGCCAGCCCTTGCTGGCCCCGATCACGTGGGCTTCATAGAGCATGAAGTCGCGAAAGCTCACCGGCGAAAAGGGCAGAAGCGGCGCCGGGTCAAAGGGGGCGGGCCCCTCCGCGTTTTCGAGCAGACGGACGATGCGCTCAAAAAGCGGCGGCCCCCCGGCCAGCGCCTCGATCAGGTCGTAGGCGGCTTGACCCAGTTCGCGTTCAAAAGGGACGAGCGGCCACCACGCCCCCTCGTACCAGGCCGCCACCGCTTCATTGCCGTCTTCCGTGCGTACCCGGCGAAAACGCATCACTCCTCCAGGATCGCCACCACCCGGGCCGGCCCCGCGCTCGCCCCCTCGATCTTCAGGGGAAACGCGGCCACCTTGAAACCGAAGGCTGGGAGCTTGTCCAGATTGACGAGCCGTTCGATCTGGGCGTAGAGGAGGTCCACCTGGTGGGCGGCCCAGAAGATCCCCGGGCGCCGCGCTTTAAGGGCGGCCTCGGCCTCGAGATCGAGGGGCGCGTCCCAGCTCCAGGCGTCGATCCCCATCACCCGCACCCCTTGCTCATAGAGCCAGCGGGTGGCCTCCGGGGTGACCCCGGGGCCCAGGAGGAAGTAGTTCGGATCG
>JALSRQ010000127.1 GCA_026984675.1 Thermaceae bacterium
CCCATGCTCCTCGCCGCGGTGATGAACGGCCCCACCTACGGCGGCGGCTTCCCCATCGCCCCCATGGCCGACCCCGCCGACGGCCGGCTGGAGGCGATCGTGGCCGGGCGGTTCTCCCGGGCGGGGGTGGTGGGGATCCTCCCCCGGTTGATGCGGGGGCGCCACCTCGGCCACCCCGAGGTGCGGCACTTCGCGGCCCCCGCCTTCACCCTCCGGCTCGACCGGCCCACCCCCGTCCACGCCGACGGCGAGGTCCTCCCCCCGCGGGAGGTCTACCGGGTCCGGTTGGTCCCGGGGGGGCTTTCGGTGGCCGGCTAGGGCTGTTCCAGCCGGAGCGCGTGGCCGGGGGCCTGGGCGGCGAAGCGCCGGGCGGCGAGCTCGACGTACTCCGGGGCCACTTCGACACCGACGCTATTCCGCCCCCAGCGGGCGGCGGCGATTAGGGTGGTGCCGGTGCCCACGAAGGGGTCGAGCACGGTATCGCCGACGAAGGAGAACATCCGCACCAGCCGCTCGGCCAGCTCGAGCGGAAAGGGGGCCGGGTGGTTCTTGGTGGAGGCCCCGGGGACGTCGTCCCAGATCTGGCGGAACCAGCGGTGGAAGAGCTCCTTGGGGATCCTCGAGGCCTCCCGTTGCTCGGGGGTGGGCTTCCGGTAGCCGCCCGGTTTGCGCTGCATGAGGATGTACTCGATGTCGTTCTTGACGATCGCGTTGGGTTCGTAGGGCTTGCCGAGAAAGCGCCCCCGGCCGGGGACCTCGAGGGTGGCGTTGGCGATCTTGTACCAGATGATCGGGTTGAGGTTGTCGAAGCCGATCCTCCGGCACTGGACCTGGATGTCGGCGTGGAGGGGGAAGACCCGGTGGCGGCCGGCCCGGCTCCGGGCCACCGCCACGTCCCCCACCACCACGATCATTCGTCCTCCCGGTACCAGCACCCGGTACGCCTCCCGCCAGACCTTCTCCAGCTCGGCGAGGAAGGCCTCGTAGTCCTCGATCTGCCCCAGCTGCCCCGGCCCCTCCTGGTAGCGCTTGAGCGTCCAGTAGGGGGGCGAGGTGAGGACGAGGTGGACCGACCGGTCGGGGAGGGCCGCGAGCACCCTTCGGGCGTCCCCCCGCACCAGCCGGTGGCGGGTCCTCGTAAGGGGGAAGAGGGGCTCCGCCGCGGGACCGGGTTGTTCCATCGCCCCGATTCTACCCGTCCCGTGCCAGCGGGATCGGGCGCCGCCCGCCGCCTGGAAGGACCCGGAAGGCCTCCACCCGCCGGCCGGCGAAGGGGCCCTCGAGGCGGCCCCGGTCGCCCTCGACCACCAGCCGCCCCCGGCGGCCGGGGGCGTAGCCGTCGCCTTCGTCCTCGTAGAGGACCCCCTCGGCGGTCTCGCCGAAGACCCGGAAGGCCAGCGGTTCGAACACCGCCCGCTCGGGCACCCGGGGTTCGGTGAGGGGGACCGCGAAGCCCTCGCGGAGGAAGAGGGGGATCCGCTCCAGGGGGGCCGGCACCGAGGTCCAGCCGGGGCCCTCGTGGACCTCGCCGGTCCACCAGTCCTGCCAGCGCCCCCGGGGCAGGTAGAGGGTGCGGGTGGCCTGCCCCGGGCGGGTCACCGGGGCCACCAGCAGGGCCGGGCCGAAGAGGAACTGGTCGTAGACCCGGTAGGCCTCCGGCTCGTCGGGGAAGTGCCAAAAGAGCGGACGCATCAGGGGGGCGCCGGTGGCCGACGCCTCCTCGGCCAGGGCGTAGACGTAGGGCAGCAGGCGGTAGCGGAAGCGGATCGCCTCGGCGATGCGCCCGGTCCAGGGCTCGCCGAAGGCGTAGGGCTCCTGGCGGCGGCTGGTCTTGGCCGAGTGGTTCCGCATGAAGGGGTAGAACGCCCCCAGCCAGGTCCAGCGCAGGAGGAGCTCGGGGTCGGCGTCCTCGGTGAACCCGCCGATGTCGGCCCCGGCGAAGGCGACCCCCGAGAGGCCGAGGTTGAGCAGCATCGGCACGCTCATCTCCAGGTGCGACCAGTAGCTCTTGTTGTCGCCGGTCCAGACCCAGGCGTAGCGCTGGATGCCGAGGAAGCCGGAGCGGGTGAGGACGAAGGGGCGGCGGTCGGGGGCCAGCGCCCGCAGCCCCTGGTAGGTCGCCCGGCTCATGCACTGGCCGTAGACGTTGTGGACCTCGAGGTGGGTCCGCTTGCCGTGCAGGGCCCCCGGGGGCAGGGTCTTGCCGAGGCCCGGCAGCTCACCGTCCACCCCCTCGACCGCGAACACCGAGGGGTCGTTCATGTCGTTCCAGATCCCGGCGACGCCCCGCTCGGTGTAGAAGCGGTGGAGCCCGGCCCACCAGTCGCGGACCCCCTCCCGGGTGAAGTCGGGCCAGACCGCCGGCTTGGCCCAGACCTCGCCGACCACCTCGTGGCCCCGGGGGTCCTCGACGTAGGCCCGGATCGCCGCCCCCTCCTGGTAGACCGGGTAGCCGGCCTCCTTCTTGACCGCCGGATCGACGATCGCCACCAGGCGGACGCCGTCCCTGGCCAGCTCCTCGGCCAGCCCCTTGGGGTCGGGGAAGCGCTCGGGGTGGAAGGTGAAGACCCGGTAGCCGTCCATGTGGTCGATGTCGAGCCAGATCGCCGAGAGCGGGATGCCGCGTCGCTTGAAGGCGGCCGCCACCGCCCGCACCGCCGCCTCGTCGGGGTAGCTGTAGCGGCACTGGTGGTAGCCAAGGGCCCAAAGCGGCGGCAGCGGCGGCCGGCCGGTGAGCTCGGCGAGCTTTTGGGTGACGTCCTTGGGCTGGGGGCCGGGGAGGAGGTAGAGGTCGAAGGTGGGGCCGGGGGTAACCAGGGTGGTCTTCTCGGGGTCGCTCCGGGCCAGGTCGAAGACCGTGCGCCAGGTCTCGTCCAGCACCAGACCGAGGGCCCGGCCGTCCTCGGCCGCCAGCAGGAACGGCTGGCTTTGGTAGAGGTTGTCGGTGCCCTCCTCGTGATCGACGTCGTCGGTGTTCCAGTGGGTGTAGCGCCGTCCCTTCTTGTCGAGGAAGCCGGTGCGCTCACCGAGGCCGAAGTAGCGCCGCTCCGGCCGCTCCTCCAGCCAGAGCTCGTAGCCCCCGCCGAGGGGCAGCCCCTCGGTGACCGGGGTGGGGTTCTTGACCCCCAGGGGGTCGAGGGTCACCCGCTCGACCCCCCGCCAGGTCTCGAGCTCCCGGGCGAAGAGACCGCTGGCGCGGAGGAAGCCGAAGCCGAAGGCGAAGGGGTCGAGCTCAAGGCGAAGGGGGGGCAGGCCGGGGGCGGTGACCTCGCCGTTTTCGAAGGCCAGGGGGCGGCGCTCCTGGTTCGTCACCGCGAAGCTCCCCTTCTCGGCGTCCTCGGGGCGGAGGAAGACGAGGATCCGCCAGGCCGGCCCCCGGGCCTGGACGCGGGCGGTGAAGACGGGGCCGGTGAGCCAGAGCTCGCCGCGCTCGACCCGGGCCTCCTCGAATCCGACCGGGTACATGCCCCTACTTTAGGGGATCGGGCCGGAGCACCACCGTCTTCAGGTAGAGGGTCTCGGGGACCTGGAGGATCCAGGGGTGGTCGGCGGGTTGGTGGTGGACCGCCGCCACCGCCAGGCGGGTGCCGGTGTCGGCGCCGGCCCGGCGGGCGGCCTCGAGGAGGTCGGCCTCCTTCAGGTAGTAGCTGCAGCTGGAGAGCCAGACCTCGCCCCCCGGTTCGGTCAGCCGGAAGGCCTCGGTCAGGAGGGCGACCAGGTAGCGCTTGGCCCGGGGGACGTCGCGGGGGCTCTTGGCCAGCGCCGGGGGGTCGAGGACGACCCGGGTAAACCGGCGCCCTTCGGCGGCCAGCTCGGCGAGGACCGAGCGCGCCTCGCCCCGGCGGAGGTCGAGGGAAAGCCCCAGCCGCCGGGCCGTCCGGTCGGCCACCGCCAGGGCGGCGAGGTCCTTGTCCACCGCCAGGGCGGAGGCCCCCCGCCGGGCCGCCCGGAGGGCGAAGGCCCCCACGTAGGCGAAGACGTCGAGGACCCGGTCCTCGGGCCCGAGGCCGGCCTCGAAGCGGCGGCGGTTCTCCCGCTGGTCGAGGTAGTAGCCCTTGGTCTGGGCCAGGGCCAGGGGGATCTCGAAGACCAGCCCGTCCTCCTCGACCGCCAGCGTCTCGGGGGGCTCCCCCCAAAGGGGGGCGCGGTCGAGCCTCAGGCCCTCCTTCCGGGCGTGTTCGGTGGGGACGAGCAGGGCCGAACGGGCGCCGGTGATCGCCCTTAGCGGCCCGAGCCAGCGCTCCCGGAGGGCCCAGGCTCCCCGGGTGCGCACCTGCACCAAGAGCACCGCGTCGAAGCGGTCGACCACCAGCCCGGGCAGGCCGTCGGCCTCGGCGTGGACCAGGCGGTGGTGGGGGCCGAGCCCCCGTCGGCGCCACTCGGCCGCCGCCAGCCGGGCGCGGAAGAAGGCGGCGTCGAGGGGGCCGTCGTCGAAGCGGAAGAGCCTGAGGGCGGCCCGGGCGTTGGGGTCGTGGTAGCCGACCCCCAGCACCTCGCCGGCGGCCGAGTAGAGCCGCGCGACCCCGGCCTCGCGGGGGGCCTCGGCGAGCTCGTCGGCGTAGACGGTGGGGTAGAAGTTTTGGACCTTCTTTTCCTTGCCGGGAAGCAGGACCGCCTTGAGCACCCCTAGGAGCCTACCAGCTCCCGGATCGGGGCGGTGGTGTCGAGGGGGTCGAACCGCCCGATCCCCAGGTCGGTGAGCACCGGGGCCCCCATCGGGTGTTGGGGCAGGGCGGTCGGGGCCTCGGTCAGCGGGGCCTTGAGCGCCCGGCGGCCGGGAGCGAGCAGGAACAGGTGGGAAAAGCGGCGGGTCTCGGAGACCAGGACGAGGGCGGTGCCCTCCCGGCTCACCGGCGAGAGCGCGGCGAAGAAGTCGCGGTAGAGGAAGGCGTGGCCGATCTTTCCCTCCCGGAGGGCGGCGAGCACCTCGCCCCAGGAGGCGAACGGCACCAGCTCGGCGGGGCGCACCCCGGCGTCGTGGAGCACCTGCCGGCCCAGGAAGGTGGCGAACTGCCCGGGTACCATCCCCACCCGGGCGCCCTCGAAGGCGCCGAGCTCGGCGGGAACCCCCTCCCGCACCAGCAGGGCCACCTCGTCGTAGCGGTCGTTGCCGGCGACCGGCAGGAAGCCGTGCTCCTCCTCCAGCCGGAGCGCGTCCAGGGGGTTGGCGTAGACCAGGTCGACCCGGGGCCAGAGCCGGTAGAACTCGGGGAAGCCGTCGGCCGGCAAGAACCCCACCTCTTCCGGACCCACCGCCCCCAGGACCACGAAGAACTCGATCCAAAGGGGGAGGTTCTTGGCGGTGTCGTGAGGGCATACGGTGGCCTGCATGGGGGCATTCTACCCTTGAGCCCGCCCGCACCCGGGTATCCCTCCGCTTTTCGGGCGTACCCTGGGGGGGTGGCGGCGCGCGAACCAAGGCCCGGGCTGGTCGCCCCCGGGCCCGTCCGGGTGGCCGAGGGGTTCCTGGCCGACACCGGCCTGGCGGCGGTCTTCGAGGAGCTGCAGGTGGGCTACCGCGACCACGACCTCCTCCCCCTCTACCGGGCGCCCCTGGTTGAGCCCGCCGCGATCGCCGCCCGCCAGGCGGTGATGCAAGACCTCGACCGGCCCCGCCTCGAGGCCGCCGCCCGCGACTTCCTGCTCGGCCTCCGGCGGGTCCGCGAGACCCTGGAGCAAGGCCAGCGCCTCTACCCCCGCCGTCCGAAGGCCTACTACCGACTGGCCGCCTTCCTGGCCTACGTCGATGCGCTGGCGGCCTTCGCCGAGGGCCTCGAGGCGGCGGCCCCGGCCTCCCGGGGGCTCAAGGAGGCGGCCGCCTACCTGAAGGCCCACCTCGCCCGGCCCGAGGTGGCCGGGCGAAGGCGGGAGGCCGCCGAGATTCGATCGGCGCTGCTCGGGGTCCGCTACCTCCTCCACATCGAGGAGGCGCGGGTCTCGGTCTACCCCCCCGAGGCGCTCGACGACCTGGTCGCCCGGCTCGAGCGCATCTTCGCCCCCCTGGGCCGGGGGCGGGGCCCCGAGCTCCGCCTCCCCCCCCGGGGGCCGGAGATGAACCACGTCGAGGAGGGGATCCTCGAGGGCGTCGCCAAGCTCTACCCCGAGCCCTTCGCCCGGTTGGAGCGCTTCGCCTCGGAGCTCGGCGCCTTCCAGGACCCCGGGGTGCGGGCGATCGAGCGGGGCCTCGCCTTCTTCCTCGCCTACCGCGACCTCCTCGCCCCCCTGAAGGAGGCCGGCCTCGCCTTCGCCTACCCCGAGCTGGCCCCGGGGGCGGCGGGGTGGGCCCGGGGGGCCTTCCCCCTGGACCTGGCCCGGGCCCGCGAGGGCGGGGTGGTGGCCAACGACTTCGCCTTCGACGAGGGGCGGATCCTGGTGGTCACCGGCCCCAACCAGGGGGGCAAGACGACCTTCGCCCGCACCGTCGCCCAGGTCCACTACCTGGCCGGGCTGGGGCTGCCGGTACCGGCGGCGGCGGCCCGGATCGCGCCGGTGCGCCGGTTCTTTAGCCACTTTCCCCGTCGCGAGGCCGCCGAGGACCTCACCAGCCGGCTGGAGGACGACCTCCTCCGGATGCGGCCGATCCTCGAGGCCGCCGGGGAGGACGCCCTCGCGATCCTCAACGAGCCCTTCGCCTCGGCCACCGCCCCCGACGCCCTGGCCCTCGGCCTGCGGGTGCTCGCCCGGCTCCGGGAGGGCGGGGCGCGGGCGGTCTGGGTGACCTTCCTCCCCGAGCTCGCCCGCCAACCGGGGGTCCAGAGCTACGTCGCCCAGCTCGACCCCGACGACCCCACCCGCCGCACCTTCCGGGTGGTGCCGGCCCCTCCCTCCGAGCGGGCCTACGCCGAGATCCTGGCCCGGCGCTACCGGCTCACC
The DNA here is from genome assembly GCA_026984675.1 of Thermaceae bacterium. Taxonomy (GTDB): domain Bacteria; phylum Deinococcota; class Deinococci; order Deinococcales; family Marinithermaceae; genus WFXV01. The sequence continues at coordinate 6,874 of JALSRQ010000127.1, forward strand.
TACCCCGAGTTGAAGGCGAGGTTGGCGCGATGGAAGTCCGGCTGATCCACCCCGACGGCGACCCCGACCTCCCCGCCCCGCCCTTCGCCGAGGACCTGGTCGCCGACCTCGGCCTGGCCGCCCTCTTCGAGGCCATGGCCGAGGGCGAGGAGCTCCGCTACCGGGCGGTCCGGGAGGGGGTGCTGGCGGCCGCCAACCCCGACCCCCGGGCGATCCCCTACCGCCAGGCCGTCTTCCAGGACGTGCTCGCCCACCCCGAGGCGGTCGCCGAGCTCGACGCCCTGGCGAGGGAGACCCTGGAGCAGGTGCAACGGAGCCACTTCGGCTTCACCTGGCGCACCCCGGGGGCGGTGCTGTTTGGCGCCCTCGAGGCGATGGAGGCCCTCCTCGTCGGGCTCCGCCGCCTCCGGGATTGGGCCCTGACCGCCCGGGCCGGGTTTTCCTCGCCCGGCTTTCGCGCCCTCTTCGAGCGCCTCGAGGCCGCCCTCCCCGACGCCTTCTTCCAGGAGGCCGAGGACGAGCTCCGCCGCCTCCGCGACCGGCGGGGGGTCTGGGCGGGGGTCCGGCTGGGCGAGGGGCTCCTCGGCCGCGACCACCGGCCGCTCGCCGAGCCCCCCGGCCCCGGCGGCCTCCTCGGCCGCTGGCTGGGGGGGAGGGCCCCGGTCCACCGGGTGGTCGTCGCCGAGCGCGACGTGGCCGGGGCCCGGGCCCTCGGGGCCCTTTCCGACCGGGCGCTCGCCCCCCTGGCCCGGGTCCTGGCCGAGAGCGCCCAGGCGGCGATCGATTTCTTCCAGGCCCTCCGCCGGCAGCTCGCCTTCTACCGCGGGGCGGCCGCGCTCTGGCGACGGCTGGCGGCCGCCGGCCTGCCCCGGGCGATCCCCCAGGTCGGGGGCGAGGAGGCGCTTTCCGCCGACGCCCTCTACGACCCCGGGCTGGTCCTTCGGGGGGGGTCCCCGGTGGTGACCAACGACCTGCGGGCCGGCGGCCGGCCCGTCCTCTTCATCACCGGCGCGAACCGGGGCGGCAAGACCACCTTCCTGCGGGCGATCGGGGTGGCCCAGCTCCTCTTTCAGGCGGGGCTGTTCGTCCCCGCCGCCGCCTACCGCGCCGGGGTCCGGCGGGGGGTCTTCACCCACTTCGTTCGCCCCGAGGAGGCCGAGCGGGAGCGGGGGAAGTTCCTCGAGGAGCTCGCCCGAATGGACGCCCTGGTCGAGGCGATGCGGCCCGGCAGCCTGCTCCTTTTGAACGAGAGCTTCGCCTCCACCAACGAGCGGGAGGCCACCCTGGTCGCCGAGGGGCTGGTGCGGGCGCTGGCCGAGGCCGGGGTGCGGGTCGCCTACGTCACCCACCTCCACCGGCTCGCCGCCGGGTTCTGCCAAGCCGGCCGGGCGCTCTGCCTCCGCGCCGAGCGCGGGCCGGAGGGGGCCCGGACCTTCCGCATCCGGCCCGGGGTGCCCCGGGCCACCGCCCACGCCGACGATCTCTACCGCCGGATCCTCGGCGGGTAAACTCATAGGTATGAAGCTCTTCCTGGTGACCAACGAGATCCGGGCCGAGGGGCCGGGGCGGGCCGAGGCGGTCTACCTGGTCGCCGCCGAGGGGGAGGAGGAGGCCCGGGCCAAGGCCCGGGCCCGCGGAGGCGACGCCGTGATCGCCCAGCGGGTGCGACCGCTCGCCTTCGAGCCCGACGGCACCGCCCTGGTCTGGATGGGGCTCCTCTCCGGCGAGGTCGAGCAGCGGGAGGGCCGGGTGAAGAAGAGTAGCGGGATGCGGGTGGAAAGGTAGCCCGGGGG
>JALSRQ010000128.1 GCA_026984675.1 Thermaceae bacterium
TTCCCGGTGGCGGGGGTCGCGCCCGACATCATGGGCATCGGCCCTATGTACGCCGTCCCCAAGGCCTTCGAAAAGGCCGGGGTGACGATGAAGGACCTCGATCTCATCGAGTTCAACGAGGCCTTCGCCGCCCAGGTGCTGGCGGTGATGCGGGGCCTCGAGATGCCCGAGGAGAAGACCAACGTTAACGGCGGGGCGATCGCCCTCGGCCACCCCCTGGGGGCGACCGGGGCCAAGCTCACCACCCAGCTTATTTACGAACTCGGCCGCCGGGGCGGGGGGCTTGGGCTCGTCACCATGTGTATCGGCGGCGGCATGGGGGCCGCCGGGATCTTCGAGGTCTACCCCGAAGGAGGGAAGCGATGAGCGAAAAACCCCTTTGGAAGAAGGGCGGGGGGTTCCTCCTCGCCCGCGCCGAGGAGGTCTACGCCCCGGAGGATTTCGACGACACCGTCCGCATGATCGCCGAGACCACCCGAACCTTCGTCGAGCGCGAGGTGCTCCCGGTCCTCCCCGAGATGGAGGAATCCAAGGAGCGGATGCTGGAGGAAAACCCAAGGCTCATGAAGAAGGCCGGCGAGCTCGGCCTGCTCGCCCCCGACATCCCGGAGGCGTACGGCGGGCTGGAGCTGCCTAAGGTGGTCTCCTCGGTGATCGCGGAGAACCTCTCCGAGGCCGGGGGCTTCGCGGTCACCGTGGGGGCCCACACCGGCATCGGTACTCTTCCGATCGTGTACTTCGGCACCGAGGAGCAGAAGAAGAAGTACCTCCCGAAGCTCGCCAGTGGCGAGTGGATCAGCGCCTACGCCCTCACCGAGCCGGGGGCGGGCTCCGACGCCCTCGGCATCAAGGCCACCGCCACCCCCAGCGAGGACGGCAAGTACTACGTTCTAAACGGCACCAAGCAGTTCATCTCCAACGCCGGTTTCGCGAACCTCTTCATCGTCTTCGCCAAGGTGAACGGGGAAGCGTTCACCGCCTTCCTGGTCGAGCGGGACACCCCGGGCCTCTCCTTCGGCCCCGAGGAACACAAGATGGGGATCAAGGCCTCCTCGACCCGGCAGGTGATCCTCGAGGACGTCAAGGTGCCCGCCGAGAACGTGGTGGGGGAGATCGGCAAGGGGCACAAGATCGCCTTTTTGGTCCTCGACGTGGGCCGTTACAAGCTCGGCGCCGGGGCCGTGGGCGGGGCCAAGGTGGCCCTCCGCGACGCCGCCAAGTACGCCAAGCAGCGGAGCCAGTTCGGCCTTCCCATTGCCAAGTTCGGGGCCATCAAGGAAAAGCTCGCCCGCATGGCGATCTACGCCTACGTGGGTGAGAGCGCCACCTACCGCACCGTGGGCCTCATTGACGAGGAGATCGAGCGCCTTGGCAAGGAAAACGCCGTAAAGGCCATCGAGGAGTACGCGGTCGAGGCCAGCATCATCAAGGTGCTGGGCTCCGAGGTGCTCGACTACGCGGTGGACGAGGCGGTGCAGATCCACGGCGGCTACGGCTACATCGCCGAGTACCCGGTGGAGCGGGCCTACCGCGATAGCCGCATCAACCGCATCTTCGAGGGTACCAACGAGATCAACCGCCTCCTCATTCCCGGGATGATGCTCCGCCGGGCGCTCAAGGGGGAGCTCCCCCTTTACGAGGCGGCGATGAAGCTCCAGGAGGAGCTGCTGGAGCCCGCGTTTTCCGAGCCGCCCGAGGACGACTTCGAGCGACTTTACGGCTACGTCGAGGGTCTCAAAAAGCTCGCCCTCATGACCGCGGGAATCGCCGCCCAGAAGTTCGGCGAGAAGATCGCCAAGGAAGAGGAGGTGCTCCTCCGGGTCGCCGACATCGCCATC
>JALSRQ010000129.1 GCA_026984675.1 Thermaceae bacterium
TCGGAAACCTTGACATTTGGGGGGCGCGATGCTAGATTCGGGCTGGCCTGGGCGGTTAGCTCAGCTGGCCAGAGCGCCCGCCTCACACGCGGGAGGTCACTGGTTCAAGTCCAGTACCGCCCACCACGATAAAAAAGGCCCGGAGCGCGCTCCGGGCCTTCTGTTATTGGCTGATTGCTACCCCCTAACTACCCCTTATGCATTCTCCAGGGCCTCCTCCATCTTCACCGCCGGATCTGGGTCACGTCCTCGCTGCCGCGGTGGACCCGGCGGAGGCCCTTCTTGCCGCGGTTCAGAGTGAGCCAGCCGCCGCCGTACCACCAGGCGAAGGCGTTCAGGTCGGTGTAGGTGAGCAGGCCGCCCTTCGCCTGACCGGCCACGTGGCGGCCGTCGCGCTGCGCTTGGGGGTAGATCGCGGCGACCGCCTTGGTCAGGGGCGCGGGTCCCGGGTTGAGATGTTGGCGAGCCTTCAACACCGGTACCATGTTCACCAGCTAATGACCGTCCAGCCGTTCAGAATGAGCTTGTGCGTGTTGTCCTTGACGATCTCTTGACCGGCGTCGAGCTCCAGGACAAAGTTGTAACCGACGGTACTGTAGTAACTCAAGCCGATCGCGATGTCCGTAATCGTCTTTACGGCCTCGTTCGAGTTCCAGGTGACACTTTGCACCGACCGGGCCCTATCACCAGGGTTATACGGGTTAAACGTCAAACCTTTTCCATCACTCGCGGCTCGGCTGTATTGCAAGTAATAGCTGAGCCCTCCGCGAACTGTCCCCAGTCCGACGGCTCCTCCACCCTTAGCGAGAGTATTTATCAGATCAAAGTCGGTCTTAGGTCCAGACCCTGGGTTGCTTTCAGCGTGAACGATTGCATTACCCGTTAGCGTGCCCAGATTCGTTAGCGTCAACGACACGGCTTGAGCCGTTACCGGGGCAATGTTGACCTGCATTGCGTAGATCAGGCGAAGGGATTGATCCGCTGCCAGGCTGAGGGTAATCGGAGTACCGCCGCTATCACGGAAAAGCTCGCGCACGGCTACGTCGGTTGCCCCGACCGTTCCGCCCGGAGCCCAACCCCACTCGGTGAGGTTGTGGCCGCCTACGATTGCGGCGGAAAACTCGCGGGTGCGCTGGATTTGCCAAACCCCGTCGGCCGTGCGACTGATTTGGTCGGACGACCCCGAGGGTATTGAGTTCGTGCGAGCAAGTTCCGCCCCGAGCTGGGTATCGGTAGGCGATGGAGCGGCCGATCCGGTCCCAACCACCGCGTAGTTCGTGAGCCCCGAAAACCCAGCCGACGCGATTAGATCGTAGGCCTGATCGAGCAACAGGTTATGCTGCTCGCCCACCACCTCAGGGGTCCAGCGCCTGCCCCGCCCGAGGCCCCCAGGGCCCGAGCGGATTCGCTCGCGGTAGCGTCCCACCTCCCAGCGCAGATGTTGGGGACGGAGCCGCACCGAAAGCTCCGGCGGGGGCGGCCGGCGCTCCCTCAAAACTAGTCGGGCGATGGCGATCTTCTTTTTCGCGACGATCAGTTCAGACATAGCTCCCTCCCGTTGGAGCCGTGAGCTGAGCGGTTCCGAGGGCGTCCACGCCATAGGGCGCCTGGGTGAGGTCCACCACCACGACCACGAGGGCGTAGGTGCCCGCGCCGGGGGCGGCAAGCTGGGCGGTGCCCAGGGCGTCGGTGCCAAGGTTCTGCACCACGACCACCGGGTGGTAAACGCCCGAGGCCGGGGCCGCCAGGCTGGCCGTTCCGAGAGCGTCGGTTCCGAGGTTTTGGATAACGACCAGGGGCAGGTAGACCCCCGAGGTGGGCGCGGAGAGGTTGGCCACCCCGAGCGCGTCCGTCCCCAGGTCACGGACCACCACGACCGGCCAGTAGACGCCCGAGGCGGGTGCGGCTAGGCTCGCCGTGCCGAGGCTATCCTGGCCGCGGACGGGGTAGAGGTCCGAGCGGAGCACCAGCCCGGTGGCGTCGGGGTCGCTCGCGAGCGAGCCCAAAAGCTCGAACTGGTACGGCAGCGCCACCCCCTGGTCGAGGATCGCCTCCTCGGCGAAGGTCTCGACCGTGTGGGCGGTTTCGTAGAGCTCGCGCTGGACCCGCATCACCAAGGTCATCCGGTCCGGCGTGAGGTGGAAGAGGAGCACGTCGGAGTCGGGCACGTGGTAGCCCACGGTGGCGTCCATCACCAGGACCGGGTCCACCCCGGGCCAAGGCCCGCGCATCACGTACTGCTGCCCGACCGGGTCCCACTGGCGCACCCAGATCTCGCCGCCCCGCTCGTAGGCCACCACGTGCCGGGCGGCCTGGTCGAAGGCGAGGGCGAGGTGGCGCACCTCCCGCACCGGGTGCACGAGGTCGGGCACCGGCACCTCGAACCACTCGGCGGCCGCGGGGTCGCCGCCGATCGCCCAGGGCACCCCGCTGGCCTGGGCCTGGAAGAGCCGGAGGCGCAACTCCCGCCGGTCCAAAAGCGCGAGCCAGGCGTAGCCGAAAAGCTCCTCGAAGGTGCCGCCGCCGGTTGCCGCCATGACCCGGGGCCCCCGCGCGAGCGCGAGCTCGGCGAAGTGGCCCCGGCCCCGGTGGCTCACCAGCGGTTCAAACTTCACGGCTCGGGCACCTCCCGGCGGTAGCGCGGGTTCTGGAAGGCCTTCCGGGCGGCGTCGCGGAGCATCTTGAGGAGCACGAGGCCCCCGAAGGCCAGCCCGAGGTAGAGGGCGGGGAGGCCGTGGTTGGTCCGTTTCTTGCGTCTCCGCGTGCTCATTGCGCCAGCACCTGCACGGACACCGGACCCTCGCCGGCGTCCTTGATCTCCAAGGCGTCGTAGAACCAGCTCGTGCTCAGGGTGGTTCCCGGCGGCAGGAGGTACTCGACGGTCTCCTCGATGGGGCCGTTCCGTTTGATGAACACGATCAGGGCCTTGGCGGTGCCGTAGTTCATCACCTCGCCCCGGGTCGCCGGCTTGCCGAGGGCCGGGGCGACGTTGACCCGCACGTCGGCGACGTTCTCGGCGCGGTGCACGAAGGGGAGTCGGCGGGGGTCGTGGGGGGGCACGTCGCGCACCGGCAGACCGTGCTCGTAGGCGAGCATCCGCTGGATCGCGGTGAGGGCGTCGGTGATGCGGTCGAGCTTGCCCTGCAGCCAGGCGAGGACTCGCCGCACCTCCGGCGAGGCCAGGAGCTTGGTCATCTCCCCCTTAAGGTCGAAGCCGAACATGGATCACCTCGCCCAGACCTCGGGACAGGCGCCGCTGGCGCACCCCGAGCCCGACTCGATCGTCCCCAGCGGCATGCCCGCCCCTTGGTCGTTCTCCAGCCGCTGGAGGTAGGCGAACCCCAGGGCCAGGCCGGTCCCGACCAGGGCGTAGGCGAAGACCGCCCCCAGGGTCCACCAGAACCCCCGCTTGAACTCGCGCTTGGGACGGAAGCGGTAAGGCCTTGCGTTACCGGGCACCGCCGCCCACCCCTTTCGTGCTGGGCTTCGGCGTGAGGGCCGCCTTCTGCTCGAACTGGGGCCGGATCCGGGCCAGGGCGGCCTCGATCATCTTCCGGGCCACGTCGCGGTCGAGCCCGGGCGCGAGCCGGTTCAGGATCTTGAGGGCCTCCTCCATCTTCCTGCGGGCGCGCTCCTCGGGGGGGAGGTCCTCGGCGGCGCGGTACTTTTCCTCGACCGCCAGCACCGCCTGCTCGGCGGCCTTGGGGACGTGCTCGGTGAGCCACTTCTGGTACTGCCCCCCGAGCACCCGCAGGATCTGGGCCAGCACCGGCCCGACCCCTGGGATCGCGCTCACCACCCCGGCGAGGAGGTTGACCACCAGCATGACCACGCCGACCGCGAGGGCGGCCTGCACCAGCCAGACGATCCAGAGGTTTCCAGGCGGAATCAGGGTCTTCCAAACGTCCACGGTTCACCTCCAAAACCCGGAGACGGCCCGCCGGTAGGCCTCGGTCACCGGGCGCTTGGTGTTCCAGCGCCAGAGGGCCAGGGCCAGCAGGGCCAGGGCGGCGGGGAGCAGGTAGCGCGGCATCAGATCCCCACGAAGTCCGCGCAGAGCGGGTCGTCCGGGCGCTTGTAGCAGTAGTCGGGGTCGGTGGGGTAGGCGGGTGGGGCCGGGGGCTGGGGTGGGGCGGGGGCCGCCCCGGGGGCGGGGGCCTGCCCCCCCTGGCCCCGGGCCATTAGGTACGACGCCACCACGTAGGCCCCGGCGGCGAGTACGGCCAGCTTGAGCAGCTTCCTATTCACGGACTGCCTCCTTTCTGAGCTCGATCCCCTTCCGCCGGAGCACGCCGGCGAAGGTCTCCAGCGCCTCGGTGTTCCGGCGGATCAGGTACTTGCTCTCGGCGACGTGGCGCTGGATCTCGCGCATCACCTTCACGGCCTCGCGCTCCCGCCAGATCACCAGGAGGGTGAGCACCAGAAAGCTCGCCTTGCCGATGTCGAGGCCCGCGAGGAGCTGGAAGAAGCCGTCCATCAGCAATACACCCCTTTGGCCTCCAGGTCCCGAATCCGCTTCTCCAGGTCGGCGAGCTTGGCCTTGGCCTCGTCGAAGTCGGCCTTGGCCTTGCGGTACTTCTCGCGCAGCCCGGGCAGGGACGCCTTGGCGTCCTCGACCTGGGCCTTCAGGGCGCGGATCTTCTGGGCCACGTCGGTGTAGGTCCCGTCGTACCAGTAGGCGCCCCGGGTTGGGGGGGCGGGGATCGAGGGGCGGCCGGGGTCGCCGACGTTCCCCTTCACGTATTCCTGGCAGCTGGTGAGCAGCGCGTTCGACTTGGTCTTCTTGAACTGGGTCGAACCCATCGACCCGAAGAGCCCCGCGTAGACGTACTTCCAGCTTGCGTTCCAGGCGAACTCGTCGCAGACCCGCTTGGCCTCGTCGAGGGCCTGCTGCATGCGGAGCTTGGCGTCGTCGCGCTGGCCTTCCCAGCGACGCTTGTCCTGCCGGTAGGCGGTGAGGAGCTCGCAGTAGCTGGCGTCGGCGGAGCTCGCTCCCTGAACGTGCTTGGGGATGGTGGTGGCGACGGGCTGGCCGCCCAGCGGCTTGAGCGCCTTTACCGGCGGCGCCGTCCCTTTGAGCAGGCCGTAGCCCACCAGGGCGGCCCCGGCCCCCACCGGGATCCAGATCCAGGCCTTCATCCTTCCTCCTTGGCGGCGAGGTAGACGGTGAGGGCGATCAGCCCCGCCCCACCGCGGCCACCAGCGTGCCTTGGGTCGCGGCCAGCGCTTGGTAGTTGTAGAAGATCCGGGTGCGCTGGACGTCGGCCTCCTCGTTGGCGACGTCGCGGCCGGTGAGGGCCTTGATCTCGGCGATGTTCGCCCAGTCCCGCCACCCTTGCGTCAGGGCGTCGAACCAGGCGAGCTGGGCCTGTTTCCGCTCGCGGGCGATGTTCTCGGCGGCGGAGGCCTTCCGGTCGGCCCCCAGGAAGCCGAAGAGGCCGCTGGCCAGGCCCACGATCGCCGAGACGATCTCCACCGTCTACCTCCGGCTCAGTCCTCCAGGACCCGGAAGAGCACCAGCGCCCCCACTGCGGCGGCGACGCCCCAGACCCAGGGCGGCAGGTCCTCGTACCAGGGCTTGGGTTGGACCACCACCGTCTGGGGCTGGGTCGGCTGGTCCTTGGGCAGGAGGCCGAAGAGGTCGCCGTACTGCTGGACCACCGGGAAGAGCTCCTCCAGGAGCCCGGCGGTCTCCTGGGCGGCGTTCATCCACTCGTAGTCGTAGGGCTTTTGGTTCATGGTGTACTTGTCGCCGACGTGAATGCCGCTGGGCATCAGACCCCTCCCTTCATCGCCAGGAGCGCCTTGCGGGTCAACGCCTCCTTATCGGCCCCGGGGGCGTGGACGGCCACCGCGTCGACCTGCACGAAGTGGCGGGCGCGGTCGTTCCAGGCCACCTCGTAGGGGGAGCTGACCTCGAGGGCAAGCTGGAACCCCTCGACCAGGATGGCGGCGTTGGGGATGGTCGGGCGCTCGCGGTCGGAGTGCTGGTTCAGCGAGTGCACGCCGGCGAAGGAGTTGTTGTAGATCGGTACCCAGTCCCGGATGCCGCCGCCCTCACGGACCACGTAGAAGCGGAACTCGCCCTGGGAGCCGACGTAGTAGACCTCGACGGCGGTCCATGTCTCGCCGGCGGGGACCGAGAGGGCGACGGTGCCGGCGTTGTAGTCCACCCCCTGCACCGGCACCGGCACGAACCCCGCCCCCTTGTCGGCGTAGGCGATGACCTCGGGGTGCCGGTCGGTGGGGAAGGCCGGCTTCCGGGTCTTGGTCTCCAGAATGCCAGGGGTGGGCACGGTGAGGGCGTAGGCGCTGGCGCCGGCGCTGTTGTCGTAGCCCGCGGCGGTCGCCCGGTTGCGGAGGTAGAACTTGAGCTTGGCGCCGGGTTTGATCACGAAGGCGGAGTCCTCGGGGACGCGGAACCGGGCGATCACCACCTCGGCGTTCGCCCGCCAAGGCTCGCCGGCCTCGAAGTCCTTGGTGTCGATCAGGGCCCGCTGCCACCGCACCGGCGCCGGGGGCGCCTTGGCCGGGGCGGGGGGCGGGGCCGGGGCGGGCCGGAGCTTTTTCAGGATGCCGAGCATCGCCGCCTCCTAGATCCGCCGGGCGAGGGCCTCGAGCTCGAGCAGGGTGGCGGCGTTGGTGAAGTCCACCGCGTCGGCCGACTCGACCCAGATCTGGAGCTCGTCCTCGGGGCCGAGGGCGATCGCCTTCTTGGGGATGGCGAAGATCAGCTGGGTCTCGGAGTTGAACTCGGCGTTCCGCTGCTCGGCCACGGTAAGGTCGAAGAAGGCCGAGTAGGGGAGCTTGCTGACGAACTCCTCGCCGTCGAACCCGGAGCGCTTGACGTAGAAGTAGACGTAGCTGTCGCGGCTGATCTCGTTCCCCGAGCCGTCGGCCAGCTTCATGATGAGCTGGGCGCCGTTTTGGATCGCCAGCGCGGTGTTCGCCGGTACCGTGTACTTGGCGACGGCGACCTTCCGGTTCGCGATCCCCGGCCCGATGACCGAGAAGTTCTTGTTGCTCTTGGTGATGACCTCTTTGCGGATGCCTACGGTCGGATTCATGCTTCCTCCCTTAGTTGAAGGTGAGGCCGAAGCCCTTCAGCAGGCTCACGGTGGCCTCGGCCATGAGCCCCATCCCGAACGCCTTTTCCGCCTCTTCCTTGGCGCTCACCGCCACCGCGGCGCCAAGGACGCCGAGCCCCAGCCGGGCCAGCTGCCGGGAAAACTTCTCGTGCTGCGAGAGCCCCGAACCGGAGTCGCCGAAGACCTGACGGAAGCCAGTGAAGAGGGCCTTCTCGGCGACGTACTCGCCGAAGAGGCCCCCCACCAGCCCCATGGTGGTGGGAGAAAAGAACTCGTCGCCGGCCCGCTTCAGGGTCTCAGCCGGGTTTCGGATCGCTGCGGTCCAACCTTTGGCCACACCTACCTCCTCATGGTTCCAGGGTTAGCCCAGAGGAGGCGGTTTGTAAAGCGTACAGTACGTAAAACTACCAATACGTACAGTACGCGCGTACCGTACGCCAAAAGGCCGGGACCCCGTCCTGGACGGGGCCCCGCGGCTCGTTTTGGGGCGCTATTTCAGGGCTTTTTCCGCTCGCTCAAGGAGCAGTTTCGCGTGCACCGCCAAGTGGCTCAAGGAAGCGTAGAGCTCCCCTTCCAGCTCGGTTCGCCTGGGATCGTTGGGGGAAAGCGCCTTCAGCTTGCGCACGAGCCTGACGTAGCGCTCGGCCTCCTCAGCGAGCTCTTCCCAGAGGGGATTGGCCTCGGCTCCGAGGCTTCGCTCAATGGCTACTTCCTGCCCGGAAGCTTGCTTCTTAGCCTTTCCAACTGCCGTCGCCATGCCTCGATCTCCTTCCGCCAGTGGCGGATCAGGCCACGGTCTGGATGCTTCTTCTTGAGCTCGCGGCGGATCTTCGCCTCGTGGGCCTGCACCTGGCGTTCGAGCCCCTTTATTCTAGCCCGGATCTGTTTGTTCCGCCCCATCTAGCCCCCGAGCTCCACCCACCGCCGGCGCCGGGGGTCGCCGGGGTCCCGGAGCACCACCCCGGAGCGCTCGCGGTCGAGGTCCTTGACCCCGTACTCGGGCGGCAGGCCGTTCTCGGGCCGGGCGAGTCTTCGCACCCGCTCGCCGAGCTCGGGGAACTGCTCGGAGAGGGCCCGGACCTCCTCGGGCTCGGTGAGGCGGAAGGTCACCAGGTGGGAGGCCTGGCGCCGGACCCCGGGGTCGATCCCCCCCACCGCCCCCTTCAGCATCT
>JALSRQ010000130.1 GCA_026984675.1 Thermaceae bacterium
GGGGTTCTCCCCGCTCTTTGAGGAGGACGCCCTCGACCTCCTGACCCTCGACCGGGCGATCCACGCCCGGGCCTCCTACGGGGGCACCGCCCCCCAGGCCGTCCGGCGGCAGCTCCAGGAGGCCAAGGGGCGCCTCGCCGAGGAGGAGGCATGAGCGGGAAACCCTCCCCCGTCCCGCGGCTTGAGCTCAAGCCGGTCGAACTCCCCCCGGTGCGGAAGGGGAGCCCGGTTCGGGTGCGCAAGGCCCGGGTCGGCGACGTGGACCAGGTCCACGACCTGATCCGGTACTGGGCCCGGGAGTCGTTCATGCTGGTGCGTTCGCGGGGGCAGCTCTACGAGAACCTGCGCGACTTCCACGTCCTCGAGGACGACGAGGGGAGGGTGGTCGGCTCGGTGGCCCTCCACATCCTCTGGGCCGACCTCGCCGAGATCCGTTCGCTGGCGGTCCACCCCGGCCGCCAGGGCGAGGGTCTGGGACGGCTCTTGGTCGAGGCCGCCGAGGCCGAGGCCCGGGCCCTGGGGATCCCCAAGGTCTTCGCCTTCACCATCCAGGAGGGCTTCTTCCTCCGGCTCGGCTACCGGGTCGCCGAGCCCGAGGCCTTCCCCCGCAAGGTCTGGTTCGAGTGCCGCGACTGCCCCTTCCAGGACAACTGCCCCGAGGTCCCGGTGCTCAAGGTCTTGGAGGAGAGCGATGCTTGAACGCGAGCGGGCGGTCTTGGTGCTGGAGGACGGCGAGGTCTACCGGGGCTTCGCCTTCGGCCACCGGGGCAAGACCCTGGGCGAGGTCGTCTTCAACACCGCCATGACCGGCTACCAGGAGATCATGACCGACCCCAGCTACCACGGCCAGATCGTGGTGATGACCTACCCCCACATCGGCAACTACGGGGTCAACGTCTACGACATGCAGTCGAACCGCCCCTGGGTCCGCGGCTTCGTGGCCCGGGAGTTCTCCCGCGTCGCCTCCAGCCCCCGGGCCCAGGAGACCCTGGCCGAGTTCATGGACCTGCACAAGGTGGTGGCGATCGAGGGAATCGACACCCGGAAGCTGGTCCGCAAGATCCGCCAAGGCGGGGTGTTGAAGGGCGTGATCGTGCACGCCACCGCCCTCGGCAAGGCGCCCACCGAGCCCTTCACCGAGGACGAGCTCGCCCTCCTCGCCGCCGAGGCCCGGGCCTGGCCCGACATCGACGGCCGCGACATGACCCCCGAGGTCACCACCCCGGTGCCCTACGCCTTCCCCACCCTCCGCACCGGCGGCAAGCGGGTGGTGGTGATGGACTTCGGCATCAAGCACGCCATCGTCGAGCAGCTCGGGGCCCTGGGCCTTGAAGTGATCGTGGTACCGGGCAAGGCCGACGCCGCCCACATCCTGGCCCTGGAGCCCGACGGCCTCTTGGTCTCCAACGGCCCCGGCGACCCCTTCGGGCCCACCTACGCCCACGAAACCCTGCGGGCCCTCCTCGGGAAACTCCCCATCTTCGGGATCTGCCTCGGCCACCAGCTTCTCGCCCTCGCCGCCGGCGGCCGCACCTACAAGATGAAGTTCGGCCACCGGGGGGCGAACCACCCGGTCAAGAGCCTCCTCGACGGCTCGATCGAGATCACCAGCCAGAACCACGGGTACGCGGTGGAGCTCGACTCCTTGAAAGGCTTCAAGGCTACCCACGTGAACCTGAACGACGGCACCCTCGAGGGCATGACCCACGAGCGCTACCCGGTTTTCTCGGTG
>JALSRQ010000131.1 GCA_026984675.1 Thermaceae bacterium
GCTTTTCGGCGCGTACCTCGCCGCCACCGGCAAGAAGGAAACCAAGGCGCTTGGAACCGGGCTCATGGCCGAGGCCACCGTGAGCCTTTTGAAGGGGTTTGGCCTCGCCATCGTCTAAGGGAGGAGAAAGATGAACCAGCAGGTCGCAGGAGTCCGCAGGGAGATCATCACCAAGTCCAGCCCGAACTTCGGGTCGCTGGGCCCGGGCGTGCCGAACCGGAAGGTCGCCGTGGCCCGCTACAAGGTGCCCGCGAACACCGCCATCATGCTCGCGAACGGCGCCCAGCTGGTGATGAAGTTAGCCGATGGCTCTGGCAACGAGATCAGCCGCGACTCCTACGTCTACCTCTACAAGAAGCAGTCAGGCTTCGACGGCGAGCTTTTCATCGCCAAGATCCCCTACTCGACCTTCTTCGACCTGGCCGTCGGCGACCAGCGTAACGATCGGTACCGCGACTCCACCAAGGTGAGCTTCGCCGTGAAGCGGGACGCGATTTTCTTCGGGCCCGACGACGAGCTCCAGATCTGGGTCGAGTCGCCCGACGCGGTGGACTTCACCAACGCCGCCACCCTCTTCGAGCTCGAGGTCGCCGCCAAGCAGGTCTAGGAAAGGAGGATCCATGCTGCCCATCGGTAAGCGCCCGCAACCGGTTCCCCGGCCCGGGGGGGCCGCCGCGCCCCCGGTGCGGATTCCGCCCGGGGCGATCCAGCGGACCCTGATCGACACCAAGGACTTCGAGGCCGGCGAGCCCTGGCGGGCCGGCGCCGGCGTGGTCCTGGCCCGCTTCCGCGTCCCCGAGGACGCCGCCTTCTTCATCGGGGCCAGCTCGCGGATGGAGTTCTACCTCCGGAACCGAGCCGCGGTCCCCGGCGGCTACGACAACTCGGCGGGGGCCAGCGCCTACGCCCTCACGGTGAACACCCCCGGGATCGTGCGCACCAAGATGCGGGCCCCGGCCTTCCCCACCGACCGGCACCCCGAGGTGCTGGCCTACGCCCAGGTCGCCCCCAGCACCGCGTGGAGCCTGGTGCCGGTGCAGGCGATCGACTACAACGCCGGTACCGTCACCCTCTCGGTCCCCGCCGGCGAGCACTGGACCGCGGTCGAGGTCTACTACGTGGGCGCCCAGGGGGAGTTCCGCCTCTACGTGGTCCGTGAGGGCGGGGGCCTTCGCGACTGGATCACCATCCACAACAACAGCTTCGCGGCGGTGCACACCCTCGACCAGGCGTCGAAGGAAGAGGCCCTGGTGGTGGGCAACCGGGCCGGGCTGGTGGAGGGCTTTCAGCTCGCGCTCGAGGTCACCTCGCCCTACGAGGTGGTCTGGAACGACCGCGCCCGGCACTACCTGAAGATCGAGTCCATGGCCCTGCGCATCCCCGGGGCCGACAAGGATACCCTCCGCCGGGCGCTGCAACTCCTGATGAGGGGAGGTCTCTGATGCCGACCTACACCACCCAGGCTCAACCTTACGGCTACGAGTGGATGAACGCCGCCAGCGACCTCGACCGGCTCCTACAGGAGTTCCTGCCCACCCTCAAGGAGTACGGCGACGTCTTCGGCTTCCTGCCCAAGCAGGACCAGCCCCAGGCGATCCAGGTTCAGCCGGTCCAGCGGCCCTGGTACCAGGACGTGCCGCCCTGGGTCTGGGGGGTGGGCGCCGCGGTGGGGGCGGTGGTGCTCTTCAAGCTGCTCGAGGACTAGGGGGTAGGCCGTGGAGCTG
>JALSRQ010000132.1 GCA_026984675.1 Thermaceae bacterium
GCCGGCGCCACCACGGGAGGGGGCGGTCCTCCGGCTCGGCCAGGCGGTAGCCCAGGGGTTCCACCGCTCGGCGGATCGCCTCCTCGGGGAGCGGGCGCTCGGCGACGACCTCGAGGGTCCCGCTGGCGTAGGCCACCTTGACCTCGACCGCGCCCGGAAGCTTTTTCACCGCGCGCTCGATCTTGACCGCGCAGTCGGCGCAGTCGAGGCCCTCGACCTGGTAGGTACGGCGGTCCATGGGGGGCATTATATGAATACTTGCTCAGATGTTCAAGTATATCCGCCGGGAATCCGCACCGCCCCCATCACTCGGCGGCGTGCTCCAGGGCGGCCTCGAGGATCCCCCGCACGTGGTCGTCGGCCAGGCGGTAGAAGACCTGCCGCCCCTGGCGCCGCCAGGCCACCAACCGGGCGTCGCGGAGCACCCTCAGCTGATGGCTCACCGCCGAGTCGCTCATCGAGAGGAGGTGGGCGAGGTCGCAAACGCAGAGCTCGCCGGCCGAAAGGGCCAGGAGGATCCGCATGCGGGTGGGATCGGCGAGGGCCTTGAGCAGGGCCGAGGCCCGGGCCACCAGCGCCTCGGGGGGCACCGCCTCCCGGGCGGCCCGGTAGCGCTCGGGGTGGAGGGCGTGAACCCCGCAAACCGCGTCCGTTTCCACAGGGCCATTCTGCCACGCCGTGCAACAATAGGGGCATGCGGCTGAAGCCGGGCTGGTACCTGCTCTTCCTCACCCTCCTCTACGCCCTGGTGGTCACCTACGCCTGGCAGCGCAGCGAGCACCGGCTGGCCCGGCTGGCCGGGAGCGAGGGGGTGGTCGCCGAGCCCGCCGCCCCGCCCCCCCCGCCGCCGGCCGCGAGGACCCTGCCCGGCTACGTCCTCCCCCTGCCCGGGGCCTGCCTGCCCGAGGACCCGGCGCTCCTCCCCGGCGGCCCTCGCCCCTACCGCAAAGGGGTCTCCTACGGCTTCGTCTTCGCCGGCGAGGGGGTCTGCGTGCCGGTGGTCTACGGCGCGGGGGTGGTCGCTGCCAACGACGGCGAGGTCGTCAAGGCCGACCTCAACTACCAACCGCTCAGCAAGGCCGCATTCGACGCGCTTTTGGAAGCGGTCAAAAACGGGGCCAGCCCGGAGCAGATGGACCGGCTGCGGGGGCGGGAGGTCTGGATCCGCCACCCCGACGGGTGGACCAGCGTCTACGCCCACCTCGCCGCCATCGCGCCCGGCGTCAAGCCGGGGGCCCGGGTGCGGCGGGGCGACTGGATCGGCTACCTGGGCAACAGCGGCACCAGCTACGAGGTCGAGGGGTCGAAGGGGGGGCCCCGCCTGCTCTTTGAGCTCTGGCAGGGCGGGGTGGGCGAGGGCCGCTACTTCGGTCAGGGACTCAAGCCCGAGGCCGTCCGGGAGAAGGCCCGGAACTTCTTCGAGCGGCTGCCATGAGGGAGGCCTTTCTCGCGGTCTGGAGGAACCCCTACGTCCAGGTGGCGGTCTACCTGGCGCTCTTTTACGCCGCCTACTGGCTGCTCCGGGAGAGCGCCCAGGCGGTGGCGGTCTTCCTCGGGGCCTACACCCTGGCCTACCTGGTCGAGCCGGTTCTTAAGGGCCTGGAGAGGCGAAGGGTCCCCCGCTGGGCGGGGGTTTTGCTCGTCTACCTGGCGGGCTTCCTCTTCCTCGGCCTGGCCTCGGTGCTGCTCTACCAGGTGGTCGCCCAGCTCTCGAGCTTCGCCGGGTCCCTGCCCCAGCTGACCGAGTCGTTCCTCGGCTGGCTCAAGGCGATGGTCCGCTGGCTGGAACACCTCACCCGCCCGCTGGGGCTGGAGGCCACCCTGCAGCACTTCCTCGACCAGGCCTCGGGGGACCTGGGGAGCCTTCTCGAACAGTTCACCCAGACCTTCCTCGACTGGCTTCGGGCCCTCCTGGCCGGGGGCCGGGGGGTGCTGGCGGGGGTGGCCCAGGTGGTCGGCGGGGTGCTCCAGTTCGTGCTGGTGCTCCTGGTCGCCGCCTACCTGATGCTCGACTTCGGGATGGTGGGCCGCAGCCTTCGCCGCCTCCTGCCCCGGCCCTACCAGCCGGTCGCCGCCGAGCTCGCCGAGAAGCTCGACCGGGCGGTGGGCGGCTACCTCCGCGGCCAGCTGGCGGTGGCGGCGCTGGCCGGGCTCACCCTGGGGGTGGGCTACGCCCTGGTGGGGGTGCCGATGGCCGCCTCGCTGGGGTTCATCGGCGCGGTGTTCAACCTGGTGCCCTACCTGGGGGGGCTGGTCTCGCTGCTCCTGGCCGTGCTGCTCGCCGCCACCAAGGGCTGGGTCTACGTGCTGCTGGCGGTCTTGGTCTTCGCGATCGAGAACCAGATCGAGGCCAACGTCTACTCCCCCTGGGTGCTGGCCCGGACCACCGAGCTCCACCCGGTGACGGTGGTGCTGGCGATCCTGGCGGGGGCCTCGCTGGCGGGGGTGTGGGGGGCGCTGCTGGCGGTGCCCACCGCCGCCTTCCTCAGGCTCTTGATCACCGACTACTACCCGAAGACCCGCTTCTACCGCGAGGGTTAGCCCCGGGCCCGGTCCCAGTAGTGGCCGGCGGTGTCGAGAAGGCGCGCGACCGTGTGGCGGTTGCGCCGCTCGATCTCGGCCCGCCGGGGGATCGAGAAGGCGGGCTCGGGGTCCTCGAGGCCCTCCG
The DNA here is from genome assembly GCA_026984675.1 of Thermaceae bacterium. Classification (GTDB taxonomy): domain Bacteria; phylum Deinococcota; class Deinococci; order Deinococcales; family Marinithermaceae; genus WFXV01. Next base: position 2,669 of record JALSRQ010000132.1, read on the forward strand.
GGAGCTCGATCCCGAGCCGCTCCTGCCAGCGCCGGCGCCAGCCCTCGGGAAGCCCCTGGGGCGGCCTGCGCCCTTGGATCCAGAAGTAGAGCAGGGTCCAGACCCGGGGGGTGGCGTCGAAGGAGTAGCCCCCGCCCAGGGTAAAGACGATGCGGCCGCCGGCGTAGCGCTCGGCCAGCTCGACCAGCCGCGGGAAGGCGTGGCGGTAGCTCCGGGTGGTGAGCAGGAGGTCGGCGAGGGGGTCGAGGTAGTGGGCGTCGGCCCCGGCCTGGACCAGGATCAGGTCGGGCTCGAACCAGGCCAGCGCACGGGGGGCCACCGCCTCGAAGGCCTCGATCCAGCTCGCGTCCTCGGTGAAGGGCTCGAAGGGGACGTTGAGCTTGGTCCCCAGCGCCTCGCCGCGGCCGAGCTCGTGGACGTGGCCGGTGCCGGGAAAGAGGTAGCGCCCCGACTCGTGGAAGCTTAAGGTGAGGACCCGGGGCTCATCGTAGAAGATCCACTGCACCCCGTCGCCGTGGTGGACGTCGACGTCGACGTAGGCGACCCGGAGGCCGCGGTCGAGGAGGCTCCGGATGGCCACCGCCAGGTCGTTGTAGACGCAAAACCCCGACGCCCGGTCGTACTGGGCGTGGTGGAGCCCGCCGCCCAGCTGGAGGGCCCGCTTGGCCTCGCCCTCGGCCACCCGCCGGACCGCCTCCATCGTCCCCCCCACCAGCCGGCGGGTGATCCGGTCCATGTCGGGGAAGACCGGGGTGTCGCCGGTGCCCAGGCCGTAGTGCTCGAGGTCGGGCACCGGCTCGCCCCGCGAGGCCGCTTCCACCCGCCTCAGGTAGCGCTCGGCGTGGACCTTGAGGAGGTCCTCGCGGGTGGCGAGGGGGGCCTCGACGTAGGCCGGCTCCTCGCCGAGCTCGGCCAAGAGCTCCCGCACCATCTCCAGACGGAGGGGGCTAAAAGGGTGGTCGGCGCCGAGGTCGTAGGCCAGGTACTCGGGGTGGAAGACTACCGGGACCATGGCTTTTCCGGGGGCCAGACCACCTCGAAGCCCCGCGCCCTCAGCTCCTCGGCCAGGGGGCGGACCTCGAGGGTCTCCACCCGGAGCACGTTCATCACCTTGTCGTCGGCGATCGGGTAGGTGAGCACCGAGTGGATGTTGATCCGCTTCTCGGCGAAGAAGGCGGTGAGCCGGGCCAGCTCCCCGGGCCGGTCGGGGAGCAGCACCTCCAGCCGCCCGGCCGGCCGGGTGGCCCCGGTGAGGACGATCAGCGCGTCCAGAAGGTCGATCCCGGTGATGATCCCGACCAGCTCCCTGCCCTCGACCACCGGAAGGCAGCCGACCTTCTCCTCCCGCATCAACCGGGCGGCGTCCTCCACCGGGTCCAGGGGGTCGGCGGTGAGCACCGGCCGCTTCATGACCTCGTAGACCTTGGCGTCGCAGGAAAGGGGGTTCGGCTTCAGGACGCTGGTGGCCAGCCGGATGTCGCGGTCGGTGAGGATGCCCACCAGGCGGCCCTCGTCGACCACCGGAAGGTGGCGGATACCCCGCTCCCACATCAACTGGTGCGCCTCGCGAAGGGTCGCCTGGGGGCCGATGGTGATCACCGGCCGCTTCATGATGTCCTTGACCAGCATCGGGTCTATTATCCGCTATTTCTCGTAGGGTTTGCCGATCGCCGCCGGCGGCCGGGCCCGGCCGATGAAGCCGGCCAGCACCAGCATGGTCAGGACGAAGGGGAAGGCCTGGATGAGCGGCGAGGGCAGGATCCCGGTGCCCTCGATCAGGATCCGGAACGCCTCGGCGAAGCCGAAGAGCAGGGTGGCCCCGAGGATCCCCAGCGGGTGCCACTGGCCGAAGATCAGCGCCGCCAGCGCGATGAAGCCGCGCCCCGCCGCCATCAAGCGGGTGAAGTGGTTGAGCTCGGAGATCGAGAGGTAGGCCCCGGCCAGCCCGGCCAGCACGCCGGAGAGCAGCACCCCCTGGTAGCGCATCCAGAAGACGTTGATCCCCAGGCTGTCGGCGGCCTCCGGGTTCTCCCCCACCGACCGCAGCCGGAGGCCCCAGGGGGTCTTGAAGAGCAGGTAGTAGGTGAGCGGCACCAGCAGGAAGGCGAGGTAGACGAGCGGGCTCTGGTCCAGGATGCGGCCCAGGGGGGTCGAGAAGAAGTCGCGCAGGAACGGGAGGTAGGCGTCCATCGGCAGGATGCGGTGGACCACGTCCTTGCTGTCGCTGGTGTTGCCGTAGAGGAAGAGGAGGAGGATCGAGGGCAGCCCGAAGGAGAGCATGTTGACCGCGGTGCCGGAGACGATCTGGTCGGCGCGGTAGCGGATCGAGACCACCGCGTGGATCCAGGCCACCAAGACCCCCACCACGATCGCCGCCAGGACCCCCAGCCAGGGGATCCACCAGATCCGGGCGTTGGGGTCGTGGGCGAGGTAGGGGGCCTCGACCAGCTGCACGGTGACCGCCGCGGCCAGGGCGCCAAAGTTGATGATGCCCTCGAGCGCGATGTTCACCACCCCCGAGCGCTCGTTGAACATCCCGCCCAGGGCGGTGAACAAAAGCGGGGTGGTCTGGCGGAGGGCGCCGGCCACCAGGGCGACCAGAAAGGCGGTGGAGAAGATTTCCACTAGCGAACCTCCTCGGAAGCGGCCGGGGGGGCCAGGCGCTTGAGCGCCTCGGTGGCCAAAAGGGGCTCGACGAAGTAGCGGGGCAGGAAGCCTCCGGCGGCGATGAAGAGCACGATCAGCGACTCCAGCACGGTGACCAGCTCGCGGCTGATCCCGAGCTGGATGTTAAGCTGCAACCCGCCGGTGAGCAGGACGCCGAAGAGGAAGGCGGCCAGGGTCACCCCGATCGGGGTGTTCTGCCCCATCAACGCCACCGCGATGCCGTCGAACCCCACCGTGTAGGGGATCGACTGCTTGAAGCGGTACTCGTCGATCCCGCCACCGAGGACGTAGTGGGTGGCCGCCAGCCCGGCCAGGGCCCCGGCGATCGCCATGGTCAGGACCAGCTTGGAGGTGATCCGGACCCCGGCGTACTCCGCTGCCTTGGGGGCGAGCCCCACCGCCCGCAGCTCGTAGCCGAACTTGGTCCGCCACATGTAGAAGTTGTAAAAGGCCACCGCGAAGAGGGCCAGGACGAAGGCGCCGTTCAGCCGCACCGAGGCCAGGTCGGCGCTGACGTGGGCGGGAATCCCGGGCAAGAGCCCCCCCACCAGGTAGCCGAGCACCCCGGCCCCGAGGGCGGCGAGCACCCGCCGCCCGAGCTCGATCCGCCGGCCCAGGTAGTAGACGAGCAAAAGGCCCAATAGGGCGAGCGGCAGGGCCAGCGAAAGCTCGCCGGGGCCCGCCCCCTTGAACCCCAACATCTGGAGGAACATGGGGATGCGGGCGCTTTCGTGGATCAAGAGGCTCTTGGGCTCGTACCCGGGGGCCTTGAAGGGGAAGTGGACGACGCGACCGAAGAACGACCACTCGTTCTTGGAGAGGAGGAGGAGCATCACCGAGACCGCGATGTAGTTCATCATGATGGTGTTGATCACCTCGTGGGCCCCGAACCGGGCCTTGAGCCAGCCCGGGATCGCCCCCCACACCGCCCCTCCCAGGGCGGCGGCGGCGATCGCCGCCGGCAGGACCAGGAGCTTGGGCCCCGGCAGGTAGAGCCCGGCGAACATCGCGAAGACCGCCCCCATCACCAGCTGCCCGGGGGCCCCGATGTTGAAGAGGCCGGCCTTGAACCCGAAGGCGACGCTCAGCCCGGTGAAGATCAGGGGGGTGGCGATCACCGCCGACTGGAACAGGCCGGGAAGGCTGAGCACCGGCCCGAAGAGGAGCTGGAAGGTGTAGGTGACCAGGTCGAGCTTGCCGACCAGGTAGCCGTAGGTCGAGAGCCCCTCGCGCACCCCGGGGATCGGCCGCAGGATCCAGACCAGGACGCCGCCGGCGACCATCGCCAGGATCAGGCTCACCGCCGGCACCACCACCCCCCGGTAGCGGATCAGGAGGCCGCGACCGGGGGGCTGGCTGGTGCGGGCCGAGATCAGGAGGTAGAGGGCGTAGAAGAGCTGGAGGTAGAGCCCCAGCGAGAGGGAGTGGCGCTTAAGGGGCGGCCGGCGGGCCCCCTCGGCCAGGGCGGCGGCGTTCACCGCGTCGACCTGGCGGTAAAAGAGCAGCGCCTCCAGGCCAAAGGCCAAAAGCCCCACCGCCCCCAGGACGTAGAGCCAGCGGGCCCGCCGCTCCCCCTCGAAAAGGAGGAAGACCAGCGCCGCCGCCGCCGCCAGCGCCACCCAGCCCCAAAACGCCACCCCCAGCCAGTCGAGCTGGGGGAGGGGGCCGCGGGCGCCGCTGGGGTTCACCACCCCGAAGGGGGCGAGGAGCACCCCCCGGCCGCCGAACGACCGCTTGGCCACGAACCAGGGGCTGACCGAGAGCAAAAGGGCGAAGACCAGGCTGACCAGGGGGGCGAGGAGGCGGCTCACGGGGGGTTATTTTAAGCCAAACCCGGCGTATGATGCGGGCCGTGGACCCGGTGGACCGGCGGCCCGAGGCGGTGCGGGGGATGTTCGACGCCATCGCCGAGCGCTACGACCTCCTAAACCGCCTGCTCTCCTTCGGGGTCGACCGCCGCTGGCGCCGGCTGGCCGCCCGGGAGGCCCTGGCCAAAAGCCCCGCTCGGGTTCTCGATGTGGCCACCGGCACCGGCGACCTGGCGCTTTTGCTCAAGCGCCTGGCCCCGGGAGCCGAGGTGGTGGGGGTCGACTTCGCCCCCGAGATGCTGAAGCGGGCCCAGGCCAAGGCGGAGCGGGTCGGGCTGGGGGTGCGGTTCCTCGAGGCCGACGCCCTGGCCCTCCCCTTCCCCGACGGGAGCTTCGATGCCCTCACCGTGGCCTTCGGCTTCCGCAACTTCGCCGACTACCGGCGGGGGCTCGCCGAGTTCTTCCGGGTGCTCGCCCCCGGCGGCCGGGCGGTGATCCTTGAGTTCCCCCCGCCCCCCAAGGGGCTTTGGGGACGGATCTACCGCCTCTACCACCGGCGGGTGCTGCCGGCGGTGGGGGGCTGGATCTCCGGCCGCCCCGAGGCCTACCGCTACCTCCCCGAGAGCGTGGTCCGCTTCCCCCCGCCCGAGGAGCTCGCCGCCATGCTCCAGGCGGCGGGGTTTCGGCCCCGGGTGCGGATCTTGACCGGCGGCCTGGCGGGGTTGTTTATAGGGGATAAGGATGCTTGAGGTCGCCCCCCGCCTGGCCGACCCCGCCCGCGAGCCCCCCGAGGGCGAGCGGCTGGCGCTGGAGTACGCCCGCGAGGTGCTCCGGGGGCGGGTCTACGAGAACCCGGTGGCCCGGCTGGTCCACGCCCCCGAAGGGGTCTACTGCCAGCTCAAGCGCCCCTTCTCCGCCGCCTACGCCCGCCTGGCGCCGGCCCTGGCCGAGGTCCTCGCCGAGCGGGAGGCCCGGCGGGTGGTCTGGGAGGCGTTGGCCCGCCGCCAGGCCGGCGAGGGGGCGCTCCTGGTCGTCTACGACGAGCGGACCTACCACCTCGCCGCCGGCCGCGAGGTGGGGCCGGCCCGCCTGGAGGCCCCCTACCTGCTGCTGCTCCTCGAGGCCCGCCGGGACCGCTGGTTGCTCTTCTTCCAGGGGCGGGAGTTCCTCTTCTTCCGCTTCGCCCCCGGGCTTCCGGTCCTCAAGGGGGCGCCGGCGTGAGGCCCTTTGACGTGCTGGTGGTGGGGGCCGGCTTCGCCGGCAGCGAGGTCGCCTACGCCCTGGCCCGGGCCGGCTGGCGGGTGGGGCTCTTGACCCAGAGCCTCGACGCCCTCTTCCTCCCGGTCACCGAGGTCACCGATCCCCCCCGCCCCGGGACCCTCTTCCAGGAGGTCTACGAGGAGGGGCTCCCCCCGTTCCTCCTCCACGCCCGGGCCAAGTGGCGGCTGGAGGCGCGGGCCCCCAACCTCCACCTCTTCCAGGCCACCGCGGTGGGGCTGGCGGTCGAGGACGGCCGGGCGGTGGGGGTGGCGAGCTGGGAGGGGCCGGCCTACCGGGCCGAGCGGGTGGTGCTGGCGGTGGGCACCTTCCTGGGAGCCCGGCTCCGGGTGGGCCGGATCGAGGAGGCCGCCGGCCGGCTGGGGGAGGCCGCCTACGACGACCTCTTCGAGGACCTAAAGGCCCGCGGGTTCGCCTTCGCCGAGGCCCAGCAAGCGGCCCCGCCCTTCCGCGGGGCCCCCGGCTACCGGGTGCGGTTCTTCCGCTTCGCCGACGGCGAGTGGGAGGCGGAGAGCTTCCGCCTTCCCCGCCTGGAGAACCTCTACGCGGTGGGGGCCTGCACCACCGGCGGCACCAGCTACGCCCGCGAGAGCGCCGACGGCCTACGCCTCGCCGAGCGCCTCCTGGGCGAGGGCCAGGACCCTCCGGGCCAGGGCGCTTAGGGGGCGGGCGGCGGGGTCCTCGCCGTCCCGCTCGGTCCCGGCCAGGAAGACCCGGACCCGCACCCGGCGGTGGCTGAGCGGGTGGCGGACCTCGCCGAGAAAGCGAACCGTTCCGGGGGTCAGTCCGAAGCGAGCCAGCAGGCGGCCCTCGTCCTCGTCCATCGGGGGTCCGAAGAGCCCGGCCCAGGGCCCCCGGGGGCGGGCCTCGAGCACCACCCCCCGCCGTCCCAGGAGCACCAGGGCGGCGAGCCGCCACTCCCGCGTCCGCCGCCGGCGGGGGGCGGGGTAGCGGGTGGGGTCGTCCCGGCCCCGGCACCCTCGCCGCAGGGGGCAGGCCCGGCAGGCCGGCCTCGAGGGGGTGCAGAGGGTGGCCCCGAGCTCGATCAGGGCCTGGTTCCAGGTCCCCGGGTCGCGGGGATCGACCAGGGCCGCCGCCCGGTCCCGTAGCCAGGCTGCCCCCGGCCGCTCGCGGGCGTGGTAGCGGGCGAGCACCCGGCGGACGTTGCCGTCCACCGCCGGCACCGGCTCCCCGAAGGCGATCGAGGCCACCGCCCCGGCGGTGTAGGGCCCGAGCCCGGGGAGGCGAAGGAGCCCCGCGTAGGTGCGGGGAAACCCTTCCCGGGCTATGGCCCCGGCCGCCCGCCAGAGGTGCTCCGCCCGGCGGTAGTAGCCGAGCCCCTGCCAGAGGCGGAGCAGCTCCTCCAGCGGGGCCGCGGCCAGCGTCTCGGGGGTGGGGAAGCGGGCGAGGATTCGCTCGAAGTAGGGGATCGCCTGCTCCACCCGGGTCTGCTGCAGCACCACCTCGGCGACCAGGATCGCCCAGGGGTCTTGGGTGCGCCGCCAGGGCAGGTCGCGGGCGTTCTGGCGGTACCAGGCCCGCAGCCGGTCGCTGGGAAACCCCTCCTCCACGCCCCCCAGGCTACCCGGGTCGAGCAAATGGCGGCGCTCGGCGGGCCAAGCGCGGCCCTCGACGACCGCCCTTTTTCAAAGGAGGGTCCCGCCGGGAACCCTGGGTTCAGCGGTAGCCGACCGCCGCCCGGTAGGCGGGGCGGGCGGGGGCGGCGGGGGCCCCGAGCCCGCCCCGCCTGCGGCCCCCTCGCGGGATCGCCGCCGCCCCGGCGTCGGTCACGCCCCCGGGTCCGGGTTTTGGGAACCGGTATCATGGGGGCCATGAAACGCCTCGTCCTGGCGATCGGCGCCTGGCTGGCCCTGGGCGCCCTGGCGGCGCCCCCCGCCTACCCCGAGAACGCCGCCGGGCTGGGCTACGCCCACCCCGCCCGGGGCGCCCTCTTCCTCACCGCCGGGCTCCCCTTCGCCCCCCTCGGCCTCGACGCCGGCGGCGGCCTGGAGGCGGCGGTGGGCGGCGGGGTGCGGGGCAACCTCGACCTCGGTCTCCTGGTCTTCCCCGGGCTCACCCTGGGGAACGCCTACGCCGAGGTCGGCGGCTACCTGCGGCTGCCCTTCGCCTACGCCTCGCCGGGGGGGCTGGGGCTTGGGGTGGCGCTCGGGCCCCGGGCCAGCCTCGAGGTCGAGGCCGGGCTCCCCCTCACCCTGAGCGGCTCGCTGGGGATCGGCTACGGGCCCGGCTTCTTCCTCGACTACGCCGCCGGGCTCCGGGCCTACCTCGAGCCGGTCGCCCTCGACCTCGGGTACGACCGGACGCTCGGCCTCTACGCCGGGCTGCTCTACCTCTGGTAGCGGCGATGCGCCGCCTGAGGACCCTCGAGCTCTCGGCGTTCGGCCTGCCGTCGCTCCTCTTCCTGGGGGTGTTCTTCTTCTACCCCTTCCTCGAGGTCCTGCGCTTTTCCACCTGGCACTGGTCGGGGTTTTCCGCCCCCAAGGCGGTGGGGCTCGCCAACTACCGCGAGCTCCTCGCCGACCCCCTCTTCTGGCAGAGCGTCAAGGCCACCGTCGTCTTCGCCCTCTGGGTGCTGCCGAGCTTTCTGGTGCTCTCGTTTCTAGTCGCGTTTCTCCTCGAGGGCCAGCGCTACGAGCGGGCGGTGAAGGGGATCCTCTTCCTCCCCGGGCTGGTCACGGTGGGGGCCGCCAGCACCGCCTGGTACACCCTGCTGGCCCCCGACTACGGGGCGCTGGCCGCCCTCTTCCCCATCCCGGCCTGGGACCAGGACCCCTTCTGGGCGATGCTGATGGTGGTCGCCTTCAGCCTCTGGCGCTACCTCGGCTACGGGGTGCTGGTGGTGAGCGCGCACCTGAAGGCGATCCCGGGGGAGCTCCTGGAGGCCGCCCGGGTCGACGGCGCGAGCCCCCTGGAGGCCACCCGCTACGTGGTCCTTCCCCTCTTGCGGCCGGCGGCGCTGTTTTTGCTGGTGGTGGGGTCGGTGCTGGCGCTGCAGTCGTACGTGGCGGTCTTCCTGCTCACCCGGGGGGCCCCCTACGGGGCCACGCGGGTGCTCGGCTACTTCGTCTACCAGCTCGGTTTCGAGAACTTCCGGCTGGGCTACGCGGCGGCGGTGACGGTGGTGATGCTGGTCCTCACCCTGGCGGTGGCGCTGGCCCAGGGGAAGCTGTTGGAGGAGCGATGAGGCACGCGCTGGTGGCGGTCGTCGTCCTTCTCGTCCTGCTGCCCTTCCTCTGGATGGCCTACGCCGCCTTCCTGCCCCCCGCGATCGTCTATTCCGGCGACGTCCTCTCGGGTTTCGGCTTCACCCTGGAGAACCTGAAAAAGCTCGCCCCCGAGGGGTTCTGGCCCCGGCTCGGCTTCTCGCTGGCGGTCAGCGGCGCGGTGGCCTTCCTCCAGGTCCTCACCGCGCTGCTGGCGGCCTACGCGCTCTGGAACGGGGTGCGGCTCTGGGCGGTCTTCCTCTTCACCCTGGCGATCCCCGCCGAGCTCCTCTTGGTGCCGCTCTTTGGCGTCTTGCACCAGCTCCACCTCCTCGACACCCCCTGGGCGCTGGTGCTCCCGTTCGCCGCCAGCCCCTTCACCGTGCTGCTCGTCTACCAGGCAATGCGGGGCCTGCCCTTCTCGCTGGTCGAGGCCGCCCGCATCGACGGCGCCGGCGAGGGGCGGATCCTCTTTCGGGTGGTGGCCCCCCTCCTCTTCCCCAGCCTGGTGGCCGCCGGGGTGCTGGCCTTCGCCGCCCACTGGAACCTGGTCCTCTTCCCCCGGGTGGCGGTGGGGGAGCGCTACTGGACGCTGCAGGTCTGGATCGCCGACCTCGCCCGCCGCTACCCCGCCGACTGGGGCCTGCTCTCGGCGGCGGCCCTCCTCTCCACCCTCCCGCTGGTTTTTCTGTACCTTTTATTCGAGAGACGGATCGTCGAGACCTTCGAAGGGAGCGTAAAGGGATGAAGCGAGCGGTGTTCCTCCTGGCGGGCCTTTTGGGGCTGGCCCTGGCCCAGGTCGAGGTGAGCTTCTGGCACGCCATGGACGGCCCCGCCGGCCGCCAAATCGAGGCCTTCGCCAAGGCCTTCAACGCCGAGCAGACGAGGTACCGGGTGGTCCCCCGCTACGTCGGCGACTACCGCGAGGCCGAGACCCGGCTGATCGCGGCCCTCCGGACCGGCACCCAGCCGGTGCTCTACCAGGCCGAGATCGCCTTCTTCCCCCGGCTGGTCGCCGAAGGCCGGGTGGAGGCCCTGGACGGGAAGCTGGGGCTCGGGCCCGACGACTTCTACCCCGCGGTCTGGGCCTACGGGGTCATGAACGGCCACCGCTACGGCCTGCCCTTCAACACCTCGACCCCGGTCCTCTACTACAACGCCAGCGTCTTTCGGGCCAGGGGGGTGGCGCCCCCCAAAGACTGGGCCGCCTTCGAGGCCGCCGCCGAACGGCTCTCCGACCGCCGGCGCAAGGGCTACATCGCGGTGCTGGAGTCCTGGACCTTTGAGAGCATGGTGACCAGCCGGGGTGGCAGCCTGGTCACCGCCGACGGCCGGCCCAACTTCGCGAGCCCGGAGGCGATCGACGCCCTGGCCATGCTCCACCGCATGGCGAAAAAGCGCGCCCTGATCGCCCGCCGGCTGGCCGAGGCCCAGTTCGCCCTGCTCGACTTCGTGCGCACCAAGGGGATGATGGTCTTCGCCTCGATCGCCAACTGGCCGGCGGCCGAGAACTACTCCTTCGCCTTCGACCTGGGGGTGGCCCCGGTGCCCCGGGAAAAAGGCGGCAAGGTGCCGATGGGCGGGGCCCAGCTGGTGGTGCTCAAGGGGGCAAGCCCGGCCCAGGTCGAGGGGGCGCTGGCCTTCTGGCGCTTCTTGATGCGGCCGGAGAACATCGCCAAGTGGGTCGAGGCCAGCTACTACGTGCCGGTCCGGAAAAGCGCATTGCCCTACCTGAAGGGCTTCTACGCCCAAAACCCCTACCGCAAGGCGGCCTTCGAGCAGCTCGCCTACGCGGTGCCCCGGCCCCGGGTGCCGGAGTTCGTAATCTGGCGGGTCTACCTCGAGGAGGCCCTGGAGAAAAGCGTCAAGGGCGGGATGGACCCCCGGCGGGCGCTGGAGGAGGCCCAGAAAAAGGCCCTGGAGGCCCGGTGACCTTCGGCTTTAGCCCCCTCGACGCCGAGCTCGTCGACCTGGAGGCCGCCGTCCGGCTCGCCGCCGAGCTGGGGATGAACCTCGAGCTCCCCTACGACCTCTTCGAGGCCCTCCCCCTCCTGCCCGGCCCCGCCGAGCTCAAGGAGCTGGGGGGGCGGCACGGGGTGGGGTTCACCGTCCACCTGCCCTTCGTCGACCTCAACCTGGCCTCGGTCTTCGAGAAGAGCTTCCGGGTGGCCCTCGAGCGCACCCGCGACGGGCTCGCCTTCGCCGAGGCGGTGGGGGCGCGGGTGGCGGTGCTCCACACCGGGCAGGTGCCGGCCCGCCACCCGCTCGTCCTCGAGGCCGCCCGGGAACGCATGGACCGGGCGCTCACCGCGCTCAGGCCCCTCCCCGTCCCGGTGGCGATCGAGAACCTCGCCCTCGACGAGCGGGACCTCCTCCAGGGACCCGAAGAGCTCCGGGCCCTCCTGGACCGCCACCCCGAGTTCGGCTTCTGCCTCGACTACAGCCACGCCTTCCTCGAGGGCGGCGAGGCGCGGGTGCAAGCCTACCTCGACCTCCTCGGCGACCGCCTCGTCCACCTCCACCTAAACGACACCCCCGGCGACGCCGACCGCCACCTCCCGGTGGGGGCGGGGCGGATCCCCTTCCACAGGCTCCCGCCGCCAAAGCTGCCGGAAACCGCCACCTTCGAGGTCCGGGGCGGGCGGGAGGCCATCGCCCAAAGCCGCGACGCAATCGGCGCCGCCTGGGACATTTGACCTAAGGCGAACTCGGTAGCTTCCAGGGCAGGATGCGGGTCCCGCGCCTTTGTTATCTTGGGTCAGGAGGAGGGCTATGAATCCGAGGATCGAACGCATCGAAGTCTACGTGGACGAGGCCAGCGAGCCGATCCAGGTGCTCACCCAGCCGCCCTTCAAGGTCCGGCTGGACACCCGCACCCTGTCCGACGGGAAGCACGTGCTAAGGGTGCTCACCGTCTTTAAGGACGGGGCCCGCGAGGAGCGCCGGATCGAGTTCGAGGTCGACAACCTCCCCGACGCCTTCGTCGACGGCCTCGACGAGGGCCAGCGGGTCCAGGGCGAGGTCGAGTTCGACGTCCGGGTGGGCGACTACGCCAAACCGACCGGCGGCGGCGGGGCCTCGGCCTGGCTCTACGTCCTCTCGACCGTGACGGTGCTCGCCCTGGTCTGGCTCTTCTTCGCGATCAGCCCCACCTCGAAGGAGGTAGCGGCCCAGATGGCCGCCCCCGAGAAGACCGAGGCGGCCGCCCCCACCGGCGGCGGGGCGCCGGTGGACAAGGCGCTCTTCGAAAAGGGCCAGGGCCTCTACGCACAAAACTGCGCCGCCTGCCACCAGGCCGACGGCAAGGGCCTCCCCGGCACCTTCCCGGCCCTGGCCGGCAGCAAGGTGGTGGCCGACGTCCACGCCGCAATCCAGAAGATCACCCAGGGCGGCGGCGGCATGCCCGCCTTCAAGCAGCTCGGCCCCGAAGACCTCGCCGCCCTGCTCACCTACATCCGGAACGCCTTCGGCAACAGCTACGGCGGGGTCAGCGTGGACGAGGTGAAAAAGGCGCTCGGGGGTGGGGAAACGGCGACGGCGGCCCCGGCCGGCGGCGGCGAGGCCGAGACCCTGGTCAAGGAGGGCGAGGAGGTCTACAACCAAAACTGCGCCTCCTGCCACCAGCCGGGCGGCGTGGGGATGCCCGGGGTCTTCCCCAAGCTCAAGGGGAACGCCAAGCTGAAGGACAAGGCCTTCGTGATCCGGCGAATCCTTAAGGGCGGCGGCGCGATGCCCCCCTTCGATAAGCTCACCGACCGCCAGATCGCCGCGGTGGCCAGCTACCTCCGGGCCAAGCTCAACGACTTCGGGCCGGTGAGCGAGGACGACGTCAAGGCGCTGAGGTAGGAGGGGCCATGTACCGAAACGACACGGTCGTTCCCTTCTTCGCCCTGCTCCTCTCGGTGGCGCTCTACCTCGCCACCTACCTGGACGGGCAGCACATCGCCCAGCTCCACGGCGGCAAGCCGCCCCACGAGGCCCTCTCGGAGGGGCAGATCGGGCTGGTGGCCTTCGCCACCCTGGCGCTGATCTACGCCCTGATCGGCTACTTCTCGGCCTGGCTGGAGGGGATCGAGCTCCGCCCCGGCCGGCACGTCCCCTCGCCGGGCATGGCGGTGACCCTGGTGGCGCTGCTCCTGGCCGTCGTCGAGGCCGCCCTCTCGGGCTTCTTCGTGCGGCTCCTGCTCTTCCACCTCACCGAAAAGCCGGTCTCCCCCGCCGCCGAAGGGGCGGTCTTCGGGCTGATGATGCTGGTGGGGGCGGTGCTGCTGGCGATCTATAAGAAGTACTACCTCGGCGACGAGGTCCTCGTCGAGGAGGAGCATTCGGAGGTGCCCTGGTAATGGCCGACAAAACCGATACCACCCGGCGCGCCATCCTGCAGGCCTCCCTGGGGGCGGGGCTCGGCCTCGCCGGGCTCTCGGCGCTCTGGGTCGCCGGCGGGCTCAAGCCCAAGAAGGAGGTCACCCCCGAGTCCGAGCCCCCCAAGGCCGGCGACCGCTTCGTCGTCGCCCAGGGGCCCGACAAGGGGAAGCTCATCACCGCCGAGATGCTCCCCCTGGAAGGCCCCTTCGTGCTCGCCTGGCCTAAGGACCCCAAGACCGGCGTGGTCAAGAACGCCGAGCGCAACAACCTGGCCATGCTGATCCGGTTCAACCCCGACGAGTACGATGAGAAGACCCGTCGGTACACCGACCGGGGGGTGGCCGCCTTCTCGGCGATCTGCACCCACCTCGGCTGCACCGTGAGCCAGTGGATCGCCGACAAGAAGGTCTTCCTCTGCCCCTGCCACAAGGGCCAGTACGACCCCCGCCACGGGGCCCAGGTGATCGGCGGGCCTCCGCCCCGGCCGCTCCCCATGTTGCCGGTGAAGGTGGAGAACGGCGAGGTGGTGGCCGCCGGCGGTTTCCTCTCGCCGGTGGGGCCCATGGCCGGGTTCGCGCTCCCCCGCTCCGAGGGCTAAGGAGGAACCAGGATGAGCGTCTACAAGTGGCTCGACGAACGGCTGGACCTGGACCGGCTGAACAAGAAGTTCATGCGCAAGGCCTTCCCGGTCCACCACTCCTTCTTCCTCGGGGAGATCACCCTCTTCTCCTTCATCACCCTGGTGCTCACCGGGATCTTCCTCACCTTCGGCTACGAGCCCTCCTCCCGGCTCGTCAAGCACGCCGGCGAGCAGCTCCCCGCCGCCTACGTCTCGGTGCTCTACATCGACTCCCTGCCCTTCGGCCGGGTGCTGAGGAGCGCCCACCACTGGGCGGCCCACATCATGGTGGCGGCGGCCTTCCTGCATATGCTCCGTATCCTGATCTCGGGGGCCTACAAAAAGCCCCGGGAGATCAACTGGCTGCTTGGGCTCCTCCTGCTCGGGGCCACCGTGGTCACCGCCTTCGTCGGCTACTCGCTGCCCTACGACGCCTTCTCGGTGACCGCCACCCAGATCGGTTACGGCATCGGCAAGAGCATCCCCTACGTCGGCGACTGGATCGCCCAGGTGATGTTCGGCGGCGAGTACCCCACCCTGCACTCGATCCCCCGCCTCTACGCCCTCCACGTGCTCTGGCTGCCCCTCCTCCTGATGGCCCTGATCGGGCTCCACATGCTGATCATGATCAAGCAGAAGCACACCCAGCCCAAGTACGCCGAGGAGGTGGCCCCGGGCAAGATCTTGGGGGTGCCGATGGCGCCGATGCAGCTATCGGTGATGACCCTCCTCTTCCTCCTCTACCTGGGGGTGCTCTTCATCCTCGCGGGGGCGATCATCGCCCACCCGGTCGAGGTTTACGGCCCGCCCACCACCGCCACCCCGGCGCTCAAGCCCGACTGGTACTTCCTCTGGATTTACGGCATCCTCCAGATCATCCCGAGTTCGTGGAAGGTCCCGCTCCCCTTCGGAGCCGAGATCACCTCCGAGTTCATCGGCGGGGTGCTGATCCCGGGGATCCTGGGGCTGGTCGCGCTGTTGCTTCCCTTCCTCGACAACCGCAAGACCAAGATGCGCTACGTCGAGCTGCCCAGCCACCACCCCATGCGCACCAGCGTCACCGTGGGGCTGCTCTTCTTCTTCTTCGTGGCCACCTTCGCCGGCTGGAAGCAGGAGCTCCACCTGACCAACGGCGTCCTTTGGATGATGCTGATCTTCGTGCCCCTCGCCGCCTGGTTCGTCACCTACGTGTTGATGCGGCAGATCTACGGACCCAAGGAGTAGCCGGGGCCGAGACCCCCCAAACGGGGGCCCCCAGCGGGGGGCCCCCAACTGCGTGTATCCCCTGCCGGGTACCGGCCCCTACCCTGAGGGTGCCCTAAGGAGGTGGCTGGAAGATGATGAAGAGCAAGAAGGGTTTCACGCTGGTGGAGCTGGCCATCGTCATCGTGGTGATCGGGATCCTGGCCGCGATCGCGATCCCCCGGTTCTTGACCATGCAGGAGGCGGCCGGTAAGGCGGCCCTGGACGCGAACTTCGACGCCCTGAGAACCGCGATCGTGGCGGTGAAGAGCCGGACCGGGGCCTACCCGACCAGGACCCAGTTCGATCGCGGCTACGGCCAGGACCCGGTTAGCGGTCATGTCTACTACTTCTTCAGCAGCCCCAACACCCGTTACTCGGACGGCTGGTACTCGGACAACCTGATCCTGAGCCGGCGGCCCCGGGGTGTGACTCAGGTCGGCCGGAACGACCGCTGCCCGAGCGGCTACAACACCTTCTACCTGGTCAACAAGCAGCCGAACCCCGACGTCTTCGGCAGGATCTGCTACAACCCCAACAACGGCGACCTTAAGAAGGAGTGGTGAACCCTCTCCCCCCTCTCCTCCCGGGCCGGCGAAAGCCGGCCCATTTTTGCTTGGTACACTGAATACCCAGGGCCATGGCCGAAATCCTCTGCACCCCCACCCACGTCTTCTTGCTCACCCACACCTGGCGGGTCTGGGAACACCAGGGGGTGCTGGACGAGGCGGGCCGTCCCGACTTCGAGCGGCTCCTAAAGGAACTCAAAAAAGGTCTCAGGACCCACCGGGTGCGGGGGCCGGTGTACCTCGCCCTCTCCCCTGAGCTCGCCCTCCTGCACACCGCCCCCTTTCCCTCGCTGGAGGGGTTCCCCCTCGACGAGGCGGTGCTCGCCGAGGCCCAGCGGAGCCCGCTTTGGCGGGACGAGGAGCTGGTGATCGACTACGACCTTCTTCGCCCCGAGGGGCCGGCCCGGGTCTGGGTGCTCTTCGCCGCCCTCCCCCGCGACGCCGCCCGGCGGCTTGCCCGCGGCCTCAGGGCCCGGCGGATCGAGCCCTGGCCGCTGGCGCTCTGGCGGGCGGCGCGGGCCCGGTTCGGCCCCGAGCTCCGGTACTTCGTGCTCGAGGCCCTGGCCCACACCCTGGCGGTCTTCGAGGGCGGCCGGCTGGTGGGGTTCCGCCGGCTCAGCCGCCCGGTCGCCTCGGATGACGACGCGGTGGTCGAGGAGGTGGTGCGCTCGCTCCACCTCTTCGGGCTCACCCCGCCCCTCGACCGGGGGCTGGTCTTCGGCCTGCCCGAGCCGCCAAGGCTCGAAGGCCTCCCCGCCGCCGAGCTAGTGGACGACCTGGCCCCCGAGGACCTCAAGCGGGCCGCCTGGGCCCGGGAGACCCCCTTCCTCAACCTCCGACCCCGGCGAACCCACGTCGGCGAGGGAATGCCCGCCGAGAAGCAGCGGGCCCTGCTCCTGAGCGCGCTCGTCCTCGCCGGCGCCCTGGCCGCCCACGCCTGGCTCGGAACCCGGCTCCGCCTCGAGCAAACGCGGGTGCAAACGCTCGAGGCGCAGCGCGACCGCCTCCGGGACGAGGTCGAAAACCCCGAGCCCCCGCTGCCCACCGGCCCCGGGGCCGCCCTCCTCGCCCAAGTCGCCCGGGGGCTCCCCAAGGGGCTCTGGCTGGAGTCCTTCAGCGCCGGGCCCGACGGGGTGGCGCTGGCCGGCAAGGCCCTCGACCCCTACGCCCCCCTCGACCTCGCCGAGCGCCTCAAGGCCCGCCTCGAGGCCCTCTCCAAGGGCGAGGAGGGGGTCTATCGCTGGGAGGTGAGCGGTGCCCCTGCCCCCACGACTCGGTGAGCTCCTGCTCCGCCTCGGCAAGATCACCCGCGAGCAGCTCGACGCCGCCCTAAAGGAGCAGGAGCGGACCCGCGAGCCCCTCGGCCAGATTCTGCTAAGGCGCGGCTTCCTCGACGAGGCCACCCTGGCCCAGGTGCTCGCCGACCAGCAGCGGGCCGAGCTGGTGAGCCTGAAGGAGGCCGAGCCCGAGGAGGCCGCCCTGAGGCTCCTCGACCCCCGCTTCGCCCACGAGCACCGGGTCTTCCCCCTGCGCCTTGAGGGCAACCGGCTGGTGGTGGCGATGGCCCGCCCCTCGGACCTCCGGCTCATCGACGAGCTCCGCTTCCGAACCGGCAAGGAGATCGAGCCCAAGCTGGCCCCGGACTCGGAGATCCTCGAGGCCATCCGCCGCCACTACCGGGAACTCCCCGAGGAGGAGGGCCCCGCCCCCGAGGTCGAGGTGGTCGAGCACGACCTCACCCTCGAGGGGGCCCCGGTGGTCCAGCTGGCCGACGCGATCCTCCGGGAGGCGATGGCGGCCCGGGCCTCCGACCTCCACCTCGAGCCCGAGGAGCACGAGCTCAAGGTCCGGATGCGGGTCGACGGGGTGATGACCGACCTCCGCACCCTGCCCAAGGAGATGGAGGGGCCCCTGGCCGCCCGCTTCAAGGTCCTGGCCGGACTCGACATCGCCGAGAAGCGCCGCCCCCAGGACGGCCACTTCACCTACTTCTTCGAGGGCCGGCGGCTGGAGGTGCGGATCGCCAGCGTGGGGGCGCTCTGGGGCGAGGCGGTGGTGCTCCGCATCATCTACCCCACCGGGGTGCGGCTGGGGCTGGAGGAGCTCGGCATGCTGCCCCCCGAGTTCGAGAAGTTCCAGCGCCTCCTCCGGCACCCCTACGGCATCCTCTTCGTCACCGGCCCCACCGGGTCGGGCAAGACCACCACCCTCTACGCCGCCCTCCAGCACCTCTACACCCCGGAGAAGAACTTCGTCACCATCGAGGACCCGGTGGAGTTTCCCCTCGAGGGGATCAACCAGATCCCGGTCCAGCCCAAGATCGGGCTCACCTTCGCCACCGTGCTCCGGGCCGTGCTGCGGCTCGACCCCGACGTGGTGATGGTGGGCGAGATCCGCGACGGGGAGACCCTGGAGACCGCCCTCCGCGCCGCCCTCACCGGCCACCTGGTGCTGGCCACCCTGCACACCAACGACGCCCTCTCCACCGTGAGCCGGCTGGTCGAGATGGGGGCCGAGCGCCACCTGGTGGCCTCCACCCTGGTGGGGGCGGTGGCCCAGCGGCTGGTGCGCCGGGTCTGCCCCCAGTGCGGCCGGCCGGCGCCGCTCACCCCCGAGGAGGAGGCCTTCCTGGGGGAGGCGGCGCCCCCCGAGGAGCACCGGGGCGAGGGCTGCAGCTACTGCCGGGGCAGCGGCTACAAGGGCCGGGTCGGGGTCTACGAGGTCTTCGTCCCCGACCGCGAGATCCTTAGGATGATCGCCCTCGGCGAGAACGAGACCCGGCTCCGCGACCACGCCCGGGCCCAGGGCCACCGGGGGCTCAAGGAAGTGGGGCTGGAGCTGGTGCGCCAGGGGGCGACCACGGTGAGCGAGCTGATGCGGGTGCTCGGGGCGATGGAGGACTAGCTTGCGGTTTGCCTACCAGGCCACCGACGAACGGGGGGAACGGGTCTACCAGGGCTACCTCGAGGCCGGCTCCCTGCGCGAGGCCCGCGTCAAGCTCCGGGAGATGGGGCTCTTTCCCCTCTCCCTCACCCGCGAGCGGGGCGGCCGGCGCCGCCGGCCGGGGATCGCCGAGCTGGTGCTCTTCGCCGAGCAGTTCGCCAGCCTCATCGCCGCCGGCGTCCCGATCGCCCAGGCCCTCACCACCCTGAGCCTGGAGAGCCCCCACCCCACCCTCCGCTTCGCCGCCCGCGAGGTGCGGGCCCGGGTGGAGGCGGGGGCGTCCCTCTCGGAGGCGATGGGGCACTACCCCGAGGCCTTCCCCCCGATGATGGTGCGGCTGGTCGCCGCCGGCGAGCTGGGGGGGTTCCTCGAGGTCACCCTCCGCCGCATCGCCCAGTACCTGGACCGGAGCTACGAGCTCACCCAGAAGGTGAAGACCGCCCTCCTCTACCCCACCTTCGTGGTCGGGGTGGTGGTGGCGGCGGTGATCCTCCTGCTCGTCTTCGTGGTCCCGGTCTTCGCCCGGATCTACTCGATCGCCGGCAAGGCCCTGCCCTGGCCCACCCAGCTCCTCCTGGCGGTCTCCGGCTTCCTCCGCCACGACTGGCTCTGGATCCTCCTGGGCCTGGCCGCCCTGGGCTACGCCTTCCGGACCTACTACCGCACCCCCGGGGGGGCGCTGGCGGTGGACCGCGCCCTCCTCCGCCTGCCGCTGGCCGGGCCGATCCTCCACAAGACCGGGCTCGCCCGCTTCGCCCGCACCCTGGCCACCCTCTACGCCAGCGGGGTCCACGTGCTGGCCGCCCTCGAGGCCTCCCGCGACCTCACCGGCAACGCCTACATGCGGGCCACCGTCGAGGAGGTGATCGAGGACGTCACCAAGGGGCAGGGGATCGCCCAGGCGATGGCCAAGCACCCGGAGGTCTTCGTCCCCCTCTTCACCCGCATGGTCAGCGTCGGCGAGGAGTCGGGTAACCTGGAGGTCATGATCGACCAGGCCGCCGACCACCTCGAGCGCGAGGTCGAGCACGCCACCAAGCGGCTCTCCTCGATGATCGAGCCGGTGCTCACGGTGATCGTCGGGATCCTGGTCTTCGGCATGGCGCTCGCCCTCTACCTGCCGCTCTTCGAGCTGCCGGCCACCCTGATCCGACGATGACGGGCTTCCTGCGCCGCCCCTGGCTCTGGCCGGTCCTTACCCTGGTGCTGGCCGCCGGCTGGCTGGGGCGGGCCTACCTCGAGTGGCGCCACCTCCTGGCCCGGGAGGACGCCCTGGTCGAGGAGATCGGCCGCCTCGAGGCGGCCCGGGCCACCCCCGCCGAGAAGGCCCGGCCGCTCCCCGAGGAACGCCTGCCCGAGCTCTACCGCGCCCTGGTCCGGCTGGCCGAGGAGAGCGGGGACGAGCTCCAAAGCCTCACCCCCGGCGAGGGCACGGTGGACCTCGCGCTCAAGGGCCCCTTCGACCGGCTCTACCGCCTGCTGGTGCGCCTGCCCGAGCTGCCCTACCCGATCTGGATCCAGAGCTACAGCCTGACCCCCGAGACCCCCAAGGCCGACCGCCTCGACCTCGCCCTCACCCTGGGGGTCCGCCTCCAGACCGAGGCCCCGGCGGAAAACCCCTAGCCCCGACGCGGTCCGCGGGGGATGTGGTAGACTGGGCGATGTAAGCGGTTACATCGCCATGGAACGGGTCACCATCTACCAAGTCGCCGAGGCCGCCGGGGTCTCGGTGGCCACGGTTTCCCGCGCCCTGAACGGCGGCCCGGTGGCCCCCGAGACCCGCACCCGGGTGCTCGCGGCGGTGCGCCGGCTCGGCTACCGCCCCGACCGGCTGGCCCAGGGGCTGGCCACCGGCAAGAGCCGCACCGTGGGGGTGGTGATCCCCGACGCCGCCGGCCCCCTCTACGGCCAGATGCAGCGGGGGCTGGCCGACGTCCTGGCCGCCGCCGGCTTCGGCTACATCGCCACCGAGAGCCGCCGCGACCCCGGCCGCGAGGCCGCCCTGCTCGACGAGATGCTCGCCCGCAAGGTCGAGGCCCTGGTGCTGGTGGGCTCGGGGCTGCCCCCCGAGGCCCTGAAGGCCCGCTTCGGCAAGCTCCCGCCGGTGGTCCTGATCGAGCGGGAGGGGGGCGAGGCCGGGGTCCCCACCTTCCAGATCGACAACGAGAGGGGGGCCTACCGGGCCACCCGCCACCTGATCGAGGCCGGCCACCGCCGAATCGCCCACGTCCGGGGGCTCCGCCGGGCCGGGAGGGAGCGCGAGGCCGGTTACCGGCGGGCCCTGGCCGAGGCCGGGCTGGCGCCGGGGCCGGTGGTCGCCGGCGACTTCAGCGAGGAGGGCGGCTACCGGGCGGCCCGGGAACTCCTCGCCGCCGGCGGCTTCACCGCCGTCTTCGTGGCCAACGACCGCATGGCCCTCGGGGTCTACCGGGCGGCCTTCGAGGGCGGCTTGCGCATCCCCGACGACCTCAGCGTGGTGGGCTTCGACAACCTGCCCTTCGCCGCCTACCTGAACCCCCCCCTCACCACCCTGGAACAACCCGCCCAGCGCCTCGGCGCCCTCGCCGGGGAGGCGGTGCTGGCCCTCGTCGGGGGCCGGCCGATCACGGGTCAGGTGCTCCCGTGCGGGCTCAAGGCCCGCGCGTCGGTGAAGCACATCGAAGGAGGTACGGTATGAGGAGGAGAGGCATCGGTTTACTGGCAAGTCTGGTGTTCTTGGGGCTTGGGTTCGCCCAGACGCTGACCCTTTGGACCACCGAGGAGCAGCCCAAGCGGATGGAGATCCAGCGGCAGATCGCCGCCAAGTTCGAGGCCAAGACCGGGATCAAGGTCAAGGTGGTGCCGGTCACCGAGAACCAGCTGGCCGAGCGGATCACCGCCGCCTACGCCGCCGGGCAGCTGCCCGACCTGGTCTTCCACCCGGTCGATTACACGGTGGGCTGGGCCGACCAGGGCATCCTCGACACCGAGGCGGCCACCGAGGTGATCCGGGAGCTGGGCGAGGGCACCTTCGCCAAGGGGGCGCTGGAACTCGCCACCTACAAGGGCAACTACACCGCCGTCCCCACCGACGGCTGGACCCAGCTGTTGCTCTACCGTAAGGACCTCTTCAAGGCCCACACCCTGGCCGAGCCCAAGACCTTCGCCGCCATCCTGGCGGGGATCGAGGCCCTCCACGACCCGCCCCAGATGTACGGTTTCGTGGCCGCCACCGACCCCAGCCAGGTCTACTTCCAGCAGGTCTTCGAGCACATCGCCCTGGCCAACGGGGTGCGGCTGGTCGACGAGCAGGGTCACATCACCCTGAACACCCCCCAGATGGTCGACACCCTGAAGTTCTACAAGAAGCTCGCCGAGGCGAGCCCGCCGGGGAACCTCTACTGGAAGCAGTCGCGCGAGCTCTACATGGCCGGCAAGGCCGCCCAGATCATCTGGTCGCCGTTCATCCTCGACGAGCTCGCCGGCCTTCGGAACTCGGTGCCGGTGACCGCGTTTAAGAACCCGACCACCGACGAGCTCGCCAAGCGCACCGGCTTCGTGGCCCGGCTGGTCGGCCCCTACAACCCCAAGGGGGCGTCCTACGCCCAGATCAGCTACATCGGCATCACCGCCGACGCCGACACCGCGGCGGCCAAGAAGTTCGTGAAGTTCCTGCTCACCGACGCCTACCTCGACTGGCTCTCGATGGCCCCCGAGGGCAAGTTCCCGGTGCGCCGCGGCACCGCGACCGAGCCCGACCGGTTCGTCAAGGGCTGGTCGGCGCTCAAGATCGGGGTGGACCGGAAGCGCCCGCTCGGCGAGATCTACCCGCCCGAGGTGGTCAAGAAGATCCTGGCCGGCCTCGAGGTCGCCGACCGCTGGGGCTTCAAGCGCGGCTACGGCACCCTGGTGGCCAAGCTCTACGGCGAGAAGGTGATCCCCAAGATCGTCCGCCGCTACCTCGACGGCGAGCTCACCGCCGAGCAGGCGGCGGCCGAGATGCAGCGCGCGGTGGAAGCGCTGAAGTAGACCCAAGGGGGCCCGGCGGCCGGGCCGCCGGGCCCCGCCCTTACCGGGGGGCCCATGCCACGAAGCCTCAAGGCCCGGGAAGCGCGGCTCGCCTTCTACATGCTCCTTCCCACCTTCCTGATCGTCGTGCTCATCGTGATCTTCCCGGTTATCGCGGATTTTTGGATATCGTTTAAGGATATAAAACTCGGCGACCTCCGCCCTCCCCGGGCGGCGGTTGTGGAGCGGGTCGAGGCCCGACCCCGGGCGCCCGGCGACCCGCTGGTGGTCGCCTACCGGGTGGAGAACCGGAGCAAGAACCCGATCCAGGCGGTGCGGTTTTCCGACGCCCTGCCCCCCGGGGTGCGGCCGGTCTCGGTGCCCCCGGGCTGCCAGGTGACCGGCGACCGGCTTTTCTGCCGGCTCGGCGCCCTCCCCCCCGGGACCCGGCGGGTGCTCCGGCTCCGCCTCGAGGCCACCGCCGCCTACTTCCAGGCGGGGCGGCCGAACCCCCGCCGCACCCGGCCCCAGGCGGTCACCCGGGCGGCCAACCCCCTGCTCTCCAAGCCCTTCACCCTGGCCAACTTCCCCAAGGTCTTCCACGACCCCGAGTTCTGGCCGATGCTCTGGGTCACCCTGGCCTACACGATCTTCGGGACCGGGCTCTCGATCCTGCTGGGGCTCTTCGCCGCCCAGCTTTTGGTGGTGCGGTTCGCCGGGCGGAACCTCCTGCGGGGGGTCTTCCTCTTCCCCTACGTGGCCCCGGTGATCGCGGTGGCCTTCGTCTGGGTCTTCTTGCTCGACCCCTTCGCGGGGACGGTGAACGCCCTGTTGCTCAAGTACGGCCTGGCCCACAACCCGATCCCGTTCCTCTCCCAGCGGGTCTGGCCGGTGCACCTTCTGGGGCTTGAGCTCCGGATCCCCCTCGCCCTCACCATGGTGATCCTCTTCGAGGGCTGGCGGTACTTCCCCTTCGCCTTCCTCTTCATCCTGGCCCGGATGCAGGCGATGCCGGCCGAGCTCTTCGAGGCCGCCCGGGTGGACGGCGCGGGGGTCTGGGCCACCTTCCGCTTCGTCACCCTGCCCCAGCTCCTGGGGATCCTGGCCACCCTCTTCCTGCTCCGGTTCATCTGGACCTTCAACAAGTTCGACGACATCTTCCTGCTCACCGGCGGCGCCGCCGGCACCGAGACCATCACCATCAAGGTCTACGACTACGCCTTCGCCCGGGCCGACCTGGGGCTGGGGGCGGCGCTGGCGGTGGTGCTGTTTTTCATCCTGGCGCTGTTTTTGACCGTCTACTTCCGCTACGCGCCCAAGGGGGAGGTCTAGCGTGGGCTACCTGATCGGAATCCTGGCCGGAGCGTTGGGGGGCGGGCTGGTCTACGCCTCGCTCTCGCTGTCGCTGGCCCTCTTTGGCGGGCTGGCCACCCGGCTCGGCCTGGCCGTTCCCCTGCTCCTGGGGGGCGGCCTCGGCCTCGTCGCCGCCCGTTTCCAGCCGAAAAGGGAGGCGCCCTGGCCCTACCTCCCCCTGGCGGCGCTGGGGCTCGTGCTCGGCGTGCTGCTCCCCGAGTCGCTGGGGGTGGGCCGGGGCTGGGACGGCCTGGCCGGCCTCCTCACCGGGGTGCTCGCCGGCTACGCCCTTCGCGACCTCAAGCTCCACCCCCCGGACCGGGAGACCTGGGAGGTGCTCGGGCTGCGGGGGCTCCGGGCGGTGGGGCTGGTGTTCTTCGTTTTCGTGGTGGTCTTCCCCTTCTGGGGGATGCTGGTCGCGAGCCTCAAGCCCCGGGCCGAGTTCCTGGCCAACCCCGCCGACCTCTCGATCCCCCTCTCGGCCGGGCTGGGAAGGCTCCTTGAGGGCTACCGCGCGGTCCTGGTCGACTACCACTTCCTCCGCTACATCGCCAACACCGCCTACGTGGCCACCGTCACCATGCTGCTCACCCTCTTCCTCTCGGTGCTGGGGGCCTACGCGGTGGCCCGGCTGGAGTTCCCCGGCCGGCGGTGGATGGAGCGGGCGGTGCTGCTCACCTACATGTTCCCGGCGATCGTGCTGGCGATCCCCCTCTACGCGATCTTCACCCTGCTCGGGCTGAGGAACACGCTCTCGGGGCTGATCGTCGTCTACCTGGCCCAGACCCTGCCGGTGGCCCTCTACATGCTCCGGAGCTACTTCGAGACCATCCCGGCGAGCCTCGAGGAGGCCGGGCTGATCGACGGCTGCAGCCGGTTCGAGGTGATCTGGCGGGTGACCCTGCCGCTTAGCCTGCCGGCCCTGGCCTCGGTCGGGCTCTACGTCTTCATGATCGCCTGGAACGAGTTCCTCTTCGCCTTCATGTTCCTCGACTCGCCGGAGATCTTCACCCTCTCCCGGGGGATGGTGGCCTTGAACAGCCAGGAGGTGCCGTACCAGTATCTGATGGCGGGGGCGGTGATCGTGACCGTACCGGTGATGCTGCTCTTCTTCTGGTTCGAGCGCTACCTGGTGGGCGGGCTGACCGCCGGCGGGGTGAAGGGGTAGATGCGGGTCCTGGTGGCGGCCACCCGGCTGGCGGGGCTCGACGGGGTGAGCCTCGAGGCCGAAAAGCTCCGCGAGGTGCTCACCCGGGACGGCCACCGGGTCTTCGCCCTGGCCGGGGAGCTCGACCCCGGTTGGGAGGGGGCCCGGGTCCCCGCCATGCA
Source organism: Thermaceae bacterium (assembly GCA_026984675.1). Lineage (GTDB taxonomy): Bacteria > Deinococcota > Deinococci > Deinococcales > Marinithermaceae > WFXV01. The sequence continues at coordinate 28,053 of JALSRQ010000132.1, forward strand.
CTTCGCCCACCCCCAGGCCCGCGCCCTGGCCGAGGCGGCGTTCTCCGGGGAGGGGGCGGACCCCCTCTTGATGGAGCGGGTGGCCCGCGCCGCCCTCGACCTCCACCGGGCGATGGTGGCGGCCCTTGGGGACTTTTCCCCCGAGGTCCTGGTGGTCCAAAACGCCTGGGCGATCCCCATGCACCTTTCCCTCGCCCCCGCCCTCCACCGGCTCTGGCGGGGTCTCGGGGTGCCGGCGATCGCCCACAACCACGACTACGCCTGGGAACGGCGGCGGTTTTTGAAAAACCGCGTCGGCCCCCTGCTCGCCCACCGCTTTCCCCCGGCCGGGGCGGTGCAGCTTTCCATCAACTCGCTGGCCCAGGCCGAGCTCCGCTCCCGGAGGGGGCTCGCCTCGCTGCTCCTCCCCAACGTGATGGATTTCGACCGGCCGCCGCCGGGGCCCGACGCCTTCAACGCCGACTTCCGGGATCGGATGGGGATCGGCGACCGGCCCCTCCTCCTCCAGCCCACCCGGGTGGTGCCCCGCAAGCGGATCGAGCGGAGCCTGGAGCTCGCCGCCCACCTCCAGCACCGGGGCCACGACCCGGTGGTGCTGGTCTCCCACCCCGCCGGCGACGAGGGCTACCGCTACCGGGACCGGCTCCTCGGGCTCGCCCGGCGGCTCCGGGTCGACCTTCGCTTCGCCGGGGCGGCGATCGGGCCGCGCCGGGGCGAGGGACCGAAGGGCAAGGTCTACAGCCTCTGGGACGCCTACCTCCACGCCGACCTGGTCACCTACCCCAGCGGCTACGAGGGCTTCGGCAACGCGCTTTTGGAGGCGGTCTGGATGAAAAAGCCGGTGGTGGTGGGCCGCTACCCCGTCTACCGGCACGACATCCGCCCCCTGGGGTTCCGCTTTCTGGAGCTGGAGCCCGAGCGCCCCACCCCGCCCGAGGTGGCCGAGGGGGCCCACCGCCTGCTCACCGACCCCGCCCTCCGGCGGGAGTGGACCGAGACCAACCACCGCCTGGCCCGGCGCCACTTCGGCTACCGCCGGCTCCGGGCGGTGCTGAAGGAGGCCTTCGGTGTCGCCGGCCTCGAGGCTTAGCCGGGAGCTCACCCGGGTCTACCGCGACCGCGGGCCCGCCCTCGCCGAGGCCCTGATCCCCCGGCTCCAAAACTTCGCCGCCGCCCACCCCCGGCTGCAAGGGGCCACCGGCCGCCTCGACCTGGCCCCCGGCGACGCCATGCTGATCGCCTACGGCGACCAGGTGAGGGCCCCCGGCCGGCCCCACCTGGCCACCCTGCGGGACTGGATCCGGCGGCACGCCGACGGGTTCTCGGCCCTCCACCTCCTGCCCCTCCACCCCTACTCCTCCGACGACGGTTTCGCGGTGATCGACTACTACGCCGTCCGCCGGGAGCTGGGGGGCTGGGACGAGGTGCGGGCGCTCGCCGGCGAGCGGCGGCTCATGCTCGACGCGGTGATCAACCACGCCTCGGCCGAGAGCCGCTGGCTGGCGGCGATGCTGGCGGGGGACCCGGCCTACCGGGGGTTCTTCCTCGAGGACCCCGGCTGGGACACCGGCGCGGTGGTCCGTCCCCGCACCACCCCGCTCTTCACCGAGATCGCCGGGCGGCGGTTTTGGACTACCTTCGGCCCCGACCAGGTCGACCTCGACTACCGTAATCCCCGGGTCTTCCGGGCGGTCCTCGAGGTCCTCCTGTTCTTCCTCGACCAGGGGGCCGAGTTCCTCCGCCTCGACGCGGTGGGCTTTCTGTGGAAGGCCCCCGGCCGCCCCTCGATCCACGAGCCCGAGACCCACGCCCTGGTGCGGGCCTTCCGGGCCGCCCTCGACCTGGCCGCCCCCCGGGCCAAGCTGGTCACCGAGACCAACGTCCCCCACGCCGAGAACGTCGCCTACTTCGGCGACGGCTACCACGAGGCCCAGCTGGTCTACAACTTCGCCCTCCCCCCGCTGGTCCTCCACGCCTACGCCACCGGCGACGCCACCCGGCTCTCGGCCTGGGCGGCGGAAATCCGGCCCCCCTCGCCCCGCACCGCCTTCCTCAACTTCCTGGCCTCCCACGACGGCATCGGCCTCCGGCCCCTGGAGGGGCTCGTCCCCGAGGCCGAGGTCGCCCGGCTGGTGGAGCGGGCCCGGGCCCACGGCGGCGAGGTCGGCTACCGCCGGGCCGGCGACCGGGAGCTCCCCTACGAGCTCAACCTCACCTGGTGGGACGCCCTGAACCCGCCCGGGGAGGACGAGGCGGTGGGGCTCCGCCGCCACCTCGGCTCCCACCTGATCCTCCTCGCCCTCGCCGGGCTGCCGGCGGTCTACTTCCACTCCCTCCTCGGCACCCCCTCCTGGCACCAGGGCTTTCGGGAGAGCGGCATCAAGCGGCGGCTCAACCGCCGGAAGTTCGCCCTCGCCGAGCTCGAGGCCGCCCTCGCCGACCCCGGTCACCGCTTCGCCCGGGTGCTGGCGGGGATGGGGGCGCTCTTCCGGGCGGTGCGGGCCGACCCCCTGGCCCCCCACGCGGTCCTCGAGGTCGACCCCCGGGTCTTCGCCGCCCGGCGCGACGGCCACCGCTTCTACGTCAACGTCGGCCCCGATCCGGTTCCCCTCCCCGAGCGGGGCGCCCCCCGCTTTGGCGAGGGGCCGGTGCTCGGCCCCTACGGCTTCGCGGTGTATTCCTGAGGCCCGCAATAGGACCAAGCCGCGGGGTCGCCCGGCTCTGGCCCGGGTCTGCCCACCGCCCCAGGCCCCTACTCAGCCGGCTGCACCAGCTTGGCGAGCGCCAGGAACTCCTCCAGCGTGCGCTCCGAGCCCACCCCCCGGGGGTTGCGGGTGTCGAGGCCGGCCCCCCAGGAGACCAGGGCGATGCCGTGGGGTCGCATGATCCGGTAGTAGACGTCCTTGAGCTCGGCCAGCGAGTCGAAGAGGTGGTGGAGGTGGCCGAGGGCGAGGACGTTGCCCTCGCCCCGCTCCATGCGGGCGAGGAGCTCCCTCTTCACCGGTCGGTTCTGCAGGTCGGTCTCGATCAGGAGGTCGACCTGCTTTCTCCTATCCCCGCCCAGGTGGTCGAGGGTCATGTGGAGTTCCTCGTTGGGGCCGCCGCGCTCGAGGTCCTTATGGATGGTGTAGGCCAGCACGCGTAGCATCTCGTTCGCCTCCTGCCCCCATCTTAGGCCCCCGGGGGGTACACCGGCAGCTCGAAGACCCGCCCGCCGGAAAGGGAGAGGGCATGGAGCGCCGCCCGGGCCAGGGCCTCGGGGCGGATCCACTTCGAGGGGTCGGCCTCCGGCATCGCCCGGCGGTTTCTCGGGGTGTCGATCGCCGCCATCGGCACCAGGGCCAGCACCCGCACCCGGGGCTCCTCGGCCCGGATCGAGCCCAAAAGGGCCAGGACCCCGGCCTTGGCGGCGGCGTAGGCCCCCAGGTTCCGCCCGCCCCGATTCCAGCCGGCGGCCGCCGAAACCCCCACCAAGAAGCCCTCCCGCTCGGCCAGGCCGGGCAAAAGCGCCCGGGCCAGGAAGAAGAGGGAGCTCAGGTTGGCCTCGATCATCCGGTGGTAGAGGGCGGGGTCGGTCGCCCGCACCGGGGCGGCGGCAAAGGCCCCGGCGAGGTGGATCGCGCCGTCCACCGGCCCCACCGCCTCGGCCAGCGCCTCGGTGGAGAGGGGGTCGGCGAGGTCGGCCACGTAGGAGCGGGCCCCGAAGCGATCGGCCCGCTCGGTGAGCGCCTCGGCGTTCCGCCCCACCAGGATCGGCTCGACCCCGGCCTCGGCCAGGGCCTCGAGGAAGGCCAGCGCGAGGTCCCCGCCGGCCCCGGCCACCACCACCCGCGCCCCCCTCATCGGATCGCCTCCCCGGCCCAGCCCTCGACCACCTTGACCGCCTCGACGTGGTCGGCCTCCTCGCCGAGCTCGCGGGCGGCGAGCTGGTAGAGCTCGCGCACCAGGTGGAAGAGCGGGCTGGGGACCCCGGCCCCCTCGACCACCCGGGCGCCGATCCGCACGTCCTTGGCCAGCAGCCCGAGCTTGAAGGTAAGGGGGAAGCTGCGGTCCAGCACCCGGTTGGGGATCAGCTCCTCGGTGGCGAAGCTCCGGCCCGAGCTGGCGTTGAGGACCTCAAGGGCCAGCCCCGCCGGCACCCCCTCCTTGACCAGGGCCAAAAGCCCCTCGGCGGCGGCCCAGAGGTTGGCCGCCAGCAGGGTGTTGTTCACCGCCTTCACCGCGTGGCCGGCCCCCACCGGGCCGACGTGGACGACGCGGCGGCCCACCGCCTCCAAAAGCGGCCGGGCCCGCTCGAAGGCGGCCGGGTCGCCGCCGACCATGACCGCCAGGGTGCCGGCCTCGGCCCCGGCGGTGCCGCCCGAGACCGGGGCGTCGAGGAAGGCGACCCCCCGCCCGGAGAGCCGCTCGGCGATCGCCCGGCTCTTCTCCGGCTCGCCGGAGGTGCAGTCGATCCAGAGCGTCCCTTCGCGGAGGTGAGGAAGCAGCGCCTCGACCACCGCGGCCACCTCCTCGGAGGTGGGCAGGCAGCTGAAGATCGCCTCGGCCTCGGCCACCGCCTCCAGGGGCACCGCCCGGGTCCCGTAGGCCTCGGCGTGGGCCCGCGCCTTGGCCTCGGTGCGGTTGTGGACGAGCACCTCGTGCCCGGCCTCCTTGAGGTTTTTGGCCATCGGCCAGCCCATGGCCCCGAGTCCGATCCAACCCACCCTCACGGCACCGCCTCCCTTCGGTAGTCCCCGGCTAGAAACCGGAAGAAGATCAGATACGGCAGGCTAAAAGCCAGGCTGGTCAGGAAGAAGGCGAGCCGCCCCCAGCTGAGCGGCTCGGCGTAGGCCAGAAAGCGCACCAACACCCCCGCCGGCACCGCCACCGCCCAGGTAAGGAGGAGGGGCCTAAGCCCCCGCCGTCGCCAGGTCCCGGTAAAGGGCGCCGCCAGCACCCAGGCGAGCAGAAAGGGCCAGGCCGCCCGGGCCCACTCGGCGAGGGGCAGGGCGCGGTGGTGGGCGACGACGCCGGTGGCGGAGAAGGCGAGGAGGGCGAAGAGGTCGGCCAGCGCCGGGCTCATTCCCGGGCCTCCAGGAACACCCGCTCGGCCCGGTAGGAGCTTCGCACCAGGGGCCCCGAGAAGACCTCCAAAAACCCCATCGCGTAGCCCCAGTCGCGGTACTTCGCGAAGTCCTCGGGGGGCACGTAGCGGGCCACCGGGAGGTGGTTTTTGGTGGGCCGGAGGTACTGGCCGAGGGTCAGCACCTCGACCCCCGCCGCCCGCAGGTCGGCCATCGCCTCCCGGATCTCCGCCTCGGTCTCGCCGAGCCCCACCATCAGGCTCGACTTGGTGAGGTAGTCAAGCCCCTTTTCCTCGCGGTACTCGCGGGCGAAGGCGAGGACCGCCAGGCTCTGGTCGTACCCGGCCCGGGGGTCGCGGACCCGGGGGGTGAGCCGGCGGACGGTCTCGAGGTTGTGGGCGAAGACGTCGAGGCCGGCCTCGAGGACGGTGGCCACCGCCTTCCGGTCACCCTGGAAGTCGGGGGTAAGGGCCTCGACCCGGGTGGCCGGCGCCGCCCGCTTGATCGCCCGCACGGTGGCGGCGAACTGCCCGGCCCCCCCGTCGGGGAGGTCGTCGCGGTCGACGCTGGTCAGCACCACGTAGCCGAGCCCAAGCCGCCGCACCGCCTCGGCCACCCGCTGGGGCTCGGTGGGGTCGACCCGGCCGCCGGGGTGGCCGGTGTGCACGGCGCAGAACTTGCAGGCCCGGGTGCAGACCTCGCCCAGGATCATCACCGTCATGGTGCCGTGGCCCCAGCACTCGCCGAGGTTGGGGCAGAGCGCCTCCTGGCAGACGGTGTGGAGCCCGAGCTCGCCGACCAGCCGCTGGAGCCGGGCCACGCTCGGCCCGCTGGGCAGGCCGACCTTGAGCCAGTCAGGCTTCTTGCGGTCCGGCGGCGGCGCGTTCTTCCGCTTGATCCCCCGCTCCACGTACTTCACCGAAGACCTCCCTCAGGGCCCCGACCACCCGGGCCTTGACCTCGTCCATGGCCAGCGTCCGGCCCAGCAGCTTCTGCAGGCTGGTGACGCCCTTGTCGCGGATGCCGCAGGGGACGATGACCGAGAAGTCCTCCAGGCGGGTGTTGACGTTGAGGGCGAAGCCGTGCATCGCCACCCCCTCCTTGACCGCCACCCCGAAGGCGGCGAGCTTCTCGTCCCCCACCCAGACCCCGGCGTAGCCGGGGGTGGCGTAGGCCTCGATGCCGTAACTGGCGGCCACCCGCACGATGGCGGCCTCGAGCTTCCTCAAAAAATCCCGCACCCGGCGGTCGACCGGGAAGATCGGGTAGCCGACCAGCTGCCCCGGGCCGTGGTAGGTGACGTCGCCCCCCCGCTCGACCCAGTAGACCTCGAACCCCCGCGCCCGGTACCAGGCCTCGGAAAAGAGCAGGTTCTCGCCGGTCGCCTTGCGCCCCAGGGTGATCACCCGGGGGTGCTCGACCAGGAGCAGGGTGGGGGGGCGCTTCCCCGCCGCCACCTCGGCGTGGACCCGCTTCTGGAGGTCCCAGGCCTCGCGGTAGGGGCGAAGCCCCAGGTCCCAAACGGCGAACGTCACGGACCTAGTTTACGCCCGGGGCCATCCCCAGCGCGGTGGCCCGGTACTCGTTTAGAAAGGCGGCGAGCCGCTCGGGGCCGAGGCGGTAGCCCTCGGGGAGGGCGTGGATCCCGCCGTCCTCGGTCTCGAAGACCACACTGCGGAAGAAGACCACCCCGAGAAGGCGAAACCGCCGCACCCGAAACCCCTTCACCCTCCGCCAGGCGAAGCGGCGGCGGTGGAGGAAGGGGCGGTAGGAAAACCCCAGGGGGTCGAGCTCCAGGGCGAAGGCCCGGGGCCAGGCCAGCCGCAGCCCGAAGAAGAGGGCCAGGAGGACGGCGAACTCGTAGCGCCCGGCCATCCCCAAAAGCCCCGACGCCAGCAGGCCGAGGTAGGGGGTGGCGGCCCCGGGGGGAAGGACGAGGTCCTCGAGCGCCTCCACCCTCCCACTCTAGCCCGGGGCCGCCGGGGGTTCAGTAGTGCTCGGTGATCGTATTCCCGTCGGTGTTGTCGGAATAGGTCACGTGGGTGAAGTCGGTGGTGGCGGTGTTCGGGATCACGATGCCGTAGTGGCGGCTTTTACGAACGGTGCCGTCCTTGATCTTGAGGTACTGGCTGGAGGCATTCCCCGAGCTGTCGATCAAAATGTTTGCGTAGTAAGCGCTCTGGCTGGCGCAGGCCGCGGCGTCGCCGCCGCCGTACTCGACCA